>JADZDL010000028.1 GCA_020851075.1 Planctomycetota bacterium | reverse complement strand
GGCCGACGTCGCATACGCCTCGCCGGACAGGATCGCCGACAGGGCGCCGCCGATCGCGTAGGCCTTGGGCGAGGCATACGGAATGCCCAGGCGCATGAGCACGGTCCCGAGGTTAGCGTAGCCGAGGCCCAGCGTGCGGTAGTCGTAGCTGCGTTGGGCGATCGATTGGCTCGGGAAGCTGGCCATCAGCACGCTGATTTCGAGCACGATCGTGAGCAGGCGCGCCGAGTGCTTGTAACCCTCGATGTCAAACGAGCCGTCTTCGCGCAGGAAGTTCGTCAGGTTGATCGACGCGAGGTTGCACGCCGTGTCGTCGAGGAACATGTACTCGGAGCACGGATTGCTCGCGTTGATGCGGCCATCGGTGGGGCAGGTGTGCCACTCGTTGATGGTCGTGTCGTACTGCACGCCCGGATCGGCGCAGGCCCAGGCCGCGTAGGCGACCTTGTCCCACAGCTCGCGCGCGTCGACTTCCTTGGCGACGCCGCGGTCGGTGCGGCGGATCAGGCGCCACTTGCCGCCTTCTTCGACGGCGCGGAAGAACTCGTTCGGCACGCGCACCGAGTTGTTCGAGTTCTGGCCCGAAACCGTGTTGTAGGCCTCGCCGTCCCAGTCGGTCGAGTATTCGGGCACGTCGATCGCGTGCAGGCCCTGCTTGCCGAGCTGCAGTGCGCGCTGCAGGTACATCTCGGGAACGCAGGCGGCGCGGGCTTCGACCAGCGCCTTGTGCAGGCCCTGGTTCTCGCGTGGGATCGTATTGACGACGGGTTTGCCTTCGGCATCCGTCGTGTGGCAGTGGTTGATGACGGCGTTGAGGTGCCGCTTGATGAGCTTGCTGCCCGTGACGAGCGCCGCGACCTTCTGCTCTTCGTTGACCTTCCAGCTGACGAAGTTCTCGATGTCGGGGTGGTCGAGATCGAGGCAGACCATCTTCGCGGCCCGGCGCGTGGTGCCACCGGACTTGATGGCGCCCGCGGCCCGGTAGCCGATGCGCAGGAAGCTCATGAGGCCCGAGCTCTTGCCGCCGCCCGACAACGATTCGTTCTCCCCGCGCAGCTGCGAGAAGTTGGAGCCGGTGCCCGAGCCGTACTTGAACAGGCGGGCTTCGCGGGTCCACAGGTCCATGATGCCGCCGTCGTTGACGAGGTCATCGGACACGGCCTGGATGAAGCACGCGTGTGGTTGGGGGCGTTCGTAGGCGTTGCGGCTCTTGCGGAGCTGGCCACTTTCGCCAGCCGGCGATCCGGCAGCCCGACCCCCAGCAGCCTGGCTCGTCGCGGAATCGTCAACAAACCAGTGGCCCTGGGCGGGACCGGTGATGCCGTAGGCGTAGTGCAGGCCCGTGTTGAACCACTGCGGCGAGTTCGGAGCCGCGTGCTGGGCCGCCAGCATGTGGCTCAGCTCGTCTTCAAACGCCTGGGCGTCTTCGGGCGCATCGAAGTAGCCGTACTCCTCACCCCAGTGGCGCCAGCAACCGGCGAGGCGGTGGAAGACCTGCCGCGCATCCCGTTCGCCGCCGAGCACCGGATTGCCGTCGTCGTCGAGCAGCGGCTTGCCGTCGGCGCCAAGCTGGGGCACACCTGCCTTGCGGAAGTACTTCTGGGCCAGGATGTCGACTGCGACCTGGCTCCAGTGGGTCGGCACGTCGATGTCGCGCGCCTCGAACACCATGGATCCGTTCGTATTGCGGATCTCTGAGGTCCGCTTGCCGAACGGAATACCTTCGTAGGCAGACTTGCCCTTGACCGTGAAACGCCGAGATACCTTCACGCTAATCCTCCTCAACGGGTGGCTTCGCCACCAACCTGTTGTCGCACCGCTCGCTGCCGACGGCCGCCATCCGGTCGGGCCATGTGGTGCTGCGCTGCTCGCCGACGGCATGCCGGCGGGCAGTCGCGCGCTGGGCGAGGTACTTTGCAGCGGGGGGGCTTCGGCGGAGGGGGGCGGATTTCACGGGAACGACCTGACCATCGATTCACGTTGTGGGCCCCTCCGGCATGGAACGGAATGGAGCGACCCACGGAAATCAGCGACCTGCGTCGAGGCGCTGCAGAGCACAATGCACAGCGAACACCAACCCGTGCACCCGACCGAATGCACGGATCCCACGAACACGCGGCCGGAAACTGACCATACCAAGGGTGGGACGAGAACGGGCCGCTCGCCGTAGGGGGCCACTATCTATTGGGTCTGGGCGACCCTGGCAACCCATCGACACCCAAAAAAGAGAACGCCCCCCTGGGGCTACCGATCGCGGCAGGAATTAGGGATTCGCAAAGTGTCCGAGCCAATTGGCGGAACAAGTTCGGTGGCCCGGATCCGGGACCAGGATGCGGCGGAGCGTGGGGCCGGGTACGCGTCGTCCAGCTCAGACTTTCGGCAACTGGTAGCAGCGCACGGAGTTACCGCCGAAGATGGCCGCGCGGTCGGATTCGGGCAGTTCGGCCAGCCACAGTTCGACGGTCTCCACCCAGCGCCGGTAGCCGCTCGCACAGAGGGCCACTGGCCAGTCGCTGCCGAACAGCAGGCGTTTGGGGCCGAACGCCTCGAGCGCGACCGCGAACGCGGGGCGCAGCAGGTCGGGCGTCCAAGTGCTCCAGGGGGCTTCGGTTACGAGGCCCGAGAGTTTGCAGGTGACGTTTTCGTGGCGGGCCAGTTCGCGCAGGTCGCGGGCCCAGTTGGCGAGGTCCGGACCCCGCAGATCGGGCTTGGCCAGGTGGTCGAGCACGAGTCGTTGGCCCGGAAAGCGCCCGGCCAGTTCGATCGCCGCCGGCAGCTGGTGCGGGAAGACGAGCACGTCGTAGACGAGGTCGTAGGGGGCCAGGGCCGCGAGGCCCCGCAGGAACGGCTCGCTCACGAGGAACCGCGGGTCGGGTTCGGCCTGGGCGATGTGGCGCACGCCGACAAAGTGCGGATCGCGCGCGAACTCGCGCAACTGCTGGTCGACGGCTGGCGACTGCAGGTCCACCCAACCGACGACCCCGCGGATCCAGGGGTTCTCTGCGGCGAGCCCGAGCAGGAAGCGCGTCTCGTCGAGCGTCTGCGGCGCCTGCACGGCGATGCAGCCGTCGATGCCGGCCGCATCGAGTTCGGGGCGCAGGTGCTCGGGCAGGAAATCGCGCCGCAGGGGCGCCATCGAGTCGTCGATCCAAGCGAACTCCGCTGCGGAGTAGCGCCAGAAGTGCTGATGGCTGTCGATGCGCGGGGTCTTCACGGCAGATTCGCCTAGCCGATGCGGTGCTCGGCGATCACTGCGTCGCGAATGCGCAGGCCGACGCCGGGTTCCTGGGGCAGGTTGTAGAAGCCGTCCTTCACGTAGATCGGCTCCTCCCACATCTCATTCAGCGACTCGTAGCAGTTTTCGACGAGCACGCAGTTGGGCGTGGCGGCGGCGAGCTGCACGTGCAGTTTGTGTTGCACGTTCGTGTGCGGAACGACGGGCAGGTTGTAGCTCGCGGCGAGGGCGGCGACTTCGAGCCATTCGTCGATGCCGAGCAGCTTCGTCGAGTCGGCCTGCACGTAGTGTACGGCGCCCGCGGCGATGTAGTCGCGGAACGCTTCGCGCGTGAAGATCGTCTCGCCGACTGCAATCGGCGTTTCGATCGCGTGCGCGAGTTCGGCGTGCATCGTGACGTCTTCGGGCTTCATCGGCTCTTCGAGCCACTTCACGTCGTAGTCCTTCAGGCGACCGCCGTACTGCTTGCCCTGCGCCAGCGTCCATGCGCAGTTGACGTCGGTCATGATATCGATGTGGTCGCCGACAGCCTTGCGAACGGCGGCGATGCGGCGCAGGTCCTCGCGCGGATCGGGGCGGCCGAGTTTGATCTTCACGGCGTCGAAACCGCGCGACACGAGGTTCATCGCATCGCGGATCAGGTCGTCCTGGCTCCAGGTGAGCCAGCCGCCATCCGTGCTATAGGCCTTCACCTTGTCGCGGCACGCGCCGAGGTAGCGCCAGAGCGGCAGGTTGGCCTGCTTGCAGGCCAGATCCCACATCGCGTATTCGCACGCGGCGAGGGCGACGCGCGTGCTGCCGACCCGGCCGATGAAGTGGTTGCTGAAGAAGCACTCCTTCGTGATCTGCTTGCGGAACGCGGGGTCCTTGCCGATCAGGATCGGCGCGTAGTTTTCCTGCACGGCAATCTGCGCAGTGCGCAGGCCCGGCGTGTAGCTCCAGTTCATGCCATAACCCGTGAGGCCGGCATCGGTCTTCAACACGACCTGCAGGAACTCAACGTGGGTGACGGTGCTCTGGCTGTCGGTGATCGTGCGCTGTTGCAGCGGAACGCGCAGCAACGCGGTGTCGACGTGGGTGATCTTCATGGCGAGTAGAGGGCGGCTTCGGTGGCTTCAGTCCTGGTGGAACACTTCTTCCATGGCGGCCCACCATTCGCCTGGTTGGCGCGCGGGGTGGGGGATCTGCATGGCTTCCATGATGTCCCACCATTCGCGCATGCGCGGGGCCGCAGCGAGAGTTCGCATGCGTTCGGCGTACTGTTCGGGCGGGCCTACGTATTCGTAGTAACCAAACAGCTCGCCTTGGAAGTGGAAGATCGAGTAGTTGCGGATGCCGGCGGCGTGGATCGCCGCTTCGATCTCGGGCCAGATCCGCACGTGGTAGCGCGTGTATTCCGCGAGGCACTCGGCGCGGACACCAAGCCGTATGCCGTGGCGCTTCATCGCGACTCCGCGTACGGCACGACGCGCTGGCGCTGCGTGCCAAGGCCCTGCACCGACAGCTCGACGAGATCGCCGGCCTTCAGGTATTCGGGTGGGTTGCAACCGAGGCCCACGCCGGCGGGCGTGCCCGTCGTGATGCAATCGCCTGGCTCGAGCGTGAGGCAGTGGCTCAGGTAGCTCACGATGTCGGCTACGCCAAACACCATCTCGCGCGTGTTCGACTTCTGGCGCTGCTTGCCGTTGACGGTGAGCCAGAGGTCGAGATTCTGCGGGTCCGGGATCTGCTCCTTCGGCACGAAGAACGGCCCGATCGGCGCAAACGTGTCGAAGCTCTTGCCCTTGACCCACTGGCCGCCGCGTTCGAGCTGCCAGTGGCGTTCGCTGTAGTCGTTGTGCAGTGCATACCCGGCGACGTGGTCCATCGCCGCTGCCCGCTCGACATACCGCGCGGTCTTGCCGATCACGACGAGCAGTTCCACTTCCCAGTCGGTCTTCTCCGAGCCTCTCGGCAGCATCAGGTCGTCGTTGGGGCCGCAGATCGCCGACGTCGCTTTCGCGAACACGACGGGCTCCGCCGGCAACGTGGCACCCGTTTCCCGCGCGTGGTCGCGGTAGTTGAGGCCGATGCAGAACAGCTTGTGGGGGCGGCCGATGCAGGGGCCGTACCGCACGTCGGCGGGCACGGCTGGCAGGGTGTCGGCATGCGAACGCACGAACGTGTGCAGTCGTTCGAGGCCATTCGTGGCGAAGAACTCGGGGCCGAAATCGCTCGGAAACGAAGAGCAATCAAGCCGTCGCCCATCGGGCATCTGCACGGCGGGACGTTCGCGGCCGGGGGAACCAAAGCGGAACAGTTGCATGTTCAAATACCTCACCCGGTGAGCTTGCCGCCGTCCAGCGGCAAAGCTTGTCCTGTGACGAACCGACTCGCATCGCAGCAGAGGAATAGTGCCATCTCGGCGACTTCCATCGGCGTGCCCATGCGGCCCATCGGCTGGTAGGCCGCGAGCTTGTCGTACATCTCCTTTTCCTGGCCAGGGTAGTTCTTGGCCAGGTAACCATCGACGAACGGCGTGTGGATGCGGGCCGGGCAGATGCAGTTGCAGCGCACGCCGTACGGCATGTAGTCGAGCGCCACCGACTTGGTCATCGTGAGCACCGCGCCCTTCGTCATCGAATACGCAAACCGGTCGGCGATGCCGATCAGGCTCGCGATCGAAGCCAGATTGCAGATCACGCCCTGGCGTTCGATCAGGTGTGGCATCGCGTGCTTGCTGCACAGGAACACGCCCTTCACGTTCACGGCGAACAGGCGGTCGAAGTCGGCTTCGTGGGTGGAGGCCAGGGTGCCGACGTGGCCGATGCCGGCGTTGTTGACGAGGATGTCGAGGTGGCCAAAACGCTCCTTCACCTTCGTGAAGGCCCCAGCGACGCCCGCATCCTGGGTGACGTCGCACGGCACGAACTCGGCATCGATGCCGTGGCCACGCAGGTCCTGAACGACGCGCGCGCCGGCAACCGGGTCGAGTTCGAGCACGGCGACCGACGCCCCGCGTTGCCCAAACAACAATGCGATGGCGGCGCCGATGCCGGAGCCGGCACCGGTGATGGCCGCGACCTTGCCGTCGAGGCGGAACGGATCAGGAGAGGTGAGGATCATGGACCGCGCGCACGATAGCGCGGCGCCGGCCGCAATCGACAGCCGTATGGCCGTTCAACTCCGGCCACTGGCAGGGCGCAGCCGCTCCCAGAGCGCCAGGAACTCGGGGCAAGGCGCCACGCGCACCCGATCTCCCTCCTGCGACCCCTGGATGCGCAGGAATCGGCCATCCGGGGTATGCCAGTACAGGTGCGGCGTGATCGACCCCGGGCCGTCGCGGAACATGCCGTGGGTCATCACAAACAACGCTTCCAATGGGGCAAGGCTCGGCAGCCGGTCGATCGGGTAGCTGAGCAGGATGCCGCGGTGGGGCAGGCCCAGCAGGTTGCCATGCTGGCCGCGCTTCGCGAGCCGGCCCGGGCACAGCGCCAGCGAGGTCACGTAGAGATCCCCGGTCGCGTAGTCGAACGGATCGCACGGCGGCGGCAGGGTGAGGCGTTTCCACGGGTAGGGACGTTCCGCCACGTTGGCCAGGGCGCGCGCGAAGAGTTCTTGCTTCGGCACCCCCCAGTGCTCGGCAATCGGCGTCGCCAAGGCCATGGCCGAACTCGGCGCATCGAGCACGAGCACGGTGACGGTGCCCGGCAGGTCGGTGCGGTGCACGATGGCATTGCTCGGGCACTGCGCGAGGTAGTCCTCGGGGTAGATGCGCAGCAGCAGGTTGTCGCGCACTTCTGCGAAGCGACTCGCCACCATCGACTCGGCTACGCCTTGAATCAGCCGGACGTCGGACCGGTCGAGATGGTCGCGCACGAGGCCCGGCCACCTGCCGCGCGGCGCTTGCTGGCAGACCTGGGCCAGGTTGTAGAAACCATGGCTCATGCCATGTTCGTCGGTGGCCGACAGATTGTCGCGGAACTTCAGGCGCTGGCCACGCCGCACGAAGTAGTCGCGCACGAGCGACTGGAAGTGCCGGTGGTCGTTGGGGTCGGCAAACGGGGAAAGGGGGAGTTCGGCGGAAAACGGGGAAGGGTCGCTGCGGTCCTGCATCGGTTGCTCCTGGGCCTCGCGATCTGCAAGGCACCAAGGGCAAGTGGGGCATGGGGGGCGAGTTCCTGGCCGATTTTCTTGGAGCAGCAGCTGGGCGATCAGGGGGCCCGTGCCGGCGGTCACAAGGGCTCTTCTGCTCAGGAGGGGGCTGCCCTTTGCTGGACTTAGGCTATGGTGCAGGTCTCTTGAGTCTGAGGAAACTTGATCCGCACCAGCCTCCTTGCGTTCCTGCTGGCCATTCCGACTGTCCACGCCCAACAGGCGACGCCGCCGGTTCTGCGCGACCAGGTGCCCAACCGCCGGCTCGCCACCAGCGAACCGTTCGCAATGGGCAACCTCGCGTATCGGACCGTGCGACGCGGCGGGTTACCGTTCCTCGTGTGGGACGCGAAGGCTCCGCTGCCGATCGCCCGCGATCCAGCCGCTGCCGCGGCATGGCTCGGCCAGCACGCCGCCGACCTGGGCCACGGCGTCTTCACGCCAGTGCACCGGCGCACATTCGATTGGCATGGTAATGCGGTGCACGCCTTTGGCCTGCAGCATGATGGTTTTGCCGTGCACGATGCCGAGGTCTGGGTTTGCTTCGACGCGGCTGGTTGCTGTGGTCTCGTGAACCGCGTTCCTCTGGGGCTTGATGCACCGCCCGCACCGTTGGACGACGCCGAGGATCCTTGTTTCGCAGTCCGGCGCGGCGCGGCGACCGGCGGTGGTGACCAGCTGGTGTTTGCCGAACGACGGCACACGCTCACTGCGACCCACGACCTCGTCGAGTTCGTCGATCAGGGCGTCGTCTTTGCGCGGGAATCGACCCAGCTCGCCACCGGCGGTACCGATGCGTTGACTGCGACGTTCACCGAATACGTGTTTGGCGGGTTTCCTGACCAGATCGCCGCGGACTCGCGCGGCGTCATCTGGTGCAGCGACCCGACCTCGCACCGTTTGATCCAGATTGACCCGCAGACGGGCGCGCCGACCTACTACCCGACTGCGCCGTGGCAGCAACCCGATGGCCTGTGCGTCGACGACAAGGACCGCGTGTGGACCGGGTTCTACAATACTGGGGATGGTCTCGGCCGCTTCGACCGCGCGACCGGCGCGCTCACGCGCTTTGCGGCGCCGTATGCGAACGCGACGTTTGCCATCCCCACGGTGACAAACAACGGCAAGGTCTGGATCAGCGACCACGTCAACTGGCGCCTCACGCCGTTCGATATCGCGACGAGCACGTTTGGGACGTCCGTAGTGATGCCCGCCAATTCGTGGCCCGTCGGCGGCCACTTCGATCCGGCGAGCGGGGACATCTTCGTGCCGCTCTACCAGGGCAATGCCATCGCGCGCATCCACAATGGCGTGCTGACGCAGCAGTCGCCGACCCCGGTTGGCGGCCCGGCGTTTGTGGCCGCGGCGAACGGCAAGGTGTGGATCAGCTATTGGTTGTCGTCGCAGTTGGGGGAGTTCGACGTGCAAACGGGCACGTTCGTCACCCACAACATTCCGCTGGGTGGCTCCGGCGGGCCTATCGATGTCGGCCCCAATGGGCACATCTACCTCGGTACTCGCGGGGCTGGTTACATCGTCGATTTCGACCCGATCACCAACACGTCGGTTTCCCACCTGATCCCGTCGAACTCCCGGCAACTGAAGGACGGCTTGTGCGTGGCCCCCGACGGCACGGTCTGGTTTACGAGCAGCAGCAGTGGACGCGTCGTGAGGATGACTCTGCAATGAACCTCCAACTCGTGGTCGCGTTTGGCATCCTGACCGCCGTCGAGGTCCTGGCGCAGTCGGCGGTGCCGCTGACCAGTGGCAGCGGCATCGGTGGTCGTTTCCCGGTGCTCGCGCGCGATGCCGATGTGGTCGCCTATGTGGCGATGGTCGGCGCTTCGCGCGAACTGTTCGCCGTCGCCACCGACGGGACCCCGGCGGTGCAGCTGACCTCCGGCGTCGACGTGCGCGTTGGCCACGGCGTGCTGGATCCTTCGCCGCCGCTCTCGATCAGCGATGACGGCAACCGCATCGCGTTCTGGAATGCCACCGGCGTGCACGTGCTCGACCGCCAGGCCGCGACCGATGTCCTCGTCGCCAGCGCCAACCTGCTGCCGATGCCGAGTATCGCCGGCGATGGTTCGCGCGTCGTCTACCAGGACGTTGTGCAGGGCCAGCTCGAGGTGTTCGTCGTCGATAGCGCTGGTGCGGCGTTGCCAGTTCCGATCACCACGGCCAGCGGCCCCGGGCGCCGCCTGCCCCATGTGCAGGGCGATCGGGTGCTGTTCCAGAAGCTCGTTGGCGACCACATGGAGCTCTTTGTCCACGACCTCGCGACGAGCACGACGTCCGGGCCGCTCACGAGCGGCAGCGGTGGTGGCAACCGTCACGGGCGTCTGCTGCCGGACGGCTCGGCGTTTGTGTTCGAGGCGGTCGTGGGTGATGCGCAGACGCCGATGCGCTACGCCTTCGCGACTGGCGCGGTGACGACCATTGCCGCGGGCACCAGCGGCAGCCGCCTTGCACAGGGCGACCAGGATGGTCAGGCGAGCTACGAACTCACCGGCATCGGGCCCGAGGTCTGGCTCGCCAATCCGGCGACGGTGCAATTGACGTCCCCTTCGCGCGGTGGGCACAAGCTGCCGGCCATCGACCGCCACGGCCAGGTGGTCGTCTGGCAGCAGGAAGTGTCGGGCGCGATGGAAGTCTTCGCGAGGCGCAGCTGCTGGCCGATCGTCGTCAGCCACTACGGCAGTCACGGAACCCTGTCGATCGGCGCCCTGCAGTCGTTTGCGCGCGCGTATCGCTGCACGCAGACCCTCGGTGTGACCACGCCCTTCAGCCCGGGTTCGCTCGGTGCCTTCTCATTTGGTCTCCCGCAGGCGTTGCCCTTGTCGGGCGCGCCCGGCAACTTCCTCTGGGTGAGCCCGGTTGCCGGCTTGTTTGTCGCCGCCAATGGCACGGGCGAAGTCGCCGTCAGCTTTCCGTTGAGCGCGGCGACCTTTGCCGCCACGTTGCACTGCCAGTTTGCGGTGCTGGACGCCGCCGCCAATAGTCTCGGGGTCGTGACCTCCGAGGGCTTCCAAGTGCAGATCCACTGAGGGTCGCCCAATTGACTGGCTGCACTGGTCCACTGGCGGCGCAATCGCGCCGTGGCGGGTCCATGAGCGGACGCACCTCTACGCAATGCGGCTGATGCCCCCAGGCCCGCACGGGGCAATGCACGTCGTAGTGTTGTGCGTGCACGCGCTCGCCGCGCATTGCTCCACAAGCTCCCGTTCGCTCGCCACGACCATGCAGTTCAGCCTCTACTACTTTGCCAACCAGGACACCGCCGACCACGAACGCGACAAGTACCGCTTGATCCAGGACAGCGCGGTGTGGGCGGATCAACACGGCTTTGCGCGCCTCTGGATGCCCGAACGCCACTTCCACAGCTTCGGCGGCCTGTCGCCCAATCCGTCGCTTCTGTGTGCTGCGCTGGCGGCGCGCACCGAACGCATCCAGCTGTGCGCGGGCAGTGTGGTGCTGCCCTTGCACGATCCGATCCGCGTCGCGGAAGAATGGGCTGTCGTCGACAATCTGTCGAACGGTCGCATCGGTCTCGGCGTCGCCTGCGGTTGGGTGCCGAACGACTTCGTCATCGGCAACAACCAGGACAAGTTCGATCGTCGCAAGGAAGTGTTCGCCGAGAGCATCGAGACCTTGCGCAAGCTGTGGCGCGGCGAGAGCCACCGCGTGCTGAACCCGCAAGGGGAGGAGGTCCTGATCCGCACCTTGCCGCGCCCCGTGCAGAAGGATGTGCCGCTGTGGATCACCGTCGCCGGCAACCCGGAGACGTTCCGCATGGCCGGCAGGCTCGGCGCCAACATCCTGACCCACCTGCTCGGCCAGACGTTGGAGGGCCTCGGCGACAAGATCGCCGAATACCACGAGGCGTGGCGGCAGGCCGGCCACCCGGGCCGCGGCACCGTGACGCTCATGCTGCACACCTTCGTCGGCGAAGATGACAACGAAGTGCACGACCTCGTGCGCGGCCCGATGAAGCGTTACCTGCACGGTTCGCTGAGCCTCGCTTCGGCGCACATCTGCTCGGTGCCGTTCCTGCAGAACGCGCAGAACATCGACCTCGCCAACGTCACGCCCGAAGATGTCGACCTTGTGCTCGACGCGTCGTTTGAGAAGTACTTCCACATGAGCGGCCTGTTCGGCTCGCACGGCAAGTGCCTCGACATGATCGACAAGGTCGAGGCTGTGGGCGTCGACGAAGTGGCGTGCCTGATCGACTACGGGGTGGCGCCGGATGTCGTGCTGGCGAGCCTCGAACACCTGAACGTGGTGCGGATCCTCGCCAATCCGAGGGTGGGGGCGCTCGTGCGGTGAGTGGTAAGGGTGGTGGTTCGCCGGCCAGGTTTGCCGCCCTTCGCGTCGCTGGCATCGGCCGCAGACACGCGCCTTGACCTCGGGGTTCTTCCTGCTGCAATGAGGGGCCCCGCCGTGCGCTCGCCCCAGCGCGCGACCTTGACCGGAGCCCATGAACCTACGCCGCCTCGCCTTCCTGTTCTCGTTTGCGGCGTGGTTGCCGGGCCTGCTCGCGCAGGCCGCGGTCGCCGATACGCAGTTTTCGGTGCCGCGTGGCCTCTACAGCGCGCCGTTCCAGCTCGCGATCAGCACGGCGACGCCGGGGGCAACGATCCGCTACACGCTCGACTGCAGCGACCCGCGGGCCTCGACGGTGGCCGCGCAGGGCGCTTCGCCGCTGCTCGTCACGATCGATCCGGCGAGCACCAACGGCGGTCTGCGGCCGCTCACGCCAGCCGTCGTTGTGCGCGCCTACGCGTTTGCGCCGGGCATGACCTCGACGAACATCGACACCGTGACCTACGTCTTTCCGGCGCGGGTGCTGACGCAGACGCGACCGGCGGGCTTTACCAACTCGGTGCAGTTTGATGTCGACCAGAACGTCGTCAACTCGCCGCTCTACTCCGGGCGGTTCCTCTCTGACCTCGCGGCGCTACCGACCATGTCGGTGGTCGGCAACTACACGCACGTGTTCGGCTCGTCGGGACTGTTGCGCGCAAACAACGGCACGATCGAGATTCCCGGTTCGATCGAGGTCATGCATCCCGATGGCCGCGAGGACCAGGTGGACTGCGGTCTGACGCCGCATTCGTGGATCCAGAACAAACGTTCGATCCGCGTCTACTTCCGCACGGCGTACGGCGACGACAAGTGGCGCCACGATCTGTTCCGCGAGTCCGCCGAGGGCCACGGGATCGGCGTCAAGAGTTTTGATGGCATGGTGCTGCGCGCCGGCTTCAACGATGGCTTGCTCTATCCGGAGGTCGCGCGGCAAGGTCGCTATTCGTTCTCGGTCGACGAACTCGGTCGCTCCTCGCAGATCGCGATGACGGGGTTTGGGCCGCGCGGGTTGTTTGTCCACCTGTACGTGAACGGTCTCTATTGGGGCCTCTACAACCCCGTGGAACGGCCCGAATCGAGCTTCTGGTCCGACTACTTCGGCGGCAGCAAGGATGACTACTTTGCGCGCAACCACGGCGGCACCGTCGACGGCAACCCGACGTTCTACAACGGCCTCATCAGTGGTGCTCTGTCGTGGACGACCGTGCAGGCGCGGCTCGATGTGCCGAGTTTCGCCGACTACATCCTGTATTGGACCTACTGCGGCGGCGGCGATTGGCCTTCGTACAACGGCAGCAACAACAACTGGTACGCGGGCAACCGCGTGCTGGCGACGCCGGGTAAGGTGCGCTTCTTCGTCTGGGACTGCGAGGATTCGTGGATCAACCTGCCGAACCGCCCCGGGCCACCTCTCGATGGTGCGCGCATCGAGGCCGAACTGCTCAACGGCCCGCTCGATATCTCGATCCTCTGGCGCGGGTGTCAGAACGTAGCGGACTTCCGGCTCGCCTGGGCCGACCGCGTCTACCAGCAGTGTTACAACGACGGCCCGTTGTCCGAAGCCAACGTGCTACAGCGCTGGAACCGGATCACGCGGGGTGTCGATCACGGCGTGGTCGGCGAATCCGCGCGCTGGGGGCGATTTGATCCGCGCGGCGTCACGTGGACGCGCAACAACGACTGGCTGCCGTACGTGAACGCGGTCCGGGCGATGTTCGTCGGCAACACGGCGCAACTCGTCGCGGCCCTGCGCAACACGTCGGTGCCGGTCGCGCACCCGGCGCTCTATCCGAGCCTTGAGCCACCCGTGTTCCAGACGCAGCCAGTGCCCGTCACGATTGGCGTCACCGAAGCGTGGGTGGCACCTGGTACGCAGATCGCAGTGTCGCGCAGCAGTGCGGTGGGCACCATCTGGTTTACCACCGACGGCAGCGACCCGCGCGGGGCCGGTGGTGCGCCGGTGGGGCAGAATGGTGGTTCGGGCACGATTGTGACCGCAAACGGCACGCTGCGCCTGCGCGCGCGCACCCTGAACGGCACGGAGTGGAGCGCGCTGCACGAACTGGTGCTGCTGGTCCGGGCGGGCCTGCCGGCCATCGAGATCCACGAGGCGCTCGCCGAGAACGTCACGGGCCTCACGGATGAAGCGGGGGACCACGACGATTGGGTCGAACTGCACAACCGCGGCCTCGTCGACAAGGACCTCAGTGGGTACCACCTGACCGACGACCTGGGGACGCCTTCGAAGTGGACGTTCCCGACGGGTTCGATCGTGCGCGCTGGCGGGCAACTGCTGGTCTGGGCCGACAACGAGCCGGCCGAAGGCCCCTTGCACGCGACGTGGAAGCTCAGCGGCAACGGCGAGGAGATCGGGTTGTTTGCGCCGGGTGGTGCTGTGGGCATCGACCAGTTCACGTTCGGCCCGCAGCAGGACGACAAGTCGGTGGGCCGGCTCGACGCTTTGCCGGGCCTGCTCGTGCAATTCCCGCGGCCTACACCGGAGCGCCGAAACCGGCCCAATCCCTGCGGCCACATCGCCTACACGGGCGCTGACCCGGCCACGACGCCGTTGTCGCTGCGTGGACTTGGTGTGCCGTCGCAGGGCGATTCGCTGCGCTACGAACTCGAGAACGCGACGCCGGGGGCCGCGGGGCTGCTTGGCCTTGGCCTTACCCCGCAGAACCAGCTGCTGCCCGGCATCGGCACGTTGCTCGTCGACCCGCTGCTGTTCTTGTTCGCGACCGTTGATGCGACCGGGGACGCGAACTTCGAAGTGCCACTGGCCGATTCGCCGACCGTGCGCGGCGCCGTGTTCTTCGCGCAGGTCGGCCTGCTTTCTGGCCCCGGTGTGCAGCTCAGCAACGCGGTCTACTCGCGGGCTTGCCACTAGGGCACAACGGCGCCGAGAGCGCGCCGCAGGCCAGAAGCTCAGATCCCGCCGGCAAAGGGCTTTCGGGGATTGCCAGGAGCGCGTCCTGTGTCCAACAATGGTGCACTCCTCCTTTCTCGTTTCCGAAACCCCAGGTTGCCCATGCTGCTTCGCACCCTTGCGTCGATCTTCGCCATAACCTTTGCGCTGCCCGCGCAGAACCTCGTGCCGGACGGTGAGTTTCACGACGGCGGCGGTGGATGGACCATGGTCTCCTTCAACGACCCGCTCGGCACGACCGGCTTCGCTTCGGCGCGCGTAGCTGGGCAGGGGCCGTCGACGGCCTTGTTTGCCGACTTCTACACGCTCACGCCGGTGATGTCGGCCTTGTGGCAGAGTCCGCCTGTTGGGCTGCCGGCCGGTCCGATCCCGGTGGGCTTCCGCGTGATGTGGGAGAAACAGGTGACAACGCCGATTCCGTCCCCGACCGTCAATCGTGTGGAGTTCCGGATCGTCGACACGGTCAGCAACACCGTGGTCTACACGGGCACGCAGGCTGCCCCGAGCCAGACGGGGCTCTTGGAGCGTGCCCAGTTCAGCGCGGTGCCCACGATTGCGGTCGCTGGTGCCTACCACTTCCAGGTGTTCCTCCGGCACAGCAATCTCGCCGCCATGCCCTTCAAGTGTTGGGTGGACGACGTCTACGTCGGTGCGCCTGCGACCGAGGTGTATGGCCAGGGTTGTGCGGGCACCGGTGGTTTTGTGCCGGTGATCGGCAGCAGCAACGCGCCGACCATCAATTCGTCGAACTTCCAACTCGAATTGAATGACGCCTACGCGCCGGCACTCGCGGTTCTGTTGGTCGACTTCCAGAACGCGGTATGGGCCGGCGGCGCACTGCCGTGGCCGCTCGGTGGTGGTTGCAATCTGCTGACCGGCACGGCCGCATCGCTCTTCACGGTGCTACCGACGGTGGGCGCTGGCACGGGCGTGGCGGCCGTTCCGTTTGCGATCGGCAACGATCCAGGCTACGTCGGCTTGACGTTCTACGCGCAGTGGGGCGTGTTGGATCCTGCGGCCCCGAACCCCTACGGCTACACGACGTCGGCGGGTTACCGGTTCACGATCCAGTGATGGTGGGGGCCGGAAGCCAAGGTCGTGCACCAGGCGGATCGGCCGTCTGGACTACTGGTTCTCTGGACGCCCCTGCGGCCACGTGACGTTGCGGATCGGCTCCAGCAACGAGAGGACCTGCGCGAGCAGCTCCGGGTCCGGGGCCGAGTTGGCGGCGCGCACGTTCGCTTCGATCTCGTCCGGCGCGGCGGTGCCGCACAAGGTGCTGGCAAAGCCCGGCAACGTGCAGGTGTAGGACAGCGCGAGTTCGGCGATCTCCTGGCCGTGGGCGGTGCACAGCTCGGCCGCGGCGCGGCACGCGGCGCGCACCGAGGCGGGGGCCGGATGCCAGTCGCGCGGCCCGTGGCTCGACAACAGCCCCATGGCGGCGGGGGAGGCGTTGAGCACACCGATACCGTTCGCTGCGAGGTCTGGTGCGAGGTTCTGCAGCGTGGTGTCAAACAGCGTGGCGTGGCAATAGCTCAGCGCCACGTCGAAGCGAACGCCGGCGGCCAGTGCGCGCCGGAAGATCGCGAGCGGCAGACCCGTGAGTCCGACGAAGCGTGCTTTGCCCGCTGCTTGCAGTTCGCGCAGCGCGGGCAGGCTCTCCTGCAGGATCTGGTCGAGGTCGCCGAACTCGACGTCGTGCAACAGGAACAAATCGACATGGTCCTGGTGCAGGCGCTGCAAACTCTCGTCGAGGCTCTGCCGCAGCCGCGCCGGTGAGAAATCGAACTGCTGCGGCCCATAGCGGCCCGCTTTGGTCGAGAGCACGAACTGGTCGCGCGGCAAGGTCCGCAGGGCTTTGCCGAGCACGGTCTCGGCCCGCGTGCCGCCGTAGTACGGCGACGCGTCAAACAGGTTGATGCCGAGGTCGAAGGCGCGATGCACGGTGCGGATCGCGTCCGCTTCGTCGACCTCGCCGTAGACCCCGCCGAGGTTGGCGGCGCCGAGGCCGAGCCTGGACACCTGGAGACCTGTGGAGCCGAGTGGGCGGTACTGCACGGCGGGAGAGTTTGCGCCGCCAGGCGGTTTCACTCAACGGAATCATGAGTGGCCACCGCTGCCACGGCAGCAGCGCCAGAGAAATCGTTCGCCAGCGAAGTCCCGATGCCATGGGCGTCTCACGCGAGAGGATCGCGGATACGGGGGATCGGGCGGCAAGGGGTGGCTTGTCATGCCGGAGACGGTGTCTAAGGTCTCGCGCGCGTCCGATCTGAGATCCCCGCAACCATGAAGTACCCCATTCTCTCTTCGATCCTTTCCCTCGCCCTGTCGTCAGCTCTGGCGGCACAGAATTGTTCCGACAACACCTACCCGGTGACCTTGGTTGACGCGTACGGCGTGCCAGCCCCGACCACGCTGGACCCGGTCACCAACGAACCAGTTTCCCGGTTCCAGAACGAAGACGTCTACGTCGCGTTCGACCCGAACATTCCTTCCGGCACCTACTACGTGCACGTCACCGACCGCGTCGACGGCGTTGCCGACATGGTGCTGTCGACCAACGATCCGATGGACCGTTTCGTGCTGATCACGAACAACGGGGCGGGCAACATCACGCTCTCGCTGCCGATGTCGGCGAACGCGCCGGTGACGGGTCTTGGCCTTGGTGGCATCGGCCAGAGCTTGCTGCTGCAGCCGTTCACGTCGAATCCTGCGGAACCGTGCCAGTTCAAGGCCTGGTGCGGCGATTGGTGGGACCTCACCAATGGTCCGAGCAATCCCTACATGCTCCAGGGCGGCCTCAACCCAAACACGATGACGTGTGCGGTTCGTTCCTATTCGCAGTTCCAGATCGGTGATGGCACCCCGGCCGACCTGTCGGGCGTCGTCTTCGCCGATGCGAACCAGAACGGCGAGCAGGACACCGGGGAAGCGGGCCTTCCCGGCTGGACTGTCAACCTGGTCACCAACGGGGTGTCGGTGTCGGCGGTGACTGGCAATGACGGCAGCTACCAGTTCCCCAACATCGTCTGCGCCGAGTATTCGGTCGAACTGACGATGCAGTCGGGCTTCCTCGCCACGACCCCGGTCGTCTATCAGATCGAGTCGTGCGGTTGCGCGGATGTCGAGGTTGCGCCGTTTGGTGTCGTCGCGAATTGCCTGCCGTGCGATGGTCACACGATCGGCTATTGGGGCAATTGCAACGGCCTCCAGAAGGTCCAGCAGTTGGGCATCCTGCCGACGCTGCCGGCCCTCGGCATCGTCAACTCGTGCGGCCAACGCGTCGCCCCGGGCACGCTGTGGCAGTTTGACCACTACCTGCAGCAGGCCAACAGCACGAACATGGCCTACATGCTGTCGGCGCAGCTGGTCGCGATGCACAGCAACGTGATCGCAGGTTTCGTCGACGTCAACTGTGTGATCGAGGAGAATGGCCTCGGTCAGATCACGATCGGGGACTTGATGCAGCGGGCAGTGCTGAGCCTCTGGGCTCACCCGTTCACCAACTGGTGCAGCCCGCACCGGGCCGAGCAGGCTTTGCTGAAGAACGCGCTGGACCACGCCAACAACAACCAGAACTGGGTCAACGCCTGTGGCTGCAACAATGGTGGCTGCGGCAACAACGGTGGTTGCGGCAACAATGGTGGTTCGTGGGGCGGCAACAACCAGGGTGGTTCCTGCGGCCAGAACCACCACCGTCGTAGCCCGTACCGCCGGCGTCACCACTGCTGATCGGTTGGGAACCCAAACAGAAGACGCATCGCCTCTCGCGATGTAACGCGGCCCGGAACACACGTGTGTTCCGGGCCGCTTCTTTAGACGACGGAGTTGGCGGGGTCCTGGGGGCGCGCGCAGGCGGTGCGATCGTGATTCCAGCAACGCGTCGCGTCGCCACTCCGTCGACCGCGGACTACCGCTTCGGTTCGGGCAGGAGGCAGCCGACGGCGTCGGTGACGCTGTTGGCCACGGCCTTGCCCGCGAGCACCACCGCCACCGCATCGCGCAGATCGTGGCAACCCACTTCCTGGGCGCGCGAACCGAGCGCCGCCCATTGGTCGTCGATGCGACCGTGGTAGGCGGTGCCCTGGTCGCACACCACGAATGCTTCGGGAGTGCGCGTGGCGCCGAGTTCCTTGGCAAGTTCGTGGCGCGGGTCCAGCAGCACCGTGCCTGCGAGCTCGAACTCCGCTGCGTGCTGCTTCGCGGCTGCGAGGGAGAGGTCGGGGTCACAGTGCACGAGGTAGAGCGCCACCGGTTGGTTGGCCCATGCCGCGGCGAGAGCGCGCAGCGTCGGCGCATAGGCGTTGGCGATGGGGCACTCGTGACTCACGAACACGATCACGTGCACGGCCCCCGCGGCGCGTTCTAGCGGGTGGTAACGCTTGCCATCCAAGGCCAGCAGGCCTGGCCCACGCGGCCCGCCGCAGCCCGCGCCCAAGAACGCGAGGCTCGTGAGCAGTGCACCGACGATCACTCGCGAGAGGTTCACTTGCCCTTCTTTGGCTTGTCCTTGCCATCACCCCCCGAACCACCACCCTCGTCGCCGCCGCTGCCGGGCAACCCGCCGAGGCCGCGTCCGAATTTGCCGAGCAGGTCCCCGATCGCCTTCGCTTCGTCCTTTGACAGCGCCCCGTCTCCATCCTTGTCGAGGCCTTCGAAGAACATCTGCATGCGGCGCGGCACTTCGTCCTTCTGCAGTTTGCCGTCGCGGTTCTTGTCGAAGTTCTGGAACTGCGTGTCGACCGCCTCCTGCGCGCGCGACACGGCCTGCTCGGTGTTCTTCTTGCCGATGGCGTCGAGCAGCGACTCGAGGTCCTTCTCCTCGGCCGGCACGAGCATCACCGTGATGCTGCCCATCTCGTCGGTCGTCTCGCGGCCCCAGCGCACGCGTTTGGGCGGCTTGTTGGGGTTGTTCGCGTTGTCCTTGCTGTTGTCGTAGACGAGTTCCGAACGGATCACGGCGCCTTTGGGCAGTTTGACGGGGGACTTGAACGTGTAGCGGTTCTGCCAGTCGAAGTCCCAGTTCGTGATCTTGAGCAGCGGGATCTCGGTGCCGTCCTTCAGTTCGGCGCGCATGTGCAGCCTCGTGCAGAGCATGTGCGCGTGACCGCCGATCGTCACGGCTTCGACGTCGCACGGCAGCGTGAACGAATCGCTGAGCTTGTAGTCCTTCTCGCCGGCGGGGATATCGAGGCCCGACGTGAAGCCGAAGAATGGCGGTAGCTGCAGGGAGACGAGGGTGCGTTGCGGCGCTTCCTTGGCGAAGTAGATGCCGATCGTGGTCTGCTCCTTCTCCTTCTTGCCCGAAGGGTGGAAGTGGCTCTGCAGCACGAGGTCGCTGCCCTTTGGCAGCTTGATCGCGAGGCCATCGGGCAGTGGTTCGGGCATGCCGCCGACCGCCCAGCCGCTGATCATCGGGGCCCGTTGCAGGCGCATGCCCGAGAACCCGGGGCGACCGTCCTTGCCTTCCTGGGCCTGCATCTGGCCTTCTTCGTCGCAGAAGATCAGCACGTGGTGCAACACCGAGCGCGCGCTGGGACGCACTTCGATCGCCGTGATCCAGCGGTCTTCGTCGAGGCCGAGTGGGATCGCGAAGTTGCGGTAGATGTCGCGGCCGCTGGCCGGCACTTCAAAGGCGCCGAGCGTGCGCACGACGAGGTCGGGTTCGCCGAGTTGCCAGCCTTCAGGATACTTCGGCAGCGCGGGCAGCTTGTCGGCGGGACCTTCGGGCATGCCGGTCTTCACCCATTCGCGCAGGGTGCCGATCTGGGCCTCGCTGAGGCGCATCTCGTGGCGGAACGAGCCGTAGCCCGCGTCCGGGTGCCACGGCGGCATGTAACGGTCCTCGACGGCGCTCAGCAGGTTGCGGGCGCGCTTCTTCACATCGGCGTAGTTCAGGAGGGCAAACGGCGCCGCTTCGCCTGGGCGATGGCACGAAGTGCAGTTCTGGAAGACCAGCGCGGCGATGTCCTCGGTGAAGGTCGGCGGGCGTTTGGGGCCGGACGCCTGGGCGGGAAGGCCTAGGGCCAGGAGGAGGGCGGGGAGCGATAGCAGCGTGCGCATGGATGGTGGCCGGGAGGCTGCGCCCGTTGGCCAAGATCCCCCTGCAGGGGACACGGCACCGCGGAATCGACAACCTTGGTTCCCCGGGCGGGCGCGCTAGCCTAGCCGATCTGTCATGCAGGACCCCGACCCTCGTTCTCCCTTGTTGCCCGCCCCGCTGCTGCGCGCGGCCAAAACCCTGCTCGGGGTGCTGGCTTCGACGATCGCCGTGGCCGGCGGCGTGATCACGTTCGGGGTCGCCGGCACCGAACTCGTGCACGCGGTTGGTGCCCTGTTCCAGCAGGCTCCCAACGCCTGCGAACAGGCCATCGTACTGGTCGTCAAATCGATCGATGCGGTGTTGCTCGGCCTCGTGCAGTTCCTGCTGGCCGCTTACCTGTGGCAGATCCTCGATCCCAACGAGTCCCTCGTCGACGAGGAGAACATGCTGCGCCTCGAGGAGACGAAGCAGATCCTCTGCAAGGTCGTGCTCGTGATCGTGGCCGTGCGCATGTTGAGCGTGCTGATCACGCCCGCCGAACTGCGCTGGGAGCACCTGGTGTTCCCAGCGGGCATTCTCGCGCTGGCTTTTGCGACCACGTCCCTGGCCAAGGGTGGCAAGAACGCGTGAGCGCGACGCGGCCTACTTGGCCGTCGTGCGCTGCTCTTCGCCGAACTTGATCTTCAGCACGTTCTTGTAGGCGGCGACCTGACGAATGTCCTCGCCGCGCTTCTCCAGCAGCGTGCGCACGGCCTCTTGCAGCTGCGCATCTTCCTGGGGGTCACCGAGCGCGCGCTGGCCCGGATAGACCGCACCGCGCAGGTCGCTGATTTCGTCGCGCACTTCGTAGCGCAACCAACGACGCACGTCGTCCTTGGTGAGCTTGGTGTCGAGGCTCGTATACCACGTGTCGAAGTCCGGGTAGCGCGAGCAGTCCCCTTCGTCGCCTTCCGCGAGCTGCTTGAACAGCGCTTCGTTTGGCGGCAGGTACTTCTTCACGTAGTCGCGGAACACGGCCTTCTTCAGCAGCGCGAACACGGCGGAGTTCTTCCACGCGTCTTCGGGTTTGTTGTCGAGCAGGTCGAGTGCCTTGTCGGGGATCACGCCCCAGTTCGGATCGATGATGCGGCCGTCCTTGTCAAACTCGCGGTGCGGGCAGCGATCGTTCGGCAGGTAGTACTTCGCGACGGTGAGCTTGATGTGCGCGCCGACGTCGTACTTGCCGTTCTTGTTGACGTCCGTGTACGGCTCGCCTTCCTGCCAGATGCCGTCCTGGTTGAGGTCTTCGAGGACGGGCTCCGGCGGGTCGCTGCTCCGCTCCATGATGTTCTGCACGCTGCCTTTGCCGTAGCTGCGTTCGCCGATGATCGTGGCGCGTTGGAGATCCTGCAAAGCGCCCGCGGTGATCTCGCTGGCCGAGGCCGAGAAGTTGTTGGTCAGCACGGTGAGCGGCAGGTCGCAGACGGCGCGATCGCGCGTCTGGTAGTTGCGACGCTCTTCGGAGGGGCCTTGGGTGTAGACCACGAGTTTGCGGCCGGCGACGAACTTCTCAACGACGTCGCGGGCCTGGGTCAAGAACCCGCCCGTGTTGTTGCGCACGTCGAGCGCGATGCCCTTGGCACCCTTGCTCATGAGGTCGGCGAGCGCCACCTGCAGCTCTTCGCTGATGTTGCTGCTGAAGTTGATGAGCTCGATGTAACCGATGTCGCCTGGCACCATCGTCCAGTTGACAGCGGGCACCGCGATCTGGCGGCGTACGATCGAGAGGGTCTGCGGCTCCTGCAGGCCGGCGCGGAACCACTTGAGGACCACCGGCGTGTCCGGGCGGCCCTTCAGGCGCGAGATGATCTCGTCGGTCGTGTGACCAGCCGTCTCCCAACCGTCAATCTCGAGGATCTTGTCGCCGCTCTTCAGGCCAGCCTTGTAGGCCGGACCGGAGTAGATCGGGCGGATGATCGAGAAGTCGTTGTCCTGGTCGAAATTGACGAAAGCACCGATGCCGCCGTACTCGCGGTTGAGGTCGAAGAAGAACTTCTTGAACTCGTCGCTCGTGAAGTAGGTGCTGTGCGGGTCGAGGCCCTGCAGCATGCCCTTCGCGGCGTATTCCATGAGCTCGGCGTCGGTCACGCTGCTGCCGCGAATGTGCTGCGCGTGCACGCGGGCCTTCAGCTCGTTGAGCACACGGTACTCACTCGTGTCGCCGGCGCCGGTGCCACTGTTGGCGGCCACCTTGTCGAGTGCGCGCGCGAGGTCGGCCGTGAAGATGCGGCGATCCTCTTCGCGCTTGATGTAGAGCTTGGCGAGGCGGCCGAACTCGTTGGGTTCGTCCTGGATCTCGCGCAGCACGGTCCACGCCGGGCCACCTTCGGTGTTGATCTCGGCGAGGGCCAGGGCACCGCGCACCTTGAGGTCGCGATCGGAGCTCTGCAGGAACTGCTCGAGCGTGTTCTTCGCGGTGGCGCGCTGCTCGTTGGTGCCTACGCCCCAGAGGGCCAGGGCGGCTTCGATGCGCACGAGCGGCGGCACCAGTTCGTCGGTGCAGTTGGCGACGACGAGCTTGCGGACCTCGGGCAGGACGCGGTTGTTGAACGACCGCTGGTCGCCGAGCAGCGCCATGGTCGCTGCGCGCAGGGCATCATCCTTCGAGGTCGCGAGCGGCTTCAGCAGCTCCAGCAGGTCCTTGCCGTAGGTGTCGTCGTTCTTGAGGCTCTTCAGCGCGACGGCGGCCGTGAAATGGCCGTTGGGCGAGCTGTTGGCGGCGACTCGCACGAGGCTGCTGGCGAAGGTGTCAGTGCTCTCGGGGGCCATGTCGCCCAACGAGGCGCCCAGATCGTAGAGCTGAGCCACCGTGGCGCTGTCTGCGTTCTGCAGCACGGTGAGGATGCTCTTTTCCTGATCCTGGGCCCGCGCGATCGAGGCGACGGCGACAACCAGCGCTCCGAGGCGGAGCGAACCTACAAACGACCATGCCGAGGTGGCGTGCAACATGAAACTCCGTGTTGGATCGTGCCCACAGCCGGGCCGTGGGGGAAACCAGGGGTGTGGATACGATGTCAGGTCGAGGACCGTTCGAGAGATCGGCGTTCGTGGACCTCCGGATGCATGGAAACCTTGCAACCTTTGGCCCGCGGCGCCGATCTGGCGGTGGCTGCCCCGTCGGGGCAGGCACCCAGATGCACCTATACGTTGCCACCGGCAAGTTGCCGAACAGGATTTACGGGAGGTGCACGTTTGCCGGGGACCTGGTGGGGAGGGCCGCGGGGAAATCGGGTGGCGGGCGGCTGGCTGGCACGCAGGTTGGGCTGGTCGGCAGGTTGGCGATTCGACGCTGGCCAAGCTGGGGGCCACGGGCCAGGATCATGCCATGAAGCGTACGACCGTGACCACGAAGCGGCGTCTCGTCGACTTGTTCCCGCCGATCGACCCCTACCGCGAGGGCAAACTCAAGGTCTCGAAGCTGCACACCGTGCACTACGAGGAATGTGGCAACCCGAAGGGCAAACCGGTCGTGTTCCTGCACGGTGGCCCCGGCGGCGGCATCGATCCGCTCTACCGGCGCTACTTCGACCCGAAGAAGTGGCGCATCGTGTTGCTCGACCAGCGTGGCTGCGGCCGCAGCCGGCCGTTTGCGGAATTGCGCGAGAACACCACGTGGGACCTGGTGGCCGACCTCGAAAAACTGCGCCAGGAACTCGGCATCGAGCGTTGGGTGGTGTTTGGGGGCAGTTGGGGTAGCACGCTGGCGCTGGCGTATGCCGAGACCCATCCCGAGCGGGTGAAGGCGCTCACGCTGCGCGGCATCTTCATGCTGCGGCGCAGTGAGCTGCTGTGGTTCTACCAGGAGGGCGCCAGCCACATCTTCCCGGATGCCTGGGAGGGGTTCCTGGCGCCGATTCCGCCGCGCGAACGCGGCGATCTCATGACGGCCTACTACAAGCGCCTCACCAGCCGCAATCGCGCCGTGCGCAAGGAAGCCGCGAAGGCGTGGTCGGTCTGGGAAGGCACGACGAGCAAGCTGTTCACCGATCCGGCGGTGATCAAGCGGTTTGGTGGTGGGCGCTTTGCCGACGCGTTTGCGCGCATCGAAGCGCACTACTTCGTGAACAAGGGCTTTTTCGAGCACGACGACCAGTTGCTGCGCAATGTCCATCGGCTGCGCAAGATCCCGGCGGTCATCGTGCAGGGGCGCTACGACGTGGTCTGCCCGGCCACTTCGGCTTGGGATCTGCACCGGGCGTGGCCCGAAGCGAAACTCGTCATGGTGCCCGATGCCGGCCATTCGATGACGGAGCCCGGCATTCGCAGTGCGCTCATCGAGGCGACGGATTCCTTTGCGAAGTTGTAGGCAAACTCGGGCCAGGCAACTGGGGTAGCGACGGAGCCCGGCTGGTCTTGTAGGCTCGGCACCGTGGCGGACCTTTCTTCGGACAATTCAGACAATCCTGCGGACGATCCTGCGTCCGGTGACCAGTCGTCTGCGGACCAGCAGTTGACCCACCTCGATGCTCGCGGCCGGGCCAGCATGGTCGACGTGAGCGGCAAGCCAGCGTCGGCGCGCGTCGCGGTCGCCGAGGCGACGGTCCGCCTCGATGCCAGCGTGCGCAAGAAGCTCATGCAGGGAGAACTGCCGAAGGGCGAAGCGCTCGCCGTAGCGCGTATCGCCGGCATCCAGGCCGCCAAGGAAACGTCGCGCCTGATTCCGTTGTGCCACCCGCTCGCGCTGAGCCGCGTCGCGGTTGACTTCGCGCCGTGTGGCGACGATGCGGTGCGCATCACGGCCGAGTGCCGCACGACCGGGCCGACCGGGGTCGAGATGGAAGCGTTGTGCGCGGCGAGCATCGCGGCGCTCACGATCTACGACATGTGCAAAGGCCTCTGCCGCGGCGCCGTGATCGAGAACGTGCAGCTCGTGCAGAAGTCGGGTGGCAAGTCCGGCCCCTGGCAACGTACGGGAGGGCAGGCATGAATCCGCGCCATGTGGCGATCGTCGGGGCGTCGGGCGCCGTCGGGCAGGACTTCCTGCACGTGCTCGCGGCGCGCAACTTCCCGATCGCGAGTCTGCGACTGCTGGCTTCGCCGCGCTCGGCGGGGCAGCGGGTGCCGTTCCGCGGCGAGTCGTTGCCGATCGAAGTGCTCGGGCCCGATTCGTTCCGCGGTATCGACGTGGCGCTGTTCTCGGCCGGTGGTGCGGTGTCGCGCCAGTACGCGCCGATCGCCAATGCGGCCGGCGCCGTCGTCGTCGACAACAGCTCGGCGTTCCGCATGGATCCCGCGGTGCCGCTCGTGGTGCCCGAGGTGAATCCCGAGGCCGTGCGCGGCCATCGCGGCATCGTGGCCAACCCGAACTGCTCGACGATCCTGCTCGTGCTGGCCTTGTGGCCACTGCATCGGGCGGCGGGGCTGCGCGCGGTGGTGGTGTCGACCTACCAGGCGGCGTCGGGGGCTGGCCAGCAGGCGATGCTCGAACTGCGCTCGAGCATCGCGGCGGCCCTGCGCGGGGAGGCGTTCGCGCAGAAGGCCCTACTGCAGCCACTCGCGTTCAACGTGTTTCCTCAGGTCGACGTGTTCCTGCCCGACGGCTACACGAAGGAGGAGGACAAGATGCTCTACGAGACGCGCAAGATCCTCGGCTTGCCCGACCTGCCCGTCGATGCGACGTGCGTGCGCGTGCCGGTCGAACGTTGCCACAGCGAGTCGGTGGCCGTGCAGCTCGAACGCCCGCTGTCGGTCGCCATGGCGCGCGAACTGCTCGCGAACGCAGCAGGCGTCGAGCTCTGTGATGATCCGGCGAACAAGGAGTACCCGATGCCGATCCGGATGGCGGGGCGGGATCCGGTCGCGGTGGGACGGTTGCGCGAAGGCCGGGTGCTGAGCCCGGGCCTCACGTTCTGGCTCGCCGGCGATCAGCTGCGCAAGGGCGCTTCGCTGAACGCCGTGCAGATCGCCGAGCTGCTCTAGCGGAGGCTGTAGGGGTGGCCGGGGGCGCGGTGGCGCTACCGCTTGCGCCACTCCCAGACCGCGCCGATGCCATTCTGCATCTTCATCATGAGCACCGGTTTGCCGTTCTTGCGATCGAGGCGCACGGGGCCATACCAGCAGAAGGTCTGGCCATCGACGACTTCGGTGATGACGCGCAGGCACGGCAGCCCAGCCCATTCGAAGGACCAGAACTGGTGGGTCAGAAACTCCGCGCCGGTGGGCCCGCCTTTCTGCAGGCACTGAACGACGTGGTTGCCGCGCGGGCTGGCCGTGATCTCGGCCGTCATCTTGAGGTCGCGATACTGCTGCGGTCCCACGATCTGGAACTGATCCCACGTGCCGAGCAGCGTCGTTGGATCAAAGTCCCGCCAGCTCTTGGGCCAGGCGGCGAGATCCGGGTTGTCCGCGATCGTGAACTCCGTGTGGGCACGCTGCGTGCGCCCGTGGATCGTGCGCGCGAGCATCTCGACGCGGTACTTGCCTGCTTCGTCGGCTTCGGGCACGAGGCGAAGGCCCTGCGCGCCCCAAGGCAGCGCTTCGGTGAAGATGGCGCCCGGCGTGCCGTCGTCGGTGCGCGTCTCGAGCACGAACTCGAAGGTGTCCTCGGCGGCTGGCTCGATCGTGCGCGCCATGCCGTGGGTCGCCGAACTGAGTGGTCGCACGCTGACGGCATTCCACCACGCGCGGTCGAACGCGATCTGCACGATCTGCGGGGTGCTGCCGTCCTTTGGGTGGTAGCGCGCGTGGATCATGACCGGCGCCTGCATCGAAGGCGTGGCGAGGTCGAGGCTCGCATAAGCCTGCCGGTCGCCGTTGCTGATCGCAAACGTGAGGCCGCCTTGCTCCGCAAACAGCTCGTTCTTGCCGTTCTGGTACTGCGGCATCATGAGGTCGATCGTGTCCGCGCCGGCGGCCGTGGCCCAGCGTTGTGGCCAGAACGGGTCGGCGACGAGTTCGCGGCGCAACAACAGCCACACCTTGCCACCTTCGTCGTACTGCAGGGTGTGTTGCTGTACCTCCACGAGGCCTTGCCCGTTGGCGGCGAACAGCAGCCGTTCGCCCCCGAAGGGGTGCACCGTCGTGGTGGCTTCGCCGGTGGCCGTGAGCAGCCGGAAGTCGCCGATTTCGATCGGGCTCTGGTCCGCGGCGGACTTGCCGTGTACGGCCTTCAACAGGGCAGGCCAGCTGCCGCCGACCCCGATCGGGGTGCTGTCGTAGTTCCGATCGTACTGGCCTTGGCGATGCGGGCCGTAGACCGAGAGGCCTGTGCTCAGCGTACGTTCCGCGCCGGTATGACGCGCGACCACCATCGCGGCGATGCTGAGTTGCAGGTTGTCGATCGCCTCGTCAGCGATGCCAGGAATGCCGCGCAGGCGCGAGGACAGATCCATGAGGTCGATGCTGCAGACGGCGGCATCTTCGGTGCGATCCTTGCGCACTTCGTAACACTCGGCAAAGAAGAGCGCGCGGGCGATTGTTTCCCATTGGGTCGGGGCCGCTGTGTGCGCCTGACTGGCCACGGTTTCGAGCCGCAACGCGACGGTTGGCGCCTTCTGCAGATCCAACGCCGCGAGCGTCGACCCCGACTTGAACACGCGCTCGGAGAACGCTGCGTAGTCGCCGACGATCGACTTGCTGATCTGCCGCGCATCGGTCGACGCGGCGAAGTGGGGCAGCACTTCCGTGTACGGATAGCCCGAACCTGGCACGACCGCTTCGGAGGCGAGCATGATGGAGGCGAGATCGTGCACGGCGAGGGCGACTTCGAGCTGCGCCATCATGCAGGCGTCGAAGGCGACGAGATCGAGGCGCAGCAGGTTGCTGGCCAGCAACGCCGAACGTAGACCCGCACGAATGTCGCGCAGGGAGAGTTGGGTGCGGGCCAGCTTTGACGATGGCGCATCCTCATCGATGCCGAGGCCTTCCCAGCCGCGCCCGTGGTCCCAGAGGAACACGGCGTGGTGCGGGGCCGGATACTTGCGGAACACGCCGGTGACGAAACTCGCGAGCGTGGTCGGGTCGCCCATGTCGCGTTCGCGAGCTTCGCCGAGGTTGGCAAAGGTGCCGTCGTCGCCGGGCCGGACGCGCAGCACGCGCGCATCCGTCCAGCTGTCGTCTGGGGTGCTGTCAGGGTCCTTCCAGCGGTCGAGCAGAACCACGACTTCGACGCCCGCGGCGGGAATGCCCTTCTGCATCTCGAGCAGGTCGGCGATGGCGGCGTTCTCGAGGTCGTTGTCGGCCGACAGGTAGATGGCAATCGTCCATTGCCGGGTGGCGTCGAGCTCCGGCTCGCCGAGTTCGGCGAGCGATGGGTCGAGGGCGAGCTGCGGGCGCAGGCGCCAGCTGGTAGTGCCGATCGTGAGGTGCAGAACCTCGCCATGAAACTCCGCGGTGCAGTCCTCGGCGGCGCCAGCGTTGGGTTGGGCCTTGCCCACCAGTCGACCGTTCTGAGCCTCACCCGACCGGAGCTCACCCGATAGGGCATAGGTGACCCCGAGCGTCGCGAAGGTTCCCGAGAGCTTGCCCTGCGCTAGCTGGAGCTCGGCCCGATCGCCCAGCACGTTGGTGAACGTGCCCTGGAAGCCCGGGGCTCGAAAGCCAAAACCCGGCTTCGAGGCCGTGGTCGCCGGGTCGCCCCCGGCGGCCTGGGCGGGCAGGCATGAGGCGAGCAGCAGCAGGAAGAAGACGACGAGCCGCGCGGGCAGCGAATCCGGCATGGCCCAAAGTCTGGCTCCAGAAACAAGTCCTGTCGTCGGGTTCGCGACAATTCCTTCGCGAGCGAACGTGAGGGTTCGGTCACAGCACTCTGGATTCCGGCGCCGCGAGCCCCTTCACTTGCGCTTCCCTGGAAGCGAGTGCCTCCTCGGAGACCTGATCGATGTCCGCAAAGCGCTCCGCAACGAACAAGAAGTCCCCGTCCCAAAGGCCCGGCAGCAAGCCGGCCGGTGCACAGAAGACCAGCGGCAAGTCGGCCCCAGCGGGAGCTGGCTCGGACCGCCTGACCCAGCTGGAGAGGCTGATCGAGCTGATGGTCCAGAAGGATGTCGTCGAGGTCGAACTCGAGGACTCCGGCACGCGCTGGCGCGTGCGACGGACCGAACCGCAGACGGTGACCTATGCCCAGGCACCGCAGATGCAGATGGCGATGCCACAGATGCAGATGGGCCATGGCCACGCGCCGGCTGCCGCGCCGGCCGCGGCGCCCGCCGAGCCGCAAGGTGAGGTGTTCAAGTCGCCGATGCTCGGCACGTTCTACCGCGGCCCGTCGCCCGACGCCGAGCCGTTCTCCAAGCCGGGCGATCGGGTCACTGCCGACCGCACCTTGTGCATCATCGAGGCCATGAAGGTCATGAACGAGATCAAGGCCGAACGCGAGTTCGAGATCCTCGATGTGCTCGTGAAGAACGGGGAGCCGGTCGAATACGGGCAGCCCCTGTTCCTGATCCGGCCTTCTTCCTGATTGGTAAGTGCACACGATGTTCCATCGTATCCTGATCGCCAACCGCGGGGAGATCGCGCTCCGCATCCTGCGCGCGTGCAAGGACCTCGGTATCGAGTCCGTTGCTGTCTATAGCGAGGCCGACAAGGACTCGCTGCACCTTCGTTATGCCGACGAGACCATCTGCATCGGCCCCGCCGCCAGCAGTGAGAGTTATCTCAACATTCCGCGGTTGATCGCAGCGGCGGAGATCGGCGACGTCGAGGCCATTCATCCGGGCTACGGCTTCTTGTCGGAGAACGAGCACTTCGCCGAAGTCTGCCACAGCTGCAACATCAAGTTCATCGGGCCTTCGGCCACGGCGATTGCGCAGTGCGGTGACAAGGTCGCCGCGAAGCGCCTCGCCAAGGAAGCTGGCGTACCGTGCGTGCCGGGCAGCGACGGCCCAGTCGAAAACGAGCAGGACGCGCTCGCGGTTGCGCACCGCATCGGTTTCCCTGTGCTCATCAAAGCGGCGTCGGGTGGTGGTGGGCGCGGCATGCGCGTCGCCCACAACGACCCGAGCCTCGTCACGGGCTACCATTCAGCCCGCAGCGAAGCCGAGAAGGCGTTCAAGGATTCGACGGTCTACATCGAGAAGTACATCGAGAAGCCGCGCCACGTCGAGATCCAGATCATGGCCGACCAGCACGGCAATGTCGTGCACCTCGGCGAGCGCGATTGTTCGCTGCAGCGCCGGCACCAGAAGCTCGTCGAAGAAAGCCCGTGCCCGGTGCTCGACGAAGCGACGCGTCTGGCGATGGGTGAGGCCGCGATCCGGCTCGCCAAGATGGCCAACTACACGTCGGCCGGCACCGTGGAGTTCCTGCTCGACAAGGACAAGAACTTCTACTTCATCGAGATCAACAGCCGCATCCAGGTTGAGCATCCGGTCACCGAGTCGGTGACCGAAACGGACCTCATCCGCGAGATGATCCTGGTGGCCGCCGGCGAGAAGTTGTCGTTCCGCCAGGAAGACATCCGCATGCGTGGGCACGCGATGGAGTTCCGCATCAACGCCGAGGATCCGGACCAGAACTTCAAGCCGTGCCCTGGCACGATCAAGACGTTCGTCGCGCCGGCTGGGCCAGGGGTGCGGTGGGATAGCCACATCTACCAGGGCTACACGGTGCCGCCGCACTACGACTCGATGGTGGGCAAGCTCATCATCCACCGCCCGACGCGCAAGCAGTGCATCGAAGTGGCGCGCCGCGCCCTGCAAGAGTTGACGACCGACGGCATCACGACCACGGCCGGGCTGTTCTTGCGCATTCTCGAGCACTCCGACTTTGCGGCGGGCCAGGTCGACACCGGCTTCATCGACCGCTACTTCGCGCCGAGGTGAGCCACGTGACGCGCTCTTCGCCGGCGCGCCGCGTCTCCAACCGGCTGCTGCTCGTCTGCAACCTCGTCGCGGCGAACGCGGCGGCGGCCTTTGTCGTGGTTGCGTTCCTGCGGCCGGGGTTCCTCGGCAGCGCGATCGTGCCACTGCCGTCGGCAGAGCATGACGCGCGGCTGCTCGTGCTCGGGCTCGACAACGGCATCGGCTGGGGCGTGTTCTTTGGTGGCATCGTGCTCCTGCTTTGGAACTTCGCCTGGCTCGTGCGTCGGCCGGAGCGCCAGCCACCGCTGAACTGGGTGGTCAGTGATACTCCGTCCGGGCCGGTGCGCGTGGCGCGCGAAGCGATCGAAGCGGGCCTGCGTCAGGCTGGCGAAGCGCTGCCGGAAGTGACGCGTCTGCGCGTGCAGGTCGATACGTCGATCGCCAAGCGCATCCTCGTCATTGGCCAGTTCCAGTGCGCGGAAGGCACCAACAACCTCGCCGCGAGCCAGCGTCTGCGGCAGGCGATGCTCGATCGTTTTTCCGAACTGGTGCGGCCGGCCGACGGTGGGCGGGTCGAGATGGATCTCGAGTTTCAGGGGTTTGCAGGTCGACTGGGAAAGAAGGGTGCGGAAGTGCCGCCGCCCGACGACGGGGTACCGTTCACGGGCCCGAAGTACCCGATCGACGATGATCACTCGTTAGGGGGAATGTCATGAGTCTGCGTGTGGGTGTGTTGACAGGCGGTGGGGATGCCCCCGGCCTCAATGCGGCGATTTGTGGTCTGGGTCGTCGACTCATCGCGGCGGGCGCGGAGATGATCGGCTTCAAGGATGGGTGGCGCGGCATGATGAACGATTCGACGCGTTCGCTGCAGGATGCCAACTTCCAGCACCTGCTGGTCTACGGCGGCACCCTGCTCGGCAGCAGCGGTGACAACCCGTACCGCGATCCGGCGACGATGGTGCCGAAGGTGCTCGAGAACTTCCGCAAGCACCGTCTGGACGCGCTCGTCGCGATCGGCGGAGAAGGCACGCTCGGGGCTGCGGATCGACTCTGGCGCGAACATCAGCTGCCGGTCGTCGGCGTGCCCAAGACGATCGACAACGATCTCGACGCGACCGACTTCACGTTCGGCTTCTTCTCCGCCGTCGAAGTGGCGACGCGCGCGATGGACGACCTGCGCAGCACCGCGGACTCCCACGGGCGCGTGATGGTCGTCGAGTGCATGGGGCGCCATGCCGGCTGGATCACGGCCTACGCGGGCGTTGCGTCCGGCGCGGAAGGCATCCTGGTGCCGGAGCGCCCCGCGCACCTCGAAGAACTTTGCGCCAACCTCGAGCGCCTGCGCGCCTCGGGCAAGAAGTCGGCGATCGTCGCCGTAGCCGAAGGCACCCGCATCTACGAGAACGGCGTCTGCCTGTCGTCGATGGACAAAGACGAGTTTGGCGAATACCAGACCGGTGGGGCGGCCTTCACGGTCGCGAAGAAGATCCAGGCGCGGCTTGGTTGGGAGGCGCGCCACCTCGTACTGGGGCACTTGCAGCGCGCCGGCAAGCCGATCGCGTTCGACCGCATCTTTGCGCTGCGCCTCGGGGCGCGCGCGGCCCGCCTCGTGCTCGAAAAGCGCTATGGTTTCATGGCTGCCATGCGGGCCGGCGAGCTCGTCGACGTGCCGCTGCAGGCAGCCGTGGCGGCCCGCAAGGTGCTGACGGATCAGTTCCTCGATCGCTACGAAGGCTTCTTCCTGCCGATAGGGGGCTTATGAACCTGGGCCTGCTTCTTCTGCGTTTCCGGCACGCGTGCACTGCCGTCGCCCTGGGCGCCGTGGCTGGGTTGTCGGCGCCGCAGCTGGCGGCGGCGCAAGCGGGGGTTGGGGCTGGCCAACCGTTGCCCAACGCGGGGTTTGGCAACGCGCAGCCGCAGCAACCTGGCGAAGAGGCGGATCCGTTCACGCCGCGGTGGGCGAAGCCGCCGCAGCAGATTCCATTCAATGGCTTCCCGCTGTCGTTTCCGAAGGGCCTCGGCGCTTTCGGAAGCTATCCGGTGACGAGCCCATCGAGTGGCCTACCCGGCTTTCCGGGGCTTGGCGCCGCCCGGATGACGGGACCCGGTGGCCTGCCACTGTTTGCGCTGCCGAGCGAGGACGTGCCCGGCTGGCCACGCTGGTTGCGCGCGATCGATGCGCCGGAGTTTCCGTATGTGCCAGGCCAGGCCTTGCTGCTGCGGCAGTCGGAACGCGTCTGGTGGAAGGAGCCCGGCGAGGATGCGTTCGTGCCGCTCTACTTCCACGACAAGGTGCGCAGCGTCGTGCCCGGCACTGAGGTCGAAGTGCGACGGACGGGGAACTTCGAACTGCTGCTGCACGGCGGCGGGCGAGTCCTGTCCCAGGGCCCGACCCACCTGCGCGTGGATTCGATGGACGACAAGCAGGTCGTGCTGAAGTTCTCGACGCTCAGCAAGTTGCGCATGCAGTTGTCGGGGCGCGAACACCAGCTGCAGCTGCCCGACGGGTCGATGCTCGTCGTGCCGGCCGACGTGCCGCCGGCTTCGCCCGAGGAACTGCCGATCGGGCCGGCCGTGCTCGTGCTTGAGCGCGCCGACGAACCGGGCCAGTTCTACGGGCGGGCGGTGCTCTGGAATGGTGGCCAGCGCGCCGTGCGCTGGCGCTACGCGCTCGGGGAAGTGCTGCTCGAACCGGGGCACCGCATTCAGCTCTTCCTGCATCCGGTGGCGGCGGCGACGGGCCCTGGCCTCACGGCGGCCGAGGCCGAAATCGTGGCCAACGGGCCGGCGCGGACCATCACGGGCAACGCCGCCGGTGCAGTGCAATGCTGCGGCGCATCGTTTGCGCTGCCGAAGGGGGCGCGCCTCTCGCTGGATCCGTTGCAGGGTGAACCGTTCGAAGCGGCAGCGCCCCGCCGCTGAGCCAGGCGTCGCCTGAGGGCGCCATTGGCAAACGGTAGCGAACCTTCGTGGCGAGGCGGGTAGGCTGCCGGGGCGCAGTCCTCGCCATGGTCGCCCTTGCCCACATCCAGACCGGTCCCCGCCAGTCCCCCGTGCCGGACTTCGGGTACCTGTTCACCGCGAACTCCGTCTTCGTGATGATGGCGTGCCTCGTGCTCGTCTGGTTGTCGTGGTTGTGCTGGCGGCAACATCGGCAGCCCTTCCTCGTGCTGTGGATGGCCGGGTGGCTCTGCTACCTCGCGGCGCGCGCGTTGACCATGGTGCAACTCGACCATGGCTCGGCCATGTCGTCGCCGTGGGCTCCTATTGCGCTGTCTGGTGCCAGTCAGTCGCTCTACTACGCGCACGTGTTGCTGACCATGACGGGGGTGTGGTGTGTTGCGAGCAGTCGCGGCAGGCGCGTACCGGTGAAGGGGTTGATTGCGGGGCTCGCGGCCGTGGTTGCCATCACCTTCGTGATTGCGGCGCAGACGCAGGCGGGTTCGATGGCCGTGCGCATGTGGCTGCGGGTTGGAGTTCGCTGCATCGCCACCGCGGTGGTCTTTGGCGCTTCCGCGTGGGGTTTGTTCTGGCATGGGCAACGTACGCGGCAGCAGGGCCCGAAGTTGCTGGCGCTCGGTTTCTTCGGCGGCGCCCTCATGTTTGGGCAGCTCGCCTACGCGTTCACGGTCGGTCGTTACACCGAAGTGGCCTACCTCGGCGCCTTCGAAGTCCTGGTCGTCTGCGCGATCGGCCTGGGGCTCGTGATCTGGTGGAATGAAGGCCTCTACGCCAACGCGGAGCGCACGAGCCAGGAGATCGCCGATCGCACCCGCACCATGCTGCAAGCCCAGCGCATGGAGTCCGTTGGCAAGCTTGCGAGTGGTGTGGCGCACGACTTCAACAACGTGCTGACGGTCGTGCTGGGCAACATGGAGAGTCTGTTGCGAACCAAGGACCTGCCGGACGCCATGCGTTCGTCGCTCGAAGAAACGCGCATTGCGGCCGTGCATGCAACTCGCATCACCTCGCGCCTGCTCACCTTGGCGAAGAGCCCTGGTGGCCAGCCGCGCGTCTTCGACCTGAATCACGAAGTGCGTCAATTGCAGCCGTTGCTGCGCAATCTGGTCGGCCTGCGTGTGGTCCTGGACCTCGATCTCGGCGATCGTGAATTGCCGGTGTTGCTGATGCCCGGCCAGCTCGAGCAGATCCTGCTGAACCTCGTCGTCAACGCGCGCGATGCCATCGAAGGAGATGGCAGGATCACGATCGTCGCCCACGAGAGTCAGGGCGACCGCGGCAGCGAAGTCTGCCTCGTGGCCGTCGATTCTGGTGTCGGCATGACGGCCGAAGTGCGCGAACGCTGTGGCGAGATGTTCTTCAGCACCAAGGGTGATCGGGGCACGGGCATGGGGCTCGCGTCGGTGCGCAGCATCCTCGCCGATACGCGAGGCACGATGCACATCGACAGTGCCCCAGGTGCCGGCACGAAGATCCGCATCACATGGCCCAAAGCCGAGGCGGCGAGGCAACCGGAGGAAGAGCGGCCGGTCGTCATTCCGGCGCGCCCGGTCCCAGCGACCGTGCTGCTCGTCGAAGATGAGAGTGCGGTGCGCGGTGTGACGGTTCGCGCGTTGGAGGCTGCCGGGTACCGGGTCGTAGCCCCTTCGGATCCTCGCGACGCCGCAGCTTTGCTTGCCGATGCGAGCCAGGAGTTCGACCTGCTGCTCACCGACGTGGCGATGCCTCACCTGACCGGGCCAGAACTGGCGCGCCTCTCGCGGCGGGTGCGCCCGCGGTTGCCGATCCGGTTCCTGTCGGGGTTCGTGGACCCAGAGCAGCATCCCGATCTGCTGCAGCACGGCCCGATCCTCGCCAAACCCTTCTCGCGCCAGGAACTGCTGGCCTTCGTGTCGGCGGCGCTGGCGGGCAAGGAAGTCGCCCCTTCGGGAGCTAGCCGATGAGCACGCCGCAGGAGCTGTCGCAACAGGTGCTGCGGGCTGCCGAGCGCCTGCGGGATCGCGTCGTGCGCACGCCCGTGGTCGCCTCACCGTGGCTCTCGGCGGCGGTGGGCAGCGAGGTGCGCTGCAAGCTCGAGAATGTGCAGCACACGGGCTCGTTCAAGGTCCGCGGGGCGACCAACGCGATGGCGTTGCTCGCTCCGGAGGTCCGTCGGCGCGGCATCGTGGCGGCGTCGTCGGGCAATCACGGGCTTGGCGTCGCGGCTGCGGCGCTGGAACTTGGGGTGCCAGCGCTCGTCCTGGTGCCGGAGACGACGGCGCCCGCCAAGCAGGCCGCCATTCGCAAACTCGGCGCCGAGGTGCAGCCCTTCGGGGCGGATTGCGTCGATACCGAACGGCAGGCGCGGCAGGTCGCCGGGGCCACCGGACGGCACTATCTGTCGCCCTACAATGACCTGGATGTGGTCGCCGGGCAGGGCACGGTGGCGGTTGAGTTGTTGGCACAGTGGCCTCTGGTCGAAGTCGTTTACGTGGCGCTCGGCGGCGGCGGGCTGATCAGTGGCATGGCCGCCTATGGCAAGTCCGTGCGGCCCGAAGTGGAGTTCGTCGCGTGTTCGCCGCTGCAGTCGAACGCGATGGCCGAGTGTGTGCGGCGCGGGGCGATCGTCGACGTGCCGTGTGGGGAGACCTGGTCGGACAGCACGGCCGGAGGCGTCGAACCCGGCGCCATCACGTTCCCGCTCTGCCAGCAGCTCGTCGATCGGTATCTCGACCTGGACGAAGCGTCGATCGAAGCCGCGCTGCTCGGCTGCCTCGAGCACCAGCATCTGCTCGTCGAAGGCGCGGCCGCGGTCGCGGTGGCCGCCTGCCTTGCCGATCCCGAACTGCGTGGGCGCCGCGCCGCGGTGATCGTCTGCGGCGCCAACCTGCCGTTCAGCCGCCTGCGCAGTTTGCTGCGGCGCTGAGGGTGGGCGGGGGCGGGTTGCCGCCCAGCGCTCGCCCCACCCCAGGACGCCGTCTCGATTCAAGTCGACCGCGGTCCGGCTCCGATAGCTCGATGGCAGTGGCCCGTTGGCGCGGGCTTCCTGCATCCGCTTCGGAGAAGGATCGATGCAAACCCAGGAATTGCGGGGCGAAACGAGCCCTTGGCGCACGACCGCGTTGCTTCCTGCAACAGCCGTCGCGCACCGCTCCATGCGGCGGGCCCTTCCGGCCACAACGCGCGAGGTAGCCGTTTGAGCGGCAATCGCGCGTTTGCGGCCATGGTGCTCGCGGGAGGCCTTGGCACGCGCCTGCGCAGCGTCGTTCACGACCGCTGCAAGCCCATGGCGCTCGTCGAGGGCGAACCGTTCCTCGCCCGCGTGTTGGACCAGTTGGCGGCGGCCGGTTGTCGCCGTGCGATCCTCTGCACGGGGCACCACGGCGAACAGCTCGAACGCGAACTGGGCCCCGAGCACGGGGGGCTCGAACTCGTCTACTCGCGCGAGGATTCGCCGTTGGGCACCGCCGGCGCCCTCCGTCAGGCGTTGCCGTTGCTTGGTGAGGACGAGGCCGTGCTGGTCCTGAACGGCGACTCCTACGTCGACTGCGATCTCGCGGCGTTCGTCGCCCAAGCCTGCGCCAGCACGGCTCCGGCGAGCCTGCTTGCCGTGCACGTGCCGGATGCCGGCCGCTACGGGCGGGTCACCGTCGATGCCGCGGGCGTGGTCACGGCCTTTGCGGAGAAGCAGGCGCCGCCGGCTCAGGGCCCCGCCGCGGGCCTCATTTCTGCGGGTGTCTACTGGCTCGACCGGTGCTTGCTCGCGACGCACACGACCGCGGGGCCTTGCTCCCTCGAACGCGACGTGCTGCCGCGCCTGCTCGGTGGCAAGCTCACGGCGCAGATTGTAGGGGGCGCGTTCCTCGATATTGGCCTCCCCGAGGCCTACGCGAGTGCCGCAGCGTTCTTCGCGCACTGTGACCAACGTCGCCAGCGCCCACGCAAGGGCCTGCTTGTCGTCGACCGCGACGGCACGCTGATCGCCGAACGCCACTATCTCGCCGATCCGCGCGACGTCGAATTGTTGCCCGGCGTCGTCGAGGGCCTGCGGGCCTTCGCAAACCACGGCTACGACCTCGCCATCGTCACCAACCAGTCGGGCATCGGCCGCGGCTACTTCGACGAGACGACGCTCACGGCGATCCACGACGAACTGCGGCGCCAACTCGCACTGGCCGGCATCACGATCCAGGGCATCTGGTTCTGTCCGCACCGCCCCGACGAAGGCTGCGCATGCCGCAAACCCGCACCACAGTTGCTGGAGCGGGCCATGCAGGAACTTGGTTACACGCCCGAGCAGTGTCTCGTGGTCGGTGACAAGGCCTGTGATATCGAACTTGGCGGCCGTTCCGGGGTTCGCACGGCATTGGTGCGCACCGGCTATGGCGCTGGCACCGAACGTGATGGCCTCTGCACGCCCGACCTCATCGTCGACGGTTTGCGGGAACTCGCGAGGCAGGAGGTAGGAGCATGATCATCAGTCGCACTCCGTTCCGGATCTCGTTCTTTGGTGGTGGCACGGACTATCCCGAGTGGTACCGCCAACACGGTGGCGCGGTGCTGGCAACGACGATCGACAAGTACTGCTACCTCACGTGCCGCTACCTGCCACCGTTCTTTGACTACCGCTACCGCGTGGTCTGGTCGAAGGTCGAGAATCGCCACGAGGTGGGGGAGATCGAACATCCCGTCGTCGGCACGCTGATCCGCCACCTCGGCATCACACGTGGCGTCGAAGTGCACCACGTCGGCGACCTGCCCGCGCGCAGTGGCATGGGCTCGAGCTCGGCGTTCACCGTCGGCCTGTTGCACGCCCTGCATGCGCTGCAGGGGCGCATGGTCGGCAAGGAAGAACTCATGACCGAGGCGATCTTCACCGAGCAGGAACTGCTCAAGGAGACCGTCGGTTCGCAGGATCAGGCATCTGCTGCGCACGGTGGCTTCAACAAGATCACGTTTGCGCAGAACGGCCAGATCCAGGTCTCACCAGTCGTGCTTCGCCCGGGCCGCACCGACGAACTCGACTCGCACCTGATGCTGTTCTACACGGGCATCGTGCGCACGGCCTCGAAGGTTGCCGCCAGCTATGTGACCGATCTCGGCCAGAAACGGCGCCAACTGCGCATTCTGCGCGATCTCGTCGACGAGAGCATCGACCTGCTGGCGAGCGATCGCCCGATCGAGGGCTTTGGCGAACTGCTCGACGAAGCGTGGTCGGTGAAGCGCAGCCTCGGGGCGGGCATCTCGACCGGCGAGGTGGACGATGTCTACCAGCGCGCGATGGCCGCCGGCGCGATCGGCGGCAAGATCACGGGCGCTGGCGGGGGAGGGTTCCTGCTGCTGTTCGTGCCGCCGCAGAACCAGCAGGCCGTGCTCGATGCGCTGCCCGAACTCGTGCACGTGCCGTTCCACTTCGAGTCGTCGGGCAGCCAGATCATCTTCTACGACCGCGAACAGGACTTCAGCTCGGCGGAAGCCGCGCGGGAATCGCGCCCGATCCGGGCATTCCGCGAACTCACACCGGACGCGCCCACCCAGTGGGCGATCCCGTACCCGCATGCGGGCAAGACCCCGGTCATCGCCGGACAAACCAAGGACTGACATGGACCGCAAAGCCACGCTCAAGCGCGAAGACGGCCTTTGGATGCTGCGCCGCATGCGCCTCATCCGCCAGACCAGCGAACGCATCGCCAGGCTCTACCCGACCAACGTCATGGAGACGCCGGTGCATCTGTGCATCGGCCAGGAGGCCGTTTCGGTCGGCCTCTGCCGCCATCTGCGCGATGCCGACAAGATGTTCCTCGGTCATCGTACGCACGGCCCGGCCCTCGCGAAGGGTCTGCCACTGCCAAAGCTCATGGCGGAGCTCTACGGGCGCACGACCGGTTGCTCGCACGCGTTTGGCGGGTCGATGCACCTCATCGACCTTGAACACGGTCTGCCCGGCTCGTCGGCCATCATCGGCGGCAGCATCGCGCTTGGTTGTGGCGCCGCGCTCGCCGCGCAGCTCGGCAAGAACGACTATGTCGGCGTGTCCTACTTCGGCGATGCGGCCACCAACGCCGGGGTGTTCTACGAGAGCATGAACTTCGCAGCGCTGCGCAAGCTGCCCGTGCTGTTCCTGTGCGAGGACAATGGCTACTCGAACGTGATGCCGAAGAGTGCGCACTCGGCGCACGATATCGTGAGTGTGGCGCGCCAGTTCATGACAACGCTGCAGGCCGATGGCACGGATGTGCTATCGGTCTACGAGCACACCGGCGAGGCGGTGGCACAGCTGCGCCGCGGCGAAGGCCCGGTGTTCCTGCATTGCGCGACGAAGCGCTGGATGAAGCACCAGGGCCACGAAGCCTGCGACATCGTCGATAACGGCATCGATCGCGAGCGCGATTGCCCGATCCGCAAGCTCGAAGCGTTCCTGCTGAAGAGCCGCCTCATCACGCCCGCCGAGCTCGCCCAGATCGAACAAGCCGTCGAGGCCGAGATCGATGCCGCGATCCAGTTCGCCGAGAGTTCGCCGTTCCCCGATCCATCCCTGCTGGAGGTCAGCTGACCATGCCTTGGAGCCGTTTCGACAGCAACTACGAGGCGCCCGCCGGGGCCCGCGATATCACCTATTGCGCGGCGATCCGTGAAGCGATCGACCAGGCCATGTGCCTCGATCCGCGCGTGTTCTGCATCGGCCTCGACGCCGATGACAAGTTCGGCGTGTTCGGTTCGATGAGCAACCTCACGCATCCCGAGCGTGTGCTCGGCACGCCGATCTCGGAGAACGCGATGACAGGGGTGGCGCTCGGGGCGGCGTTGTCGGGCATGCGCCCGATCCACGTGCACCTGCGCAACGACTTCCTGCTCGTCGCGATGGACCAGATCGCCAACTACGTGGCGAAGTGGCAGGACATGTTTGACCACCAGGTCAAGGTGCCGCTCGTGATCCGTTCGATCATCGGGCGCGGCTGGGGTTGCGGCGCGCAACACAGCCAGTCGTTGCATGGTCTGTTTGCGCAGATTCCTGGCCTCAAGGTCGTGATGCCCTCGTCGCCGTACGATGTGAAGGGACTCATGCTGTCGGCGGTGAAGGACGACTCGCCGGTGCTCTTCCTCGAACATCGTTGGCTCTACAAGAACACCGGGAACGTGCCGGAGGCCATGTACACGCTGCCGATCGGCAAAGCGGCCACCCTGCGGCGCGGCGGCAGCCTGACGGTCGTGGCCACGTCGTTGGCGGCGATCCACGCGCTCAAGGCCTGCGAGCAGCAGGAACTCGACGTCGACCTCATCGATCCACGCACGATCAAACCACTCGACCTCGACACGATCCTGGCCAGCGTGCACCGCACAGGGCGTTTGCTGGTGGTGGACTACGACTTCCCGTTCGCTGGGTTTGCGAGCGAAGTGGTCGCTGCGGTCTGCGAACGCGCGCACGAGAGCCTGCGGCAACCGCCGCAGCGCCTCTGCTTCCCCGACCGTGGCATGCCGTCGAGCGGCCGCCTCGAACGCGCCTACTACCCGACGCCGGAACGCATCGGGGAGCTCATGCGCCAGATGATCCTGGGCTCGTCGATCGACGCCGACTCGTTCGTGAACTGAGACGCACAGCCATGGCCGCGACCCTCGACCTTCTGCTCATCAATCCCGGCGGCCAGCGCCGCATCTACCAGAACCTCGGCCAGAACCTCGCCGCGAAGGAACCGCCGATCTGGGCGGGCCTCTTGGCAACCTACGCGCGGCGCAAAGGCCATTCGGTGCAGATCCTCGACGCGAATGCGCTCGATCTGGCGCCCGAGGCAGCCGCTGCCGCGGTGGCCGCCTTGGCTCCGCGCCTCGTCGTGGTCGTCGTCTACGGGCACAACCCGAACGCGTCGACGTTTGCGATGCCGGGCGCTTCCGAGATCTGCACGGCGATCGCCGAAGGGGTCCCGGGCCAACGCGTGATGCTCGTCGGCGGGCACTGTGCGGCATTGCCCGAACGTACGCTGCGTGAAGAGCGTGTCGATTTCGTCTGTGGTGGGGAAGGCACCGTCACGATCGACGAACTGCTGCAGGCGCTGCGCAGCGGGGGGGCGCCGGCGGACCTCGAACGTGTTCGCGGCCTCTTGTGGCGCGATGGGGACGATCTGCGCAAGAACGCGGCGGCGCCGATCGTGCGCGACCTGCAAAACGAGATGCCCGGCATGGCCTGGGACCTACTCGACATGACGCGCTACCGCGCGCACAACTGGCACTGCTTTGGCCGTGAGAGTCGCGAGCCGTATGCGGCGATGTACACGACGCTCGGCTGCCCTTTCACGTGCACGTTCTGCTGCATCCAGGCACCGTTCAAGTCGGGCGAAGCGGCCGCTGGGTTCGATCCGAGCCTCAACAGCTACCGTCGTTTTGACCCCACGCACGTCATCGCACAGATGACGGACCTGGTGAGGAACCACGGCGTGCAGAACTGGAAGATCGCCGACGAACTGTTCCTGCTGCACCGCAACCACGTCGCCCAGATCTGCGATGGCCTGACGGCGCTCAATGCCGACCTCAACCTGTGGGCCTACGCGCGCGTCGACACGTGCCGCGATGCCGAGCTGCTGGCGAAGATGCGGCGCGCTGGCGTACGCTGGCTCGCGATCGGCATCGAGTCGGCGAGCGAACGCGTGCGCGCAGGCGTCGACAAGGGCTATCGCCCCGAAGCGATCCAGAAGGCGATCGGCCTCGTGCGCGCCGCTGGCATCAACGTGATGGGCAACTACATCTTCGGCCTGCCCGAAGATGACATGGCGACCATGCGCGAGACGCTGGACTTCGCGAAGGAACTCAACACCGAGTTCGCCAACTTCTTCTCGGCGATGGCGTATCCGGGATCGCAGCTCTATCGCGACGCAGTCGCGCGCAATTGGCCGTTGCCGCAGAGTTGGGAGGGTTACTCGCAGCACAGCAAGTCGTGCTTGCCGCTGCCGACGAAGCACCTGTCGGGCCCCGAAGTGCTCGCCTTCCGCGACTCGGCGTTCCGTGAGTACTTCGATCGCCCGGCCTACCGCTCGATGGCCGAGCGCACGTTTGGCCCCGGCGTCAACGTGGAGCTCGACCGAATGCTTGGGCAGGACCTCGCCCGCGAACATACCGTGACCTTGCCGCGGCCAGCGGTGGAAGTCTGCCGCGCATGAGCGCGCCGCTGGTAACGGCCCTGGTTTCGACATACTGCAGCGAGCGCTACCTGCGCGGCTGCCTCGACGATCTGCTCGCCCAGACCCTTGTCGATCAGCTCGAAATCGTGGTCGTGGATGCGTGTTCCCCGGAGGGCGAAGGTGCGATCGTACGCGAGTACCAGGCGCGCTTTCCGCGGCTGCACTATGTGCGCACAGGAACACGCGAACACACCTCGGAGTCCTTCCAACGGGCGACGGCGCTCGCCAGGGGTCGCTACCTGACGACGGCCAACACCGACGATCGGCACCGCGTGGACTTCCTCGAGCGTATGGTGGGGGTACTCGACGCACACGCCGAGTTTGGCCTCGTGTATGCCGATTCGCGCATCACGCAGAAGGACAACGATACGTTTGCTGCGAGCGAGGCTACGCACCGCTTTGCGATGCCCGACTACTCGCCGTTGGCGGCGTTGTCGTGTTGCTTGTTTGGGGCGCAGGCCGTGTGGCGGCGTGGTGCGCACGACGAAGTGGGCACGTGGGACCCGCGGTATCGCTACGCCAACGACCAGGACATGTTCCTGCGCATCGCGTTGCGTTTTGGGGCCGTGCACCTGCAGGAGGACCTCGGCCTGTTCCTGCAGCGCAGCGACAGCAACAGTGGCGCCGACAACCAGCAGGCGACCCTGCGCGACATCCTCGCGGTGCTGCGGCACTACCGCACGACGACGCCGCTGCCGGTGTTGTTTCCAGCACTCCAGCTGCACCCTGGCGATGTCATGGCGGAGGCCGCGGTCTGGTTCGAACTCGGCAATGCCTGGGCCCTGGGCCCGTACACCGACGCCGCTCTTGCTCTGCAGTGTTTCCAACGCGCGGTAGCGCTCCCGCTGCACGGCAACGACCAGGCAGCGGTGCGGAAGGCGTTTGCCAACAACGTGGCCTGTATCCTGGCCTGCGCCGGCGACGCGCCGCGCGCGTTGGCTTCGCTGCAGCACTGCCGCAACCACGACCTTGCCGCTCGCAACGCGGCCCACTTCACCGCCGCACACCAGCGCGGTGCCACACCCCGGCTGCGCGATCTGGAGTTTGCCCACCTGCCGCACGCGGTGGTCGAGGCAAGTCGCACGGTGCACTCGCTGCGAGTCGCACGCGACGGCAGTCTGTCGTGGTCGGAGCCGAGGCAGCAGGTGCCCTGGGAGTGCTTCGAGGGGCCAAACGGCGTGCCGATCGCCGAACGGACCGCGACCCTGCAACCGCTGCCGGCTGCCCCGGCGCCAGCGAGCCGGCCCATCGTGATGGTGCAGTATGGTTGGGGCGACGCCGGGGGTGGAACGTTGCTGCCGCGCGAAGTCGCGAAAGCCATTGCGGCCACGGGGCGCCGGGTGGCGGTCGTGTGCGCGGCGGCCGAACCGGACCCCTCGCTGCCGCCGTACGCGGTGCGCCGCAGCCGCGAACAGGGTGTCGAGCTGTTTGCGATCTGCAACCGCGATGTGCCGTTCTCGAGCCTGCGCGCGCCGGCGCTCGATGTCGAGGATGCGCGAGCGCACGCCGTCTTTGACACATTGCTGGCCGAACTGCAGCCCGAGGTCGTGCACTTCTGGAACCTGCATGGGCTAGGCATGTCGCTACCGCAGGCCTGCCGGGCGCGCGGCATCGCCACGGTCTGGAGCTCGCAGAACTGCTGGTCGCTGTGTCCGCGCCTCTACCTGCTCGACGAGCGGCTCGGTGCGTGTTCTGGCCCCAGCGAAGATGGCAGCAAGTGTGCGACCTGCGTGCGGGAACCGGACAAGGCCGCGGCCTATGCCAGCCGCCAAGCGAGTGCACGCACGCTTCTTGGCGAGCACATCGACGTGCATCTGTGCAGTTCTTCACGCATGCGCGACCTCTACTTGGCGAATGGCTTCGACGCGGGCAGGATCCGCATTCTGCGCCAGGAGGCGCCCGGCAACGACCTGCTGTGGCAGCGGACAGGCAACCAACGCAAGATCGTCGATCCGCTTGCACGCCCGCTGCGCGTCGGGTTCCTCGGCTCGGTGATGCCGCACAAGGGTGTGCACATCCTGACTGCGGCCCTGCAGGCGTTCTCGCCCGGCGAAGTGGAATGCGTGGTGCTCGGCGAGCAACAGCGCGATTACGCCCAGTATCTGCGCACGATCGACCCGAAGCAGCGAGTGCACCTGTACGGCGCCTATGCCTACGCGGCCTTGCCGCAACTGCTCGGTGCGCTCGACGTGGTCGTGGTGCCTTCCCTTGTCGAAGAGATCGGCCCCATGGTGGTCGGCGAAGCGCTCGCGGCGCGTTGCCCGGTGATCGGCAGCCGCATCGGCGGCATCCCGGACTTCGTGGAACACGGCACGAACGGCTTCCTGTTCTCGCCGGGCAACGTCCAGGAACTCACGGAGTGCCTGCGGGCGTTCCGCCGCGATCCAGGCCTGCTTGGTCGCATGCAGCGCGCCATCGTGGCACCGCGCGGGCTCCATGCGTTCTGTGTCGACCTGCTGTCGATCTACGACGATCTCGCGAGCCGCGCGGTCGGCAGCAGCGCCAACGCAGCGATGACGACGGCGCCGCCGGCGGCCAGAACGGTGGCGAGAAGGCCGTCGCTGGCGCTCGCGTAGCTGCCAAACAACCAGCCCGAGGCCAAAGTGCCCGCAAGTCGTCCCAGCGCGTTGGCCGCGTAGTAGAAGCCGACGCGCTCCGCCGTGCTTTCCGCGCCCGCCATGGCGACGACGAGCCAACTGTGCAGGCTGCTCGTCACTGCGAACACGCCGCCATAGAGCAGGAGTCCCGCGAGCACCCAGCCATTCGGTTGGGAACCTTGCAACGCAAGCCCGGTGATGGCGAGCGGCGCAAGCAGCGTGAGGGTGGTCGCGAACGCGAGGTAGGTGCCGCGGCGAAGGTCGTGCGCGCGCACGAGTTTCGGCGCCATAGCTTGCACCACTCCGTAGCCCATCACCCAGACCGCCAGGAACCCGCCGACTGCGGCCGAACCGAGGCCCCACGAGGAGGCGAGGAACAGCGGCAGCGCCACGGCAAACCACACGTCGCGCGAGCCGAACAAGAACAACCGCGCGACCGCGAGCCAGTGGATTGGCGCCGCGTGCAACAGCACGGCGGACAGGGCGGCGCGAGCGCGCGGCGCGGTGCCTGGCAACGTGCGGGCCGCCAGGACCAAGATCACGAGCAGCAGGACCGCAAGGGCGACGTTGGTGCCGCGGAAACCAGCGCTGGCCAGCAACGCGCCACCCGCGAAGAAGCCGAGACCCTTCATCGCATTCTTGCTGCCGGTCATGCCCGCGATGACCCGAAACAGTGTTCCGGACGCCGCGGTGGGTGCCAACACACGCACGTAGCTCTTCGCGGCGGTCTTGGCGAGGTCCTTGGCGATGCCCGACAGCACTTGGGTTCCCATCACGTAGGGCAAGGTGAGCCAGGCCCCGTCGACGGACAGCAGCAGGCACGCGAGCCCCTGCAGGGCGAGCCCCGTGAGCAGAACCGGCTTCTGGCCGAAGCGGCCACCGAGCCAGCCGCCGAGCAGGTTCGTCACGACGCCGGCCGCTTCGTAGGGGAGCAGCAGGAGCGCCAACGCGAACGGCGTCTGCCCGTTCTCATGCAGGTGCAGCAGCACGAGCATGCGCAGCGCCCCATCGCTGAGCATGAACATGCAGTAGCACAACGTGACGAGCAGGAGCCCGCGCCGGACCTGCGCCTCGGTCACGCGCGTGCCTTCGCAAAGCAGAGCGCAAGGTCAACCATTCGGTTTACATAACCCCACTCGTTGTCGTACCAGGCCATGACCTTGACGAGTTGCTGGTCGACGACGCGCGTACACTGCGCATCGACGATGGCGCTGCGGGCATCGTGCACGAAGTCCGAACTGACGAGCGGCCGCGTCTCAAACCCGAGAATGCCCTGCAAAGGGCCAGTCTCGGCCGCCGCACGCAACAGCGCGTTCACTTCCTCCACGGTGGTGGACCTTGCCACCTGGAACGCACAATCGGTCAGCGACGCGTTCAGCACGGGCGCACGCACGGCGATGCTGTCGAGTTTGCCGCGCAACTCGGGCACGATGAGGGCTACCGCAGTCGCCGAATTGGTCGACGTGGGGATCAGGTTGGTCAAAGCCGCGCGGCCCCGGCGCGGGTCGCTATCGGCGCGGTCGGTGACGGTCTGCGTATTGGTCGGATCGTGGATGGTCGTCACCAGCCCGCGCACGATGCCGAGGCCGTCGTGCAGCACACGCACGATCGGCGCGAGGCAATTGGTCGTGCACGACGCGGCGGTCACGATGCGTTCGCGCGCGAAGTCGACGTTGCTGTGATTGACGCCAAACACCAGATTGGGGACCTCCGGCACGGGGTTGCTCACGAGGATGCGCGGTGCGCCAGCGGCGAGCAGCGGCGCCAGGGCAGCCACGTTCTTGGCCTTGCCGCTGCATTCGGCGACGAGGTCGACCCCTGACTCGCGCCACGGCAGGGTGTCCCAGGCCGTGGTCTGCAGCAGCGGCACCAGGCGTTCGCCGATCCGGAGATTGCGTCCTTCGTGGGTCACGGGGGTGCGCCAGCGCCCTTGCACCGAGTCGAACTCGAGGCCGAGTGCGAGGTTCTCGATCGTGCCCTTCGGTTCGTTGCAGGCGACGATGTCGAGACCACGATCGGTGGCGGCGCGAAGGAACAGACGACCCATGCGGCCGAGGCCGTTGATGGCGATCTTCATTTTGGAGATTTGGCAGGTAGGGGTTCCAAGGAGCACGGCTCGCTGCGCAAGTCCGTGCGCAACCAGAGGCGCAGCCGCGCATCGATCGCCGAGCGCACCTCGCGGAAGGCTTGCAGTCGCTGCGCTTTGGTGCCCATCACCGCCGCCGGATCCGGGAACGGCCAGAACTGCTGGTCCGGCGCGAGGCGCGGCAGGTTGGGGCAGTCGACCTGGGCGTCTGGGCAGACCACGAACGCGTGGTCGAAGCCCTGCTTGCCGAGCAGTTCGCCGAGGTCCTTGCTGCGCAGACCCTGGGTGGAGATGCCTCCTTCGGCGAGCACCGTCCTGGTCAGCGGGTGCAGGCGCGCCGGGCGCACGCCCGCACTCGAGACAACAAACCGGTCGCCAGCGTGATGCCGCAGCAGCGCCTCGGCCAGCTGGCTGCGCGCCGAGTTCTGCGAACACAAGAACAGCACGCGCGGTCGCGAGGGGCCCGGTACAGCCCCGGTCTGCAGTGCGTCGATGCGGGCGCTCGGCGAGGTGCACAGGGCCTCGCGCCCTTGGCAGCAGTCTTCACCAAGGTGCCACAGCAGCTGCCGCCAGACCTCGGGCACGACCGAGTAGCGGATCGAACGGCCGCTGCGGTGGGCCTGGAGCAGCCCGGCGGCGCAGAGGTCGCGCAGATGGAAGGACAGGGTCGAAGGCAGCGCCCCGAGCGCCTGGGCGATCTCGCCCGCGAGCAGGCCGGCTTCCCCATGGCGCACGAGCAGGCTCCAGACCTGCAGGCGGGATTCCTGGGCAAGAGCCGCCAGGGCGGCCACGGCCTCGTTCGTTCGCATAGTTCGATACATATCGAAATATCGTCTGGAGTGCAAGTCGGGCCGGCGGTGGGCATGGAGCGATCGCCCAAGAGACTGCCGGACTCCAATCCACGGGCCCGTCGCGGGCGCCCTTTGGACGTCTACCTCAAGCCGGCTAGGAAATTGCGGACCATGTCCGCTCGCTGCTGTCGCAGGCGATCCCCTTCGTCCTTCAAGGCAAATACGTCCGGAGCCGAGGAGCGATGCAGGTACACGATGTACTTGGCGTACTTGTCTGCAGGCGTGGGAGGACCAGCAACCACCATGTGTACGAAACCGCCGGTGTACGTGTTCTGGAGATCTCGCAACTGCTGCTGCAGCGTGGCTTGATGCGTGAAGTCCCTCTTCGCCTCCGTTGTGGACGCATCGGACGCATCGACCGAGCGCACTACATCCCCGCGCTCCAGGGCTGCCAGGTAGGCTTCACCCCGCTTCTTCCATTCCCTGTCCGAGATGTCCGCAATGGCGGCATTCGATGACTCCAGGGACTGGTCGAGCCGTTTCGCGTCCTCGGCAGTGAGGACCTTCTTCATGGGGTTGAGTCGGTCGTCCCGAGCTGCCGAGCTCGAGTTCAGTTCGAACTTTGGCGTCTCGGACCGATAGATGGGCAATCCGCGGATGGTTTGACCCAAGTACGTCATCGGGTCAGAGGACGTCGGGATCTCCGGGGCTGGGTTTGGATCTGCCTCTCCGCCCTTGGATTGCTCGGTGGTCGCACCCGGAAGTGGGTGGGCGGCGACCTGGGAACGGTTGGCTGGTTCTTCCGCGGCGGGCAATGCCGAGCGATCGGTGAGAGAAGGGTCAGGGACGGCTGCGTGATAGGTCCCTTGGGGATTCTGGTCGGTTGCCGTGTTGTTGCTTGCGAAGAGCCACCATGCAAGGGCAATGCCGCAGCAGGCGAGCGACCAGATCAGCGCTTGGCGCATTGGGTTAGCACCCTCCCCGTGCGCAGCACACGGTTGCCCATGGGAAACGTGAACTCCTGGCTGGCGTGTGACTCATGGCTGGAAACTCGGAAGAGCCGCTCGACGCGCACGGTACCAGGGACCGCTTCGTGGTGCGAGCCGGCTGAGGCAACGGGCCACGCCGGCGCGAGCGAGTTCGCCGCTTGCGCCGAGCATTGGGCGTGCGTGCCGACAACCAACGGAGTGCCGACCTGGCAACACTTATGTGGAGCAAGCAGTGCGTGGCAAGGGACTTGGGCGACGCCCGTGAGAACAGCAGAACCTCAAGCCAGGGCCCAGAACCGCCGATAGCACCGGGGTATGAGGATCGAGCCCACCCAACTCCACGGCGTCCAACTCATCGTGCCCGACGCCTTCGTAGACCACCGCGGTAGCTACTGCGAGATCTTCGATGCCGAGAAGTACCGCGCTGCCTGCGGCGACCTGCAGTTCGTGCAGGACGACATTTCGATCTCGCACGAACGCGTCTTGCGCGGGTTGCACGGCGACTGGGCGACCACCAAGCTCGTCTCCGTGCTGCACGGCGAAGGTTACGCGCTGCTCGCCGACAACCGCCCGGAGTCGCCGACCTACCGGCAGTGGCAGGCGTTCACGCTGAGTGGCGAGAATCGGCACCAGCTGCTGATTCCGAAGGGCATCGGCAACTCGGTGCTCGCCGTGAAGGGGCCGCTCGTCTACTGGTACAAGCAGGACACGCACTTCGTGCCGGGCCGCCAGTTCACGATCCGGTGGGATGATCCGGAGTGGGGATTTGCGTGGCCGATCCCCGATCCGATCCTCAGTGCCCGCGACCAGAAGGGGACTTATGTCACGGCGTCCTAGGGCCCTGATCACGGGTTTCTCCGGCATGGTGGGCAGCCACCTCGCCGACTACCTGCTCGAGCACACCGATTGGGACGTGCACGGCCTCATCCGTTGGAACGACGATCTCGCGAACGTCGACCACCTGCTGCCGCGCATCAACCAGAAGGACCGCCTCGGCGTCGTCTACGGCGATCTCAACGACCATCCGTCGCTGCAGAAGGCGATCGGGGCCGTGCAGCCGGACTATGTGTTCCACCTCGCCGCGCAGAGTTACCCGAAGACCAGCTTCGACGCGCCGCTCGAGACGCTGCAGACCAACATCCTGGGCACTGCGGCGCTGCTCGAAGCGATCCGCTGCGGCGATCGGGCGCCGATCGTGCACGTGTGCGCGTCGTCCGAGGTGTTTGGCCGCGTGCCGAGCCACCTGCTGCCGATCCACGAAGATCGACCGTTCCACCCGGCGTCGCCGTACGCGATCAGCAAGGTCGGCACCGACCTCGTCGGCCGCTTCTACGCCGAGGCTTATGGCATGTGCGTGATGACGACGCGCATGTTCACGCACACCGGGCCGCGGCGCGGGGACGTGTTTGCGGAGTCGACGTTCGCGAAGCAGATCGCCTTGATCGAAGAGGGGCGGATCGAGCCGGTGCTGCGCACGGGCAACCTCGACTCGATGCGAACGTGGGCCGACGTGCGCGATGCCGTGCGTGCGTACCACATGCTGGTGACCGTGAATCCGACGCCCGGCGCCTACTACAATATCGGTGGGGACTACTCGTGCACCGTGCGCGACATGCTGCAGCACCTGCTGTCCTTGTCGGTGCGCGACGATATCGAAGTCGTCACCGACCCCGAACGGCTGCGGCCCATCGATGCGGACCTGCAGGTGCCGGATACGACGAAGTTCCGCACCCACACGGGCTGGGAACCGCGCATCTCGTTTGAGACGACGATGTACGACCTGCTTGAGTATTGGCGCGATCGCGTGCGCAGCGGGCGCAACTTCCTCGTGCGCTGAACGCGGGCGGGCGGCTGGCGAGAGGGTTGTACTGCTGGTCTCCGCTGGCTTCCGACCGCGCCTGCCTGCATCCTTCTCGGCATGCGTCAAGTTCCCGCTGCCGTGTTGCTGAGCCTGTGCGCGTTGGCCGCAGGATGCAGTTCGACCCCGACGATGCCAGAAGGTGCAGGTCGTGGGCTCGTCGCGTTGGATCCCGTGCCGCCGGCCGGAGTCGAGGTCTGGAATCGCCCGGAAGTGCGTGCGGGGGACACCTACACGCTATTGCGGGGTGGGCAGACCAAGGTCCGTTTCCGGGTGTTGGAGGTGACGGAGCAAGGATCGACGATCGTCGATGATGCCGGGCATCGGCTGCGCCGCGACCTGGACCTTGGCAACCTCGGGGAGTGGCCCGCCGAAGGGCAGGATGCCCTGCACCTCTTCAGTCCGGTCGATGTGCGGTACCACTGGCCGCTGTGGGTCGGCAAGAAGTGGCGTTGCGAGTTTGCCGACAGGACCGCTGCCGGTCAGTTGCTGAACATCGAGGCCACGTACGTGGTCGAGGCACTGGACACCGTCGTGGTTCCCGCGGGCACGTTCCCGGCCCTGCGCATCGTGCGACGCACGGCGTTGCTGGGCACCAAGGAGCAGTTCCTCGATCGTACGCTGGTGCTCTGGTACGCCCCGTCGATTGGTTACGACGTTCGCCAGATCCAGGACAGCACTACGTTCGAACTGCTCGACTGGACGCGCGGCACGGCCCCGTAGCGGCCAGCCAGTTGCCTCGTTGGCGATCGCGTGACGGGCGCGTGGTTCCTTCCCGTGCGTGGTTTCTTCCCGTACATGAAAGCGCCGCAGCGAACGAGTCCGCTGCGGCGCTCTCGGAAAGTCCTACTTGCTGACCTTCATGAAGCCGCCTTCGCCGAGGAAGCTATTGACATAGCCGTCCGTCGGGGCGGTTTCCGCGTGCTTGAAGCCCGTGCCCTTGCCGTCCCACGCGTCGTGGAACCAGAAGGCGTAGGCATCGCCCACGAAGAAGTCGCCGATCGAGGCGCCGAAGCCACAGATCTGGAACACCGGCACGACCCAGAGGACGGCGTCCAGCCAGGGGCTGTTGACGTACATCTTCTGATCCCAGTCGTCCACCGAGCGACGGAGCTGGTGCGGACCGGCCAAGCAGGAGGTGAGGGAGAACGCGGCCACGCAGACCGCGACGGAGGCAACGAGCTTACGCATGGTGTTGATACCTTGGAAAGAGCAGTCGTGAAACCGGCGGTTACCGCAGTCCCTCCGACCGCAACCGCCAGAAAGGCTAGCCAACGGCTCGCGTAGGGCAAGCGAGAACTAGCGATGGTATGGGCGGATGCCGGCCGGCACCGCCCCTAGGTCCGGCAAGTACTCCCTTCGGCCCGGGAGCATCGCGACCGGGGTTGCCCTGTCGTTGGGGGAGGCCGTCGGCGTAGCATCGGGCGCCTCCATGAGCCTTCGCCTGACCTCGCTTCTGTTCGCACCGTTGGCACTCGTGGGCTTCGGCATGCCTGGTCAGGGCACCCCAGCTCAGGGCAAACGCAACGTGTCCGGGCGCGAGCTGATCCCCGAGCAAGCTTGCTACGACGTACTGCACTACACGCTGCGGCTCGCCGTGGACCCAGTACAGAAGTCGATCGAAGGCTCGGTGACGATGCGCGCGAAGATCCTCGCCAGCACCGAGCAGCTGGCCATGGACCTCGATCCGGCGCTCACCGTGCGCAGCGTGCAGGTCGATGGCGCGGCCGCTCGCTTCGAACACACCGACGGCCGCATCCTGATTCGACCCGCGCAGGCGTCGAAGGTCGATGCCGAGGCCGTGGTCGTCGTGCACTACGGTGGTGTTCCGCACGAGGCGTTGAACCCGCCGTGGAACGGCGGCTTTACGTGGCAGACGACGAAGGCGGGGGTGCCCTGGATCGCCACGAGTTGTCAAGGCGAAGGTGCCGACCTGTGGTGGCCGTGCAAGGATCAGCTGTCGGACAAGCCCGAGGGCCTCGACCTGTTCATCACGGTGCCGAAGGGCCTCATCGTGGCAAGCAACGGCACCCAGCAGGGCGAACCGCAGGTGGCTGGGCAGTTGGCGACGTTCCATTGGCAGGTGCGTTCGCCGATCAACAACTACTGCGTGGCGCTGAATATCGCGCCCTACGTGGTGCTGCAGGACAGCTTTCGCTGCATCGACGGCACGAAGATGCCCGTGCAGTTTTTCGTGTTGCCGGAGAGCGTGACGAAGGCCAAACGCTGCTTACCGCAGTTTCTCGACCACGTGCGCTTCTTCGAGGAGCTGCTCGGGCCCTACCCGTTCCGGGCCGAGAAGTATGGGGTCGCGGAGACGCCGCACCTCGGCATGGAGCACCAGACGATCCTGGCCTACGGCAACCACTGGAACGATGAGCAGTACGACTGGCTGCATCTCCACGAACTGTCGCACGAATGGTGGGGCAACCTCGTCACCTGCCGCAATTGGCAGGATCTGTGGCTGCATGAGGGGTTTGGCACCTACATGCAGGCGCTGTACCGCGAGCGGCGGTTTGGCGAGAAGGAGTACCGCAACGAGATGAGCAAGGCGCGACCGCTGAACCGGTCGCCGGTGGCGCCGCGCGAGCCGAAGAACAGCTTCGAGATCTACTTTGGCGGCGGCGGCAACGACCTCTACGCCAAGGGCAGCTGGATCCTGCACACGCTGCGCTGGGAGCTCGGCGAGGAGAAGTTCTTCCAGGCGTTGCGCGAGTTCTGTTACCCGACGGCGGCGGCGCGGCAGGCGACGGACGGTTCGCAGTGCCGGTTGGTCGACACGGAGGAGTTCATTGCGCTGTGCAGCCGGCTCGCCAACGAAGACATGCACTGGTTCTTCGATGTGTACTTGCGCCAGCCGCGGTTGCCGAAACTGCGCGTGGAGAAGAAGGACGGGGTGCTCGAGTTGCAATGGGAGACGCCTGGGGACCTGCCATTCCACCTCGCGGTGCCGGTGCTCCTGCACGGCGAGATCGTGCGCGTGCCGATGCCAGGCGGCCTCGCCAAGGTGAAGATCGGCGACGACGACTACACGATCGATCCCAACCTGCGTCTGTTGATGGCGCGCAATCGCGGGCGTTGAGCCGCGGGCCGTCTACAGTCCGGGCGCGGCGCGGGGCACGCGCACGACGAACTCGGCGCCGCCTTCGGCGCGGTTGTGGGCGGTGATGCGGCCGCCGTGGCTCGTGACGATGCGGTGCACGATGGCGAGGCCGAGGCCGGTGCCCTGGTTCTTCGCCTTGGTCGTGAAGAACGGTTCGAAGATGCGCTCCATGTCCTCGTTCGCGATGCCTTGCCCGGTGTCGCTGACCGACAACTCGACGCGGTCGGGGTGGCCCGTACAGCGCACCTGCACGGACCCGCCGCGCGTGCTGGCGTCCAGCGCGTTGCGCAGCAGGTTGAACAGCACCTGACGCCATTCGGCGGCGTCGCCGAGGACCGTGGGTTCGGTGGGGTCGGTGAAGAGCTCCAGCCGCACGCCGGCGTCGGCGTACTGGTGGGTGAACATCGGGGCCACCTCGCGCAATTCCGTGCCGATCACGAGGGGCGCGCGGCGCCCCTGGTCGTGGCGGGCAAATCCAAGCAGGCGCGCCGTGATGTCGCGGGTGCGCATGGCCTCCTTGCGGATGATCTCCAGATACTCGCGTACGTGGTCGGCGTCGGTGTTGTCGGCCTTGTCTTTGCCAGAGGTTCGCAACAAGCCTTCGGCGCAGGTGGCGATGCTCGCGAGCGGTGTGTTGATCTCGTGGGCGATGCCAGCCGCCAGCGTGCCGAGTTCGGCCAGGCGGGCCGTGCGCAGCACCTCGCGCGAACGTGCTTCGACGCGTTGTTCGAGTTCTTCGCTCTTCTCGCGCAACTGCGTGGCCATCGCGACGAAGGTGGTGGCGAGTTCGCCGAGTTCGTCGGCATGGCGCACCGGCAGTTCGACGTCGAGTTGGCCGCGGCCAAGGGCGAGCGCACTGCGGCGCAGGTCGCGAACCGGGACCAGCACACGACGCAGCAGGAACACTGCCAACCAGCCCAGCGTCGCCAGGCTGCCAACGCCGAGCAGCAACAGGAACTGGCTCAGGTTGGTCGTGTGCTGGTCCAGCTCGTTGCCGATCTCGCGGCTTTCCGAGTCGACGGTGTGGGCGAGGATCGACGCGCTGCGCAGCGCGATGGTCAGTGGTTCCTGCAGTTTGCCGATCGGTTCGTTGGTCTCGAGGTGGCGGCCGAGGCCGGCCAGCGTCTCGTCGATGCTCTGCAGCAGGCTGCGTTCCTCGGCGTCATGCGCGGCCAACGAAGGATCGTCGGTGACCGTGAACCGCACGAAGGTGGCGCGGGCGGCCTCGTAGTGGTGGTGGAGATCCTGGAGCACGAGTGGATCGGTGGACGCGCGCGCCGCGGGCATGGCTTCGACCCATTGCTCAAAGCCGTGCAGTTCGTCGAGCAGGGAGCGCGTGAGGGCGACTTCGCGCAGTTCCTCAAACAGGCGCTGCAGTTCGCCATGCACACGGCGAGCATCCAGCAGGACCGCGAAGATGCCGGCGCTCACCACGAGGCAGATCGGGACGAACGCGAGCATCACCGAGCGCCGCAGCGAACGGCGGGGAGGCCGGGCTTCGGGCTCAGCGAGCGGGGCGTCGTTTCCAGGCAAGGTCGAGTCCAAGGGTGACCGCATGACGTTCTTCGAGGAGGCCAAACCAGGAACGGCGGGGCAGACCGTAGCCGTCCGTGCCGACGGTGCCATGCCCTTGCAGGCGAAGTGGCTGGCCGGGCAGGGTGGTCTGCCATAGTGCCATCGGCTGGCGCAGGGCGCGATCGTGAACTCGCAGGGTGCCTTGCCAGAGCAGCAAGTGCAGCGACGGCAACGGCGAGGTCGCGGCCGACAGCAGGGTGCCGCGGTAGACGATCTCGCTGCCGCGATGAACGCCGAGCAGGTGCTGCAGGTTGCTTTCGGTTTCGCTTGCGTCGGCGCCTTGCTGGGGGCTGAGGCTACCGAGGTCGATGCGCAGCTCGAAATGGCTCTGGGTCGGGTCGGGATGCAGTTGCAGCGTGCCGCTCATCACGGAACACGTGAGCAGGAAGTCGCGGCTGGTGCCCTCGACGAAGAACCGGATGCACGACTTCGCCGGGTCGAGTTCGTAGGTCTCTTTGCGCTTGGGCTGGGCCGAACCCTGCGGAATCGGCAATTCCGTCGCGCGGACTTCGGGGGCGGGCACCGGCGGCGGCTGGATGCGGCCTTCGCGCAACGCAAATAGGGTCCCGGCCAGCGCCAGGGGCACCCAGATGCGTGCCAGGTGGTGACGCCGGCTCACGCAACCTCCGCAGCGCGGAACGCCCGCCAGAACGAAGGCCGCAGCAGGTCGCGCGGGTGGATGGTGTCGCCCGACAGCGTGACGATGAGGTCGGCGAGTGCTGGCCAGCTCGCGGCGCGTTTGAGGAACGCGCGCACCAGCCACGGGTGGCGAAGCGCGCGCTGCAGCAGGCTCGACGCGCGCATGCGCGGCACCAGTTCGCGCCGGCGGGCTTGCCGGTAGGTGGCCATGGCATTCTCGCTCTTGCCAGGTTGCGCCAAGGCGGCGGCGAGCGCTTCGCCGAGCGCGCGGGCGCCAAACAGCGCGAAGTAGATGCCTTCGCCGGTCAGCGGGTCGACGTAGCCGCTCGCGTCGCCAACGAGGGCGGCGCCGGGGAAGGTCTGCGCGCGTGTCGTATGGGCGAATGGCCCGATGCCGCGCCATGGCGCCACCCGTTCGGCATGCGCCAGCCGCTCAGCCAGGAGCGGCGCGCCCTCGAAGTGGCTGGCGACGAACGCATCCCAATCGGCAGCAGAGCGTTCGCGCAGCGAACGGCGCGGCACCACGAGGTTCACGCTGAAGAGGTCTTCATCGACGGTGGTGGCGGCGAAGAAGCCACCTGGCAGCAGGTGCACTTCGGCGCAAGGGTCGGCGGTAACGCCCCGGAAGTGCGTCACGAGCGCAAACTGATCCAGCCACGCGACGCGCCGTTGCACCGAGAGATCGCGAGCCACACGGCTGTGTACGCCGTCCGCGCCGATGACCCACCGTGCCTCGCAGTCGATGAGCGCGCCGCCCGCATCGCGCAACTGGGCGCCGATGACGCGGCCGTCGTTCGCGCGCCGCAAGGCCACGAACTCGTGCCGTGGCATCCACACTGCCCCGGCGCGTTCGCTGGCGGCGCGCAGCAGTTCGTCGAAGCGCTCGCGGCGGATGCCAAAGCCGGCGAGCTGCGGCGTGGTGGCCGCCGGCAACTGGCGGAAACGCCCCGTGGCTGCCTGCCCGTAACCGTTCAGGTGCATGCCGCGCACGAGCATTGGCCCCATGGCGCGGACCTCCGCTTCGACGCCGAGGTCCTGCAGGTAGGGCAGGCATTGGGGGCTAAGGAACTCCCCGCAGGCTTTGTGGCGCGGGAACGCTTTGCGGTCGGCGAGTCGCACCTCGAAGCCCTGGCGCGCCAGCTGGTGAGCCAGCGTGCTGCCGGCGGGACCTGCCCCGATCACGAGAACATCACACTTCATGGCCAGTCCTTTGCGTGCCCGCAGGAATCGGCTGGTCGCCGACGACCAGCAGCGGCAACAACACGAGGCAAGCAAACAACGCGACGAGGATCGTCGAGCAGGCGAGCAGCGAGAATTCGCGGGTGGTGTGCAACTGACTCGTGGCGGTGGTGGCAAAACCAAGCAGCAGCAGGCCACTCGACAACCACATCGGCCGGCCGACGCGGTCGAGTGCAATCCGCATGGCAAAGGCGCGGTCGCCGCTGTGGCGCAGTTCGCGATACTGATGCAGCAGATGCAGGGTGTTGTCGACGATGAGCCCGAGCATCGTGCAGCCGATCATGCCCGTGGCGACGGAAACCGGTTGGCCCGACCAACCGATGGCGCCGTAGATCCACACACATGGCAGGATGTTCGTCAGGATGCCCAGGGTGCCAAGGCGCCACGAGCGCAGGCCGATGCACATGCCAATGCCGAGCAGGAGCAGTGTCACCAGGGTGCTCCAACCGAGACTCTTCATGAGTGCGTCGCTGTCGCGCGCGATCTGCACCGATACTCCTGCCGGTACCAGCCCATCGAGGCCAAGCACCGCGGCGCTGCGTTCGATCTCTACAAACAACTCCTGCCGCCCGCTGCTGCCACCCGGTCGGAGCAGCAGGGGGGCGGCGAGATCGCCTTCGGGGCCGCGCAGGACCGGACCTGCGGGGCCAGCGATGCCGGGCAATTGCTGCATGGCGGCCAGGAAGGGCAGTAGGCGGCCCGGATCGGTCGCGGGGCTGCGCGCTGGCGCGAGCAGGTGGAACACCTCGACGCCGCCGAGGCGGGCGGCGAGTTCGTCGTACTCGACGCGGCAGCGTTCGGTGGCAGGCAGCATCACTAGCGGATCGTTGTCCGGGTGCAGCCGCGGTAGTCCGACCGTGGCCAGCACCGTGATCGCCATGGTTGCGCAGAGGATCGTGAGCCGTTGCTGGCGCAAGCGGCGCAGCCATGACTGTGCCGGGGAGGTGTCCATCGCGATCGGCGGCAGGCGCACGCTGCGCTGCAGAGCGAGCCAGGTTGGCAGCAGGGTGAACGTGAAGGCGTGCACCAACGCCACGCCGAGGGCGGCGCGCAGCCCGAAGTCGACCACGGCCGGGATTGGGCTCGTGGTGAGCGACAGCAGGCCCAACATCGTGGTCGCGGTCGCCAAGAGGGTGGGGGAGCCTTGGGCCGTGCTTGCGAAGTTGCTCGCGGACGGCGCATCGAAACGCAGCGTGATGCCACGGCGCCAGGCTTCCACGAAGTGAACGCTCGTGGCGACGCCGATGGTCAGCAGCACCGGGTCCAGGAGCGCTGCGATCGGGTCCAACGGGTGACCGAGCACGGCGACGAGGCCACTGGTCCAGACGATGGCGAGTACGGCCGGTAGCAGGGTGGCGATGGCGAGGCCGGCGCTCCGGTACAGGAGCCACGCGGCGAGGAACAGCACCACGCCGAGCATCGGCACGATGGTGCGGCGTTCACCCGCCACGAGCCCCGCAAGCGTGGATTCGAGCAGTGGCACTCCCGTCGCCAGCAGGCGCAGGGACGCGGGGCAGCGACTGCGTGCCTCGGCGACGACCGCTTGCGCGATTGCGCCAAGATCCTCGCCGCGCAGAGAAGTGGCGAGCAGGGCGAGGTCGGGTTCCGGCGCGGGCAGCGCACGGCATTGCACGACGTCGGCGCGCTTCGCCAGCGTCGCGCGGATCTCGTCGAGCAGGTTGGCATCGCGCGACAGCATCGGCAGGCCGTCCGGCGTGACGAAGACGAGCAGCACGACCTGGTCGCTGCCGACTACGTTGGCAAGCGCCTGCAGGTTCTGCGCGTCCGGCGTGTCAGGCGACTTCAGGGCCGCGTTGGTCGGGTCGACCTTCTGGCCGAGCTGGGCCTGAAACAGCCAACCGGTGACTGGCAGCAATAGGCTGAGCCATAGCAGCAGCGGCAACCAGGAGCGGCCGGGGGCGGTCGGCATGAGATGGCAAAGCACATTGCGTGCCGCCGGCAGATGCAAGCGTGCAGGGCGGCCTTTGCCGGGAAGTAGCGGTTCGAGGGTGGCTTGGGGTTTGTAGGTCCTGCATACGGGTTGCAGGACCTACACCCCTGCCGCCGCGCGTTGGCCCGAAGGGGCCCTTCGCATGCCGTCAGTTGCACATTGCCTCGTCCGGTACGCGGCTTGCATACTGCCTTGCATGGTGCAATCCATGCCCCGAAAACTCCTGCAGTGGATCGGCGTCGCCGCCGTGCTCGGGCTCTTGGCCGTTGCCATCGGTGCCTTGATGCTCGTGAAGGACCGCGTCACGCTCGTGCTGCAAGCGGAAGCGTCCGCGGCAGGGCCCGATCCGGTCGCCTTGCTGCGCGATGATGTGCAGACGTTGCAGCGCGAGCTCGGCGAACTGCGCAGCCAGCTCGGTGGCAACTTCGAACACCTCGGCGCGGCGTTGGAGGAACGGGCGGTGGCACGGCATGCCGAGCTGCAGGCGAGTGCGCGCGAGGTGGCCCAGCAACACCTGCAGCAGCAACACGCGGCGGAGCGCGCCGCCGCCGCGCAGCTGCTGAGCCTGCAGGCCGAGCTGGCGGCGCTTCGCAGCTCCTTGCCGGTGGCGGGCAACCGCGTGCCTGCAGCCGACGTGTCGCCGGGCGTTGCCGCGGGCCCGACCACCGAGCCGGCGCCGGGCCAAACGCCCGTAGGGGAAAACCCGGTTGGGCAGAACCCAGTGGGGCAGAACCCGGCAGGAGAGCCTTCGGTTGGCGGCAACGTCCCCGCCGGGCCCGAGCCGACTCCCACGAAGGAAACGCCCGCGGCGGCCAAGGCGGGCTCGTTCCTGTCGTTCTCGGTGCCGGCGGCGAAGTTCCAGTTTGACCAATCGCAGACCTACACGCTGCTGAGCGATCTCTGCCGCGTGGGTTTCGACGCGAAGAGTACGCTGCACGATTTCACCGGGGTTACCGGCAAGGTCGCCGGCCGTTTCGTGGCGGACTTCGACGATCCGGCTGGCGCCTGGACTGGCGAAGTGACCTGCGAAGCGGGCACCCTGAAGACCGGCGTGGACGGGCGCGACACCAACATGTGGGAGTATCTCGACGCGCCCCACCACGCCCAGATCCGCTTCGAGCTCGGCAAGTTTGAGGCGACCAAGGTCGACGTCGGCGCGCGCACCGCGGCCGGCACCCTGCATGGTCGCATGACGATCCGCGGCAAGACGCGCGACGTGAGCATGCCGATCACGGTCGCCACCGACAGCAGCCTGCGCCTGCAGATCGAAGGCCAGATGCCGTTGAAGCTCAGCGACTACGAAGTGCCGGTGCCGAGCCAGCTCGGCGGCACGATCACGATGCAGGACGAAGTCAAGGTCTGGATCGCGCTGCGCGCCCGCGTGCAGGTGGGAGGGGCCCGATGAAGCGGGAACACACCTTCGGCGGTTGGCGCTTGCTGGTCGCGATCTGGCCCTTGTTCGGGTTCGGTGGCTGCATCGGCTCCAACGTGCTCGCCCACGAACAGCGCCTCGTCGCCCCCGTGGTCGCGGAGCTGCAATTTGCGCCCGCCCCGGCGCTGCCGCTCGTTGGCCTCTATGAGTCGGTGTTGATCACGGGCGAAGTGGCCCTCGCCCAGCGCAAGGTCTACTACGTGTTCCAGGGCGACGGCACCTATACGGCGGCGGCCCTGGTCGAGAGCGATGGACAGTCGGCGTTCCAGACGCTCAGCGGCACGTGGCGTTCTTTGGCGGCCGGCCTCGAACTCGACGGCAAGGAGCCGGTGCCGCTCGAACAGGCGCCCGGGCACGTGCGCATTACGGCTCCGAACGGCAGCCTCGTGCTGCGCGCGGAGACGCTGCGGTGACCGGCGAAGCCGAACCACTGTTTGACCGCGCCGGTTGGTGGGATCCCACCTGCCGCGCCTTCGGCTCGCTGCGCAGCGTGAGCGAGTTCCGGCTCGACCTGCTGCGGCGTTGGGTGCCTGGGCCGTGGCCAGGCAAGGTCGTGCTCGATCTCGGTTGCGGCGGGGGCCTGCTCGGGGTGCCTTTGGCCCGCGAAGGAGCCCGCGTCGTTGGCCTCGACCTCGCCTCTGGAGCCCTGCGGGAGGCGCTGGCGCAGCCCGCGGGTCGGTTCCACGCCGTGCGCGGGGACCTCGCCGCGCCGCCGATCGCTGCGCGCCGCGCGGACCTCGTGCTGCTCGCTGATGTGCTCGAACATGTCGATGACCGCGCCGCGGTGATTCTCGGCGCGTGCGAATTGCTGCGCCCCGGTGGGTACCTGTTCGTGAATACGATCCACAAGACCCTGCGGTCGCGCCTGCTGGCGATCACGCTGGGCGAAGGTCTTGGTTACATCCCGCGCGGCACGCACCAGTGGCACCGTTTCGTGCCACCGGCCGAAGTCGATGCGCTGGCGCAGCGAGGTGGACTGTCGCTCGTGCGCCGCATCGGCGAAGCGCCGCGTCTGTGGGCCACCGTGCGTTCGGGGGCCATCGCGCTGCGCGAGACGAGCAGTCTCGCCGTGGGTTACGCAGCGCTCTATCGGAGTCGTGCATGAAGAGTTTCCTGCGCGTGGTGGCCGCCCTTCTGATGGCGGTCTTGTGCCACGGTCTGTTCGCGTTGGCGGTTGGTTCCATGGCGATCTGTCTCGCCGGGGGGCTGCAGGAGGGTTTTGGCCGCCTGCCATCCGGATGGGCCTGGGTCGCCAATCTCGCACTGCTGCTGCAGTTCCCGATCCTGCATTCCACGCTGCTGAGTCGCAAGGGCCGCGGCTGGCTGCAGCGCCTGTCGCCAGTCGGTCACGGACGCACGTTGGCGCCGTCGACCTACGTGGCGATCGGCTCGCTGCAGCTGCTGTTGACCTTCTGGCTCTGGACGCCGTCCGGGGAAGTCTGGCACAGTCCGAGCGGCATCTCGGGCGCACTGCAGTACGCGTTGTTTGCCGCGGCGTGGTTGTTCCTGGTCAAGGCCCTCTGGGACTCCGGACTTGGGCTGCAATCGGGCGCGATTGGCTGGTGGGCGCTGCTGCGCGGCCGCGCCGCGGTCTATGGCGACCTGCCAACCGGCGGCCTGTTCCGCGCCTGCCGGCAACCGATCTACCTGGGTTTTGCCCTCGTGCTCTGGACGGCACCCTCTTGGAGTGCTGACTGGTTGTTGCTGACGGTGGGCTGGACCATCTACTGTGTGGTCGGTCCACGTTTCAAAGAACTACGATGGGAAGCGATCTACGGTGCCCGCTTCCGCGCTTATCGAGCGACGGTGCCGTATTTCCTCCCGAGGCTCCGCCGTTGAAGATCGCCGCCGTTGGCACTGCGTTTCCTGATCATTGGTACGACCAGCAGACCCTGACTGAATACCTCGTGGCGGCGATGCCGGATGCGCGCCTCGCGCCACGGTTGCGGTCCTTGCACAGCAACACCCGCATCGACGGGCGGTATCTCGCGTTGCCGCTCGAGGCCTACGCCGAACTTACCGACTTCACGAAGTGCAACGCGGCGTGGCTGCAGGCCGCGTTGGTACTCGGCGAACGGGCGGTGCGGCAGGCGCTCGAACGCGCCGGCATCCGGCCCGACGAAGTCGATACGATCTACTTCTCGACGGTCACCGGGCTCGCTAGTCCGTCGGTCGACGCTCGCCTCATGCAGCGGCTGGGCTTTCGCTCGGACTGCAAGCGTGTGCCGATGTTCGGCCTCGGCTGCGTGGCCGGAGCCGCGGCGGTGTCGCGCGCGATCGACTACGTGCGCGGCGAGCCCGACGGAGTCGCCGTCGTGCTCACCGTCGAACTCTGTTCGTTGACGTTGCAGCGCGAGGATCGTTCGGTCGCCAACCTCATCAGCATCGGCCTGTTTGGCGATGGTGCGGCGGCGGCGGTGGTCGTTGGCAAGAACCGGCCTGCGAAAGGCCCCGCGGTGCTCGCTACGCGTTCGGTCTTCTACCCGGACACGCAGGACGTGATGGGCTGGAATATCGGCGCGCACGGGTTTCGCATCGTACTCTCGGCGGAAGTGCCGGAAGTCGCGCGGCAGCGTGTGCCGGTTGACGTCGATGCGTTCCTGGCGGCACACGGACGCACGCGCCGGGACGTGAAGCGGTGGATTGCGCATCCGGGTGGTCCGAAGGTGCTGCAGGGGCTCCAGGAGGGACTGGCGTTGCGCGACGAGGACCTGCGCTGCAGCTGGCAGTCGTTGGCGAAAGCCGGCAATCTGTCGAGCGCTTCCGTGCTCATGATCCTCGAGGCGACGCTGCGCACCAACGCGGGCGAGCCCGGCGATCTCGGCATCATGCTCGCAATGGGGCCGGGCTTCTGCAGCGAGTACTTGTTGCTGCAGTGGTGAGGGTGCTGCAGTGACGAGAGCGCTGTGGCGCGGCCCGGGGGCTAACCGTCGCCAGGCCCGGTCGGTTCCTTGTCTTCTTCGGCCGCGTTGAGCTTGTTGTAGAGCGTCTTCAACGCGATGCCGAGGGCTGCCGCGGCTTTGGGCTTGTTGCCAGAGAAACGCTGCAAGGCGGCGCGAATCGCGAGGCTCTCCAGTTCGTGCAGGTCCAGGGTCGGCAACTCGCCGGTCGAGGTCGACCTGGTCCGCCAGCCGAACACCTGGGCTTCGATGTCCGCGGCGGTGACCTGCGGACCATCGACGAGCACGCCGAGTCGCACGATGGCGTTCTCGAGTTCGCGCACGTTGCCGGGCCACGTGTGCTGCTGCAGGCGATCGAGGGCCGCCTCGTCGAAGGTGAGCGCTCGCTCGGCGCGCTGCGCCTCCCGCGCCAGGAACGCCTTCGCCAGATCGCGGACGTCCTCGGGCCGTTCGCGCAAGGGCGGCACGGCGATCTCGAGCACGGCGAGGCGGTAGAACAGGTCTTCGCGGAAGCTGCCGTCCTGCACCTTCGCGCGCAGGTCGCGGTGGGTGGCGGCGATGAGACGCACGTCGACGTGGCGCACCTGATCGCTGCCGACCGAGCGGATCTCCCCGAACTGCACGGCCCGCAACAACGCCGGCTGCAGATCGAGCGGCAGTTCGCCGACTTCGTCGAGGAACAGTGTGCCGCCGTCGGCGGCTTCGAAGAGACCAAGGCGCTTCTGCTCGGCGCCGGTGAACGCGCCCTTCACGTGGCCGAACAGCTCGCTTTCGATGAGCTGGCGCGGCACCGCGCCGCAGTGCACGACGACGAACGGCTGGTCGTGCCGCGCCGAGCCGGCGTGCAGACGCCGCGCGACGAGTTCTTTGCCCGAACCACTCTCGCCAGCGATGAGCACACTCTGGCTGGCCTTCGCGATGCGCGCGATCTGCTGGTCGAGCCGGCGCGCCGAGAGGCTGTGGTTGGTGACCAGCAGGGCATTTGCGGAGGCGTGGGCCGACGCGCGGCGCAAGCGCAGGTTCTCGCGCAGCAAGCGTCCGTGAGCGCTAGCGCGGTCGACGGTCTGTTGCAGCAGGTCGAGGGTCACCGGCTTGGTGAGGAAGTCGAACGCACCGTGCTGCATCGCCTGCACGGCGAGCGCCACGGTGCCGTGCCCGGTCATGACCACGATCGGCAATTCGGGGTCCTGCATGGCGACCTGGCGGAGCGCTTCCATGCCGCCGAGACCCGGCAGGTGCAGGTCGAGCAACACGACGTCGGGTTCGCACTTCTGCAGCACGGCCGGCAGGTCATTGGCGTGCTCGCGCGTGTGCACTTGATGGCCCATGCGCGCGAGTTCCTTGCCGAGCACCTTGCGCAAGCTCTCGTCGTCTTCGACGAGCAGCACCGTCGAGGGAGAGGGCGGGCGGTTCACAGGCTGCGGATCCTGAGGTTGCGGAAGGCGACTTCATCGCCGTGATCCTGCAGGGCGATGCGGCCCTTCTCGGCTTTGCCGAACGGCCAATCGCGGAACTTGCTCGCTTTGATCATGGCGTCCCATTCCGCGCCGCGACAGGGCACGTCGACGACCATGAGGCCGTTGATCCAGTGCTGCACGCGGCCGTTGTGCACGACGATGCGGCCGTCATTCCACGTGCCGGCGGGGCGCACCTGCTTGCCGGTTGCTGGCACGAGGTCGTAGAGCGCGCCGGCCGAGGGTTTGGCGTCGGGTTTGGTGCCGAGGTCGTCGAGAACCTGGTACTCCGGCCCCGTCATGTAGGTTTCCGACTCGGTCTCGAGCACGTGCCAGATCACGCCGCTATTGCCATTGGGCGCGACGCGGAACGAGAAGCGGAAGTCGAAGTCGCCGTATTCCTCCTCGGTCACGAGGTCGCCACCGCCACCGCCGGCGACGTGTTCGATCGCCGCGTCGCGCACGCGCCAGCTCGTCGGGGCCGGAGCGGCACCGCGATAACTGCGGAAGGCCTCGATCTTGCGCCCATCAAACAAGGACACAAACCCCTCGGCGCGTTCGGCCTCGGTGAGCCAGTTGAGTGGTTCGGGAGCCAGGGTGACGGCGCCGCTCGCCGCCCACTCGGTGCCGCGGGCAACGAGCCGGCGCAGCTGCGGATCAAACCAGGTGGCGTGCGACGCGGGCACCCCGGTCCAGACGTGGCCCAGCGGGGTGTGGAACACGCGACCTTTGCCGAACGAGGCCACCGTCGCCATCGGTTCGTAGCGCCCGGTGCCGCCGGTCTTCGGTTCGCTGTAGGCCGCCAGCAGCACGCGGAACTCGGCGCCCTGGCCGAGCACGAGCCGGTGGTAGAGCTCATCGGGGTGCATGCGCAGGTCGCGCATGCCCTCGGTGATCGGGTGGTAGGCATCGACGACATTCACGTCGAACGGGTGGTAGGCCCCGTGCCCGGTGCCGTCGCGCCACAGCAGGCCGACCATCTGCTCGTACTCGAGCCAGCCGGGGAAGGCATTGTTGGCGGCGTGGATGACGGTGACGCCCGCGCCCGCGCGCACGGCGGCAAGGAAACCCTGCTCCGCGGCTTCGCCCCAGCGCGGGCCGTTGTAGTTGAGCACGATCACGTCGAGTTCGCCGCGGGCGTGGCGCTCTTTGGCGGTGGCAAGTGTCTTGCCGGGCTCGTCGGTCACTTCGCAGAGGAATCGTCCGGTTTCCGTGAGCGTGGTCACGATCTCGGGCGTCGTCCACTGCCAGTCGTGGTTGTTGGCGCCGCTCACGACGAGGGCGCGAAGGGGCTTTGGTTCTTGAGGGACGTCGAACGCGAGCAGGGAGAGTGTCGTGGCGACGAGCAGCATGCTGGAAGGGTAGCGATTCGAGGTCGCACTGGCGACGCTCGTTCTCTTCGGATAAGGGACCAGCATGCGGTTCTCGATGGCCATCGTCCTCGGTTGTTGGTTGGCGGCGCTGCCGGCGCAAGAACTCGAACGCGCGATCCAGGCCGCCGAGGCTCTGGGCGCGCGGACTGGCGTTGCCGTCGTCGACGACCAGGGGCACGTGCTGTTTCGGCATCGAGCCACCGAGGCGTTCGCGCCCGCCAGCAACCTGAAGGTGCTGACGGCGGCGGCGGTACTGCAGGGGCTGGGGGCCGATCATGCGTTCGTGACCCGGTTTGCGCTGCGCGCCGGGCGACTCGTGGTCACCGCGAGCGGCGATCCGAACTGGATCACCGGGTCCGCCCATTCTCCGGACGTCATCTTTGGCGAGGTGGCGGCGGCCCTGCAGCGGATGCAGGTGACGACCCTGCGCGGCATCGACTACGACGCCGGCACGTTCGTCGGGCCAGACCGGCCCGCCACCTGGCCGCAGGACCAGCTCTACACCTACTACTGCGCCCCGACCGGTCCGTTCGTGCTCGAACAAGGCACCTTCTCGGTGGCGATCGCCGCATCGTCGGGCGCCACGGCGGACCTGCACATCGCCGCGCCGCTCACCGACCTGCCCGTGCGCAACTCCGTGCAGATGGTGAACACTGCGAAGGGGGCCACGTACGGGGCTATCGACCAGGGCACGCTGGTGCAGGTGCGCGGCAAGTTCTATCGCCGTTCGTCGCCGGTCACGATCCGCACGGCGGCGGCGGATCCCGCGACCTGGTATGACGCCGCCTTGCGGCGCGCGCTCGGGCGGGCCGGCATCACGATCGAACCGGGCGCGACCGTCAGCGCGGCCGATGGCGTCGTGCACGAGTATCGCACGGCGATCGCCTCGGCGATCCTGCGCATGCTCGAGGACTCTTCCAACTTCGATGCCGAGCAGTGTGTGCGCGTGCTCGGCCAACACACCGCCGGCGACGGCAGCCTTGCGGGTGGGCTTCAGGCCATGCATGCCCAGCTCAAGGTGCTGCTCGGGAGCATTCCCGAAGGGGTGGTGCTGCAGGACGGTTCGGGGTTGTCGAAGAACAGTCGCGTGACGCCGGCGATGTTGGTGGCGGCGCTGTCCGCGGTCCAGCGTGGGCACGGCGGCAAGGTGTTGCGCGATGCGTTGCCGATCGCCGGCCGGACCGGCACGCTCGAAGGCCGGTTTGAGCACACCGACCTCGTCGGCCGCGTGCACGCCAAGACCGGTTGGATTCGCGGTGCGTCGGCGTTGTCGGGGCTGGTCGAGCGGCGCGATGGCAGCGTGCGCTGGTTCTCGATCCTCATGAACTACGACCCGAAGAAGGACGGCTTCAACAAGGACTTGAAGGAACTGCAGGAGAAGATCGTCGCGGCCATCGACAAACTCGGGGCCGAACGATGATCCCGGCTGGCGTCGATCTCGCGGGGTTCCGGGATTGCGCCACGAAGCTCGCGATGGCGGCGGGTCGTACGCTGATGCAGCATTCGGCTTCGGCCGCGAGCACCGTCGAGAGCAAGGGCCGCCGGCGCGAACTCGTGACCGCCGCCGATCGCGCCGCCGAACACGGCATCGTCAGTGGCCTCTTGGCGGCGTTCCCTGACCACGCCGTGCTCGCCGAAGAGGGCGTGCTCACGACGCAGGGCAAAGCCAGCAAAACTGCCGATTGGACGTGGATCATCGACCCGCTCGACGGCACCACCAACTTCGTGCACGGGCTACCGTTCTTCGCGGTGGCGATTGCGCTGGCGTACCGCGACGAGCCAGTGGTGGGCGTGGTGCATGCGCCAGCTCTGGGCGAGACCTTCGCCGCGGCTCGCGGGCTCGGCGCGCAGCGCCGGCGCGGCGAGGGGGCGCCAGTTGCCCTGCGCGTGTCGCGCACGGGCGAACTCGCGGACGCATTGCTCGCCACGGGCTTCTCCTACAATCGCAACGAACCCGGTCGCGACGACAACTCAGCGCGGCTCGCCGCCGTTCTGCCGCATTGCCGCGACCTGCGCCGCCTCGGTTCCGCCGAACTGGATCTCTGCTACACGGCCTGTGGCACCTACGACGGGTACTGGGAGTTGTACCTGGCCCCGTATGACGTCGCTGCCGGCGCGGTCGTCGTGGCCGAAGCAGGTGGGCGGGTCACCGACCTCGCGGGTGGGCAGGACTGGCTGCACGGTGGCCAGGTGCTCGCGAGCAATGGCCTGCTGCACGATACATTGCTGCGCCACGTGGGCACCAGGAACGCGCCTCGCTGAAGCACCCGGGCGAAAGCCGCGCGCGGTTGACCGCATGCGGCAGGGATTGCTGCAATCTTGGTGAGCCATTGGCCGGCCAAAGTGCGTAAAGGCTGGTAGCGTAAGGGTCTCGTTTCTCGCCACCTCAGAAGCCATGCTCCGCCACCTCGCCATCGGTGTCGGCGTCGTCACCACCGTCGCCGCCCAAGACATTTCCTATCCGGTGAGCCATGCGCACCATGCGTATGACTCCGGGTACCTGACCAACCGCACCGCACAGCCCCAGATGCTCTGGAGTCAGGACGTTACGACGGGCGCCGCGCCCGGAACGGACTGGCTGCAGGTGCACCTCCGCGACAGCAACCTGCCGGAAGGCAGCCGCGTGCGCATCGCCGAACTGGCGCGGCCAGGTTTCGTGCAGTGGCACGATGCACTGAGCCTGCGCGACTACTCGGGTTGGTCCTGCGAGTTTGCTGGTCCGACCGTGCGCGTGGAGCTGTGGGCCGGGCCCAATACGCAAGGCAACCGGATCTGGATCGACGGCTCGCGCGCGACGACGTTTGCGGTGGCTGGCCAGGACACGTTGTGCGACCTCGTCGACGACCGGGTACTCAGCTCCGACCCACGCTCCTGCCGGCTTGGTTCGGGGTGCTCGGCGTGGTTGTTCTCCGAATACGCGGTCGGCACTGCGGGCCACTGCATGAGCGGTGGTTCGACGGCTGGCGTCTTGCTGCACTTCAATACGCCGCCTTCGACTCCTTCGGGCGTGCCGCAGCCGGCGCACCCCAATGACCAGTACGCGCTGGGACCGTTCCTGCAGTTCCTGGACCAAGGGGTTGGCCAGGACTGGTCGGTGATGGCTGCCTTGCGCAACAGCAATACGCAGCTGTTTCCGGGGCAGGCGCAGGGGTCGTGGTACACGATCGTGAATCCACCCGCCGTGGTGACGGGGGACCTGCGCGTCGTTGGCTACGGCACCGGCAACGGCACCTCAGGGTCCGCCACCGCGAGCCAGATGCAGAAGTCGCATGCCGGCACCTGGGTGGCGACGGCGACGCCCGACGCGCTCGCCTACCGCGTCGATACGACGGGCGGCAATTCGGGTTCGCCGATCCTGCTCGATGCGACGGGCGAAGTCATTGGCGTGCACACGCACGGGGGCTGCGGCAACGGCAACGGGGCCAACTACGGCACCGCGTCGCCGCGGGCCGACTGGGTCGCGGCGAGGCAGCAGGCGCTCGCGTTGCACACGGTGGGCAGCTTCGAGGCGTTTGGGCAGGGTTGTGGTGGTTCGTTCGGGGTCCCGAACCTGACCTTCGTCGGCGTGCCAGAACTCGGCCGGGTCTTCAGCGTGCGCGTGAACAACCTGAACACGACCCCAGGCCTGCTCGGCATGTTCCTGATCGGGTTCTCGAGCACGCAGTGGAGCGGCGGCAGCTTGCCGGCGTCGTTGACGCCGTTTGGCCTGCAGGGCTGTTCCCTCTACGTCAGCGACGAAGGCATCGATGGAGTCGCGCCGGCCTCGGGCGTCGCTTTGCGCAGCTACCTCGTGCCGAACGACACCGCGTGGCTTGGGGCTGCACTGCATTACCAGTATCTGGGGCTCGACCCGACCAGCAGCACCGCCGTGGGCGCGGTCTCGAGCAACGCCGGGCGCGCGCGCTTCGGCAACTGACGCGCGCAGGTTCTGGCCGCGGGATGCTCAGATCGGCAGGCGCTGGCGTTGGGGTTCGCCGTCGGCATCGTCGACCATGCGCACGAGGTGTCCACCGCGGCACAGCGGTGACCGCTTCAGGAACGGATGCAGCACCGTCTGCAGCCGATCGATGTCGGGGCCGCAGAAGAACAGGATGCACTCGCCACCGCCGAGTTCGTCGCCGTCGTACTCGCCAACCCCGGCTTCGGTGACGGCGGCCTCGAGCTGGTCGGCGAACGCCTCGATCGCCATGCGTTCCTGGGCGGTGCCCATCAGGCGGTTGCTGAGTTTGAGCACCACGAGCAGGTCCTGCTCCTGGTCTACTACCTCGTCTTCGTCCTCGGATTCGAAGGGCCGGTCACCATCGGTGTGCATCCGGACAGGTTAGGCCGGCCGCGGGGTCCATGCACGCGGAAGAAGCTCCGGCACTCGGCTGGCGCAGGTGGCTGGCCATCGGCCACCCACACGCTATGCTGCGGGGTTCTACGCTTGGCCACGAACTCCCGCGAGACCCTGCCGCCCGTAGCGCCCGCCGCCAAAGCCACCGAATACGTGGTGGTGAAAGGTGCACGGGAACACAACCTGAAGGGGGTGGACCTCACCTTCCCGCGGGACAGCCTGACGACGTTCACGGGGGTCTCGGGGTCGGGCAAGTCGAGCCTCGCCTACCACACGATCTACCAGGAAGGGCAACGGCGTTTTCTCGAGAGCCTGAGTTCGTATGCGCGGCAGTTCCTGGGCCGCATGGAGAAGCCCAAGGTCGACCTCGTCGAGGGCCTGTCGCCGACGGTCTCGATCGACCAGAAGTCGACGAGCCATTCGGCCCGCTCGACGGTTGGCACGCTGACCGAAGTCATGGACTTCCTGCGACTGCTGTGGTCGCGCCTGGGCACCCCGAGTTGCCCCGAGTGTGGTGCGGCAATCGAAGCGTGGTCGCCCGATCGCATCACGGACGCCATGCTCGAAGGCTATGCCGGCACCCAGGCGATGCTGTTGGCGCCGGTCGTGCGCGAGCGCAAGGGTGAGTACCGCAAGGAGCTTGCCGAATGGGCGCAGAAGGGCTTCGTGCGCGCGCGCATCGATGGCGTCGTGCGGCGCCTCGACGAGGACATCCAGCTGCAGCGGTATGCCTACCACACGATCGAACTCGTCGTCGATCGGTTGACGATCCAGCCAGACGCGCGCTCGCGGCTCGCCGAAGCCGTCGAACAGGCCGTACAGCTAGGCGATGGCCTCTGCGCGATCACGTTCGGCGACGACGGTTACCGGCTGTTCTCGACGCAGCGCAGTTGCCCGAACGGCCACGGCGCGCTGCCCGAGCTCGAACCGCGCCTGTTCTCGTTCAATAGCCCGAGTGGCGCGTGCCCGAAGTGTGAAGGGCTCGGCGAGACGTTTGGGTTTGCGCCCGAGCTGCTCGTGAAGGATGCCCAGAAGACGCTGCGCGAAGGAGCGCTGCACGCGTTCAACGACGAAGGCAAACTCGTCTACGGCAAGCTCACGATCGATCACCTCGCACTGGTCGCCAAGGCGTTTGGTTTTGACGTCGACACGCCGTGGCACAAGCTCGCGCCGAAGCACAAGAAGATCGTGCTGCACGGTTCGGGCAGCCAGACCTTCGAGTTCCGCTGGAAGCGTGAATCGGCGATGTTCTCGACCACGGGCAGCGACCGCATCGCGTTCCCGGGCATTCTCGGCCACCTGGAAAACGTCTACCGGCCGTCGCGCGCGCGCCATCTCGATCGGTTCCGCGCCTCGGTGCCGTGCGCGGAGTGCGGTGGATCGCGGCTGTCGGCGGCGGCGCGCGCGGTGGCGTTCCAGGGCCAAAGCCTGCCCGAGATCCTGCGGTTGTCGATCGACGATGCGCTGGCGTGGGTCGGCAGCTGCAAGCTCGCCGGCAACGCCGAACGTATCGGGCGCGAGATCCTGCAGGAGATCGCGCGCCGGCTACAATTCCTCACCGACGTGGGGCTTGGCTACCTGACGATCGAGCGCCGCGCGGCGACGTTGTCGGGCGGCGAATCGCAGCGCATCCGCCTCGCCGCGCAGGTAGGCGCCGGTCTGCGGGGCATCCTCTACGTGCTCGACGAGCCGAGCATCGGCCTGCATTCGCGCGACCAGGAACGTCTGCTGCGCACGCTCGAAGCGCTGCGTGATCGTGGCAACACCGTGGTCGTCGTCGAGCACGACCAGGAGACGATGGAGCGCAGTGACTTCCTCGTCGACGTCGGTCCAGGGGCTGGTGTACACGGCGGTGCGATCGTCGTCGCCGGCACGCCCGCCGAAGTGCGCGCGATGCCGGGTTCGCTGACCGGGAAGTACCTGCGCGGCGAACTGTCGGTGCCGATCCCAAAGACGCGCCGCAGCGAAGCGCGCGGCTTGCTCTTCATCCATGGCGCGCGCCATCACAACCTGAAGGGACTCGACGTCGAGATCCCACTCGGCCGGCTCGTCGCCGTGACCGGGGTGTCGGGCAGCGGCAAGTCGACGCTCGTACACCGCGTGCTGGTGCCAGCCCTGCGGCGCGAACTGATGGGGGCGGACGCCGGTGCGTCGCACTGCGAACGCATCACGGGCATCGAGCAGCTCGACAAGATCGTCGAGATCGACCAGGCTCCGATCGGTCGCACCCCGCGCAGCAATCCGGCGACCTACACGGATCTGTGGACGCACGTGCGCGACCTCTACGCGCTGCTGCCCGAATCGAAGCTGCGTCAGTACGAAAAGGGCCGGTTCTCGTTCAATGTGCCGGGCGGCCGTTGTGAAGCGTGTGGTGGAGCCGGCATCACGACGCTTGAGATGAACTTCCTGGCGCCCGTCGAAGTCGTCTGCGAAGAATGCGGCGGCGCGCGCTTCCACGCCGAGACGCTCACGATCCGCTGGAAGGACAAGAGCGTGCACGACGTGCTCGAGATGTCCGTCGATGAAGCCGCGGCGTTCTTTGCCGATCTGCCGAAGATCGCGCGCGGACTCGTGGCGCTGCAGGACGTCGGGCTTGGTTACCTGAAGCTTGGGCAGCCGTCGACGACGTTGTCGGGCGGCGAAGCGCAGCGCGTCAAGCTCGCCACCGAACTGCAGCGGCCGGCGACGGGCAAGACGTTCTACGTGCTCGACGAACCGACCACGGGCCTGCACTTTGCCGACGTCGCGAAGCTCATGGAGTCGCTGCAGCGGCTCGTCGAAGCTGGCAACACGGTGCTCGTCATCGAACACAACCTCGACGTCGTGCGCGCCGCCGATTGGCTCATCGATCTGGGCCCGGAAGGTGGCATTGGCGGCGGTACACTGGTCGCGCAAGGCACGCCTGAGCAGGTCGCTGGCAACACCGAGTCGCACACCGGCGTGGCCCTGCGTGCGATCGGCATCGGCGAGAAACCGAAGAAGGTCTCGAAGTCCAAACCAGCCGCGGCGCCGGTCGTGATCCCGCGCCGCACCATCTCGCGCCCGACCCACATCGAGGTCCGCGGCGCGCGCACCCACAACCTGCAGGGCGTGAACTGCGACCTCCCGCTCGGCAAGTTCACGGTCGTGACCGGTCCGTCGGGTTCGGGCAAGTCGAGCCTCGCGTTCGACACGATCTTCCAGGAAGGCCAACGCCGCTTCCTCGAGAGCATGTCGACCTACGCGCGGCGCTTCCTCGGCCGCATGGACCGCGCTCCGGTCGACCGCCTCGATGGGCTGGGACCGTCGATCGCCATCGACCAACGGCGCACGACGCGCAGTCCACGTTCGACCGTCGCGACGACGACCGAGATCCACGACTACCTGCGTTTGCTTTACGCACGCATCGGCCGCCCGCACTGCCCCGTGCACGGTCAGGAACTCATCGCCTGGTCGCCGAGCAAAGCCGCGGCTTCGCTCGTGCGCGAGTGGAATGGTCGTCGGGCGCTCGTGCTGGCGCCGATCGAGATTCCTGCCGATGTGCGCAGCGAACCCGAGAAGGCCGCCCAGTGGCTGCAAGGGCTGCGCACGGAGTGGCAGAAGCAGGGCTACGTGCGCACGCTCGTCGATGGGGTGGAACAGCGGCTCGATGCCGCCTGGCCCGCCTTGGTGCCGAAGGAGCTGTTCCTCGTCGTCGACCGCACGACGCTCGCCGACCGCGCGCGGCTCGCCGATGCACTCGAACAGGCGCAAAGCGCCGCGCACGCGCACGGTGGCCCCGCTGCGGCAGTCGTGCAGCTCGTGGATGGGCCGGAGAGTGGCATTCGGCATTGGTTCCGCAGTGACCGCGGTTGCCATCTGTGCGACTACCTGGCGCCCGCCGAGCCGCATCCACGTTGGTTCTCGTTCAACCACCACAGTGGTGCCTGTGCGGCGTGCCTTGGGCTCGGCGAGGTCGTCGTCTGCGCGGAAGACCTGCTCGTCAATCACCCCGAGAAACCCGTGTTTGGTGGCGCGATCAAACACCAGGGCGCCGCGTTTACGTTCCTCACCGGAGCGAGCAGCTGGTATGCGGAAGTCGCGGCCGAAGTGGCAGAGCGCCATGGCTTCGACCTCAAACAACCGTGGCGCAAGTTGTCGCCGGCGGCGCGTCTGCTGCTGCTGCGCGGCACTGGCGACGAACGGTACGAAGTGGTCTTCAAGAAGGTGGAAGCCGGCCGGCGGCGCGAATGGCGCATGCAGGTGCCGTGGAAGGGCCTCGCGCGCCAGGTCGAGGAGTGGTACCACGGCAAGGACGGCGAGAACTCGAGCGAGGAGCGTTTCGCTGGCGTCATGCGTATCCAGGACTGCCCCGAATGCCTGGGCGAACGGCTCATGCCCGGCCCGCGGCAGGTGCGCGTCGGTGGGGTGCGATTGCCAGAACTGCTCGCGCTGACCGTGGACGCGGCGGCGACGACGTTTGCCGCGCTGCGGCTCGATGCCAACGACAAACGTATTGCTGCCGACGTGATGAAGGAACTCGGCCACCGCTTCACGTTCCTGCGCGATACGGGCCTTGGCTACCTCACGCTCGATCGCTCCGCGGCGACGCTGTCGGGCGGCGAAGCGCAGCGCATTCGCCTCGCCACGCAATTGGGCAACAAACTCACGGGCGTGTTGTACGTGCTCGACGAGCCGACCGTCGGGCTGCATCCGCGCGACACCGAACGCCTGCTGCACACGTTGCTCGAGCTGCGCGACCTCGGCAATACCGTGATCGCCGTCGAGCACGACGAGACGATGATCCGCGCCGCGGACCACGTGCTCGACATGG
>JADZDL010000027.1 GCA_020851075.1 Planctomycetota bacterium | reverse complement strand
GTCCAACAAGTCCACTGCTTCCGCCTCGGAAAGCGGAACAGCTGGTGCACCCAACCCCGCCAAGCCCCGCCATGCTCCTTGGGTTAGGCGCACTTCGACAGATTGCACCTCCGAAACCCCAAGAAGCCCAAGCAATTCATCCACCGTTCGTGCCTGCGTCGCTGCGGGCGCGGGCGCGGGTGCAGGCGCCAGCGGCCTCGCTGCCAGCAGATCGCGAAGTTGGGCGGCGAGCTGGTCGCATCGCTGCCGGTGCTCGATTGCACGCGCCAACAGGATGTGGCTACCCAATCGGGCCTTGATAGCCTCACGGAGCAATCGCTCGGCAACGTGAAACATGTTCCCGTCATAGCGACGAAGGTGCGGCATCGATGTCTTGCGCGGCGACCGATATTCAAGATGACGCACAACGCCTTCGTGGATGATGTCGTTACGAACGGCCGCGAAGTGCATGAACCAGTCCTCAAGGTCGGTGCGATGCTGCACCGTCCACTTGCCGTTCTTCTTCTGCCAACGACGCGCGATGTCAGCCTTCTCGTTCGGCGACCACAGGATCCCCTTCCACGGGAGAACATGCGCGTGCTGCCGCGTTGACGCTTCGAAGAGCTGCCGGATTCCTTGAGCGCACTTCCACGAGTTCGAGCTACCGATCAGCGCCTCGAACCCGGTCTTGAGCGCGATGATGCGCTGCTCAACGGTTACCGAACGTGCGTTCTGGAGGGCCGATGCGTGCCACGTCATGGCCAGCCGGAGTCCCGCTGCGCCGCGGCGGTATGACCGCTTCGGATCTCGCAGCCACGAGAAGAGGGCGTTGCCGAGAAGTTCCGAGACTAGTGCGAGGGCCGGCCGGAGAATCCGCACCGCACCTTCGGCGATGGGAATCGGCGCTTCGCCGATGCGGCCCCCCCCGTTCAGGACTTTGCGAAGGAGCCCTCCTCCGACCTGTGTGATGAACCCTTGAGCGACATCAATCGGTTGCACAACCAGAAGCCCGTTCTCGGTCGTGGAAAGATAGTGGCCGCCATTGGGATCACTTCGGTCGATCGAGTCATTCGCATCGAGCAGACAAAATGTCACTGCAAGCTGGAGCGCCGCGAGGTCGTCTTCCGAAGGCATCGCACCGTCGAAACCGCCCTGGACTCGCCACACTAGGCAGCCCGCGCCAAACCGCGGCGTGAACGTATCGACAAACGCCAAAGAGAGGCGGCGGAAGCGATCGTCTCGCCACGGCACGTTTGGGCCGGGGACACCAATACGCCACTGGGAGATCCCTAAGCTTGATGGCTCCAACATTCCATGTGGCGCAGGGATGGCCGGGAAGTAGAGGAGCACAGGGTTCGTCGCGCTCATGCCGAAACCGTAGTGTAGCCCACCAGGTGGCGGCGGCCGCCCCTGGCGCAACGAAGCGCCCGAATAAATTGCTCGGGATATTCCGCGGCAGTTAGCTGCATGCGGAGGTTCGCACAGTTACGCGCGAACGATTTGTCGTGCTCGGCGATCGTTGGCTGGCTGTCAGACCCTTGCCGTAGGCTGTCCTTCCCTGATGGAAGCCGGGGAGGAAGGTCGTTGTAGATGCCACGCAAGGATCCCGTGCCGCCACCACCCGAGGTCGTGGACCGGATCAAGCGCGAGGTTGCCGCGCCCGGGTTCCTGTCCGAGCTGACCGCCTGGGCCGACCGCCAGTGCGGCAAGCTGCTATCCCTGGAAGATCGGATCGACCCGCACAAGGCGAGCGAGTTGGTCAACGCTGCCGTGGTCGACACCTGCGACGGTGTGCGCATCTGGCGCCCGGACGCGCGCACGCTGCGCCGCCACCTTGAGCAGACAGTGAACTCCCGCATCTGGCACGAGTGCGAGCGGGCGCGGCGGCGGCGGTTCGTCGCCCTGACCCCCGCGAACCCCGACGACTCCCAGGACAACGCCGCCGCGCTCGAGGTCGAGGTGTCCGAGCGGCGCGAGGATCCTCGCACGCGGCCGGACGCGCTCGTTGCGCAGCACGAGGTGAGAGCGCGGGTCTTCGAGGTGCTTCGGGGCGAGGCCGCACGCGATCTGGAGCTGCTCGCGCTGCTGGACGCCTACGAGCAAGGGCACCATGTCGAGTCGGACGCGGAAGCCCGCACCGGCGTGGTCGGCCAGGCGTTCAAGAACCTCGTGCGCCGCTTCAAGACGATCCGGCACCACCTGCCGGACGAGCTACGCGGGGCCGCGCTCGAGGTCATGGCCCGTGACGGCGGTGCGCCGGTCGCCAGCGTCGTCCGGCATCGCGGCAACGTGGCCGAGATGCTCGCCGAGGGTTACGCGGTGAACGACTCCACCGACTCGTCGGATGCGCTTGGCTCATCTGGCGACAGCGACACTAGCAACGACGGCGAGAACGCCGCAGCGTAGGAGAAGCACCGTGCGCACGATCGACCAACTCCGCTTTCTCTTTGATTCAGGGAATCAAGCCGGGCCAGCTCAGGCCCTGGCCGAGTCAGACGATCGGACCATGCCGACTCCGCAATACCTGCGACCCCAGCCGGCGGTTGCTCGCGCAGCCGCGCTGCCACCGATTCTCGGCCACGCCAACATCGTCCTAGACGACGTTGTCTTGCACGGCACCGCAACAGTC
>JADZDL010000026.1 GCA_020851075.1 Planctomycetota bacterium | reverse complement strand
TCGTTCCGACCGCTCGTGTCGCTGTCGGTGGGCATCATCCTGTTTGAAGGTGGGCTCACCCTGCGTTTCGACGAACTGCGCGGCAGCGGCAAGGTGGTGCGCAACCTCGTCACGATCGGCGCGCTCGTCACCTGGGTGCTCACGAGCCTTGCCGCCCACTACCTGGTCGGCGTCGACGTGCGCGTAGCCATTCTCGTTGGCGCCATTCTCGTGCTCACGGGGCCGACGGTCGTGATTCCGCTGGTTCGCCACGTGCGTCCGCGGGCGCCGCTGGGCCCGATCCTGCGCTGGGACGGCATCCTCATCGACCCGATCGGCGCCGTGTTGGCCCTGCTCGTGCTCGACGCGATCTCGGGGGACGCGAAGACCTTTGGCGACATCGTGATCAGCCTGCTTGAGACGGTTGCAGTCGGAGCCGGTTCGGGGCTGCTCGCCGGCTGCGGCCTCGCTCGCGCCCTCGAACGTTTCCACATCCCGGACATGCTGCACGTGCCGGTGACGCTGGGCACCGTTGCCGTGTCGTTCGTGACCGCCAACATGCTGCAGGCCGAGGCCGGGTTGCTCGCCGTGACGGTGATGGGCATCGTGCTCGCCAACCGCAAGGCGCTGGACATCACGCACATCGCCGAGTGGAAGGAACAACTCAGCACCGTGCTGCTCGCGATCCTGTTCCTGTCGTTGGCGGCGCGCCTGCAGCTCGAACAGGTGACCCAGCTCGGCTGGCGCGCGGCGTTGTTTACGGGAGCGCTCATTCTCGTCGTGCGCCCGCTGGCGGTTCTTGCGGCGACCATCCGGACCGGCACCAACTGGCCCGATCGCGCGTTCCTCATGGCGATGGCGCCGCGCGGCATCGTCGTAGCGGCGGTGAGTTCGGAGTTTGCGCTGCACTTCGAACAGAGTGGCCATGACGGTGGTCCTCAGATCGTCGCCCTCGTGTTCCCCGTGATCGTCTTGTCGGTGCTCGTCTACGGCCTGCTGTCGCGGCCATTGGCGCGCGCTCTGGGCGTGGCCAAGGAGGATCCGCAGGGTGTGCTCCTGGTCGGCGCCGACCGCGTCAGTCGCGAGATCGGGGCCGCGCTGCAGGCGCAGGATATCGAAGTGCTGCTCGTCGACACCAATGCGCGCAACACGGCCGAAGCGCGCACCCTCGGCCTGCGCACCTGGCATGGCAGCGTGCTGTCGTCGCGGTTTGCCGACGAAGCCGAACTGGCGGGCATCGGCAACGTGCTGGCGATGACGCCGAGCGATGAGGTCAACCGGTTGTCCGTGCGGCAGTTCCTGTCGACCTTCGGGCGGGCTGGCTTGTTCGTGATCTGCCCCGCGGCGAAGGCCAAGGTGCAGCGTAATGCCGCCGAACCGGGCCGCACGCCGTTCCAGGCCGAGTGCACGCTGGAGTCCCTGCATGCGCGCCTGCGCAGTGGAGCTCGCTTCAAGGCCACGCGCCTCACCGAGCAGTTCGGACCGGAGCAGTTCCTCGCCAACCAGGGCGAACACACCCTGCCGATGTTCGTGCTCACCCCGGAGCACAAGTTGCATATCGTGACGGCGGAAAGTGAGCCGCCACTCAAGGTCGGCGCGACGATCCTGAGCCTCGTTGGCCCTTCTTCCACAAACGTGGTCACGAAGGTGGCCACCGGCGCAAGTGTTGGCAACCCGACCACTCCCGCGGCCCAGTGACCAGTCCCTCCCCCGCCACGCTAACCCCTGACGAACTCGAAGAGCGCGCCGCGATCGCGTTCCTCGAGCAGTTGCTGGCGGATCGGGCCATGGACCAGCGGCGCACCCTGGCGGACTACGCGGCGCGGTTTCCGCGCTTTGAAGCCCGCATCGCCAAGGAGTGGCTGCTGGCCACCGGTCAGGTGCTCGCCGAACCGAGCGCCGCGACCACGCCGGAAGGCGAAGCCGACCACATCGGCCCCTACCGGCTGGTGCGGGAGCTCGGCCGCGGCGGCCAAGGCGTCGTCTATCTGGCCAACGACACGCGGCTCGATCGCCAGGTCGCCTTGAAGGTGCTCGCGCGCGACGTGAACGCGCTGGCCGGCCCCGCGATGCTGCGACTGCAGCGCGAAGCCGATGCGATCGCGCGCCTCGATCACCCGGGCATCGCGACGATCTTCGAGACCGGCCACGACGAACGCGCCGCCTGGATCGCGATGCGCTACGTGGGCGGCGGCAGTGTGCAACAGTGCATCGCCAAACGCATCGCGCAGGGACAAGCTCGCCCGCAGACGCGTTCGGAGCTGCAGAGCATCGTGCGGCTCGTCGAACGCAGCGCGCGAGCACTCGATGCGGCCCATCGCGCTGGCATCCTGCATCGCGACGTCAAACCCGCCAACCTGCTGCTGGCAGGGCCCGAGGAGCCCGTGCTCGTCGATTTCGGGCTCGCCAGCGATGCGGACAGTCGCACGCCGACGATCACGATGCCGGGCGCCGTGTTTGGCACGCTTTGCTACCTGGCACCCGAACGCCTCGCCGGAGCGACCGCCGACGCGCGTGCCGACGTACACGGTCTCGGCGCGATCCTGTTCGAACTGCTCACGCACGAACGTCCATACCAGCGCGCGACGACGGCCAGCGAGCTCAAAGCGATCGCCGACGAAACCCTCGCCGACGTGCGCACGCGCAACCCGGCGGTGCCGCGCGATCTCGCCGTGGTCGTAGCGACGGCGCTGGCCCGCGCCCCCGACGAGCGCTACCAGACCGCCGCCGCGCTGGCGGACGACCTCGCGCGCGTGCTCGCCCACGAGCCGATCCAGGCGCGGCCCGCGAGCGCCTTCGTGCGGTTGCACCGCTGGATGCAGCGCAATCCGGGGCTCGCCGCAGCCTTGTTGGGGCTCGCGGTGGTGCTCACGGGCGGTCTTGCGACGACGACGTGGCTCTGGCAGCAGAGTTCGCAGGCGCTCGCGTCGGTGCATCGACTGGCCGATCTCAAGCTCGCGCGCGAACTCGGCCAACGCAGTGCGGCGTTGTGGCCCGCCCGCCCCGAAGTGCAACCGGCCATGCTCAGCTGGCAACGCGAGTTTGCCGAACTCGCCGCGCGCGCGCCGCTGCACGAACGGCGTTTCCACGAACTGCCCGCGGCCGGCAGCGACCGCACCGCCGACTGGGAGCGGCAACAACTCGAGGAACTGCGCACGGAGCTCGTGTCCCTCGCCGTGACCGCGGTCAGCGTGCAGCAGCGACTCGACACGGCGCAGACGATCCGGCAGCGTTCGATCGACGACCACCAGGGCGCGTGGCAGCAGGCCATCGCGCGCATTGCCCAGAACCCGCGCTACGGTGGGTTCACGCTGGCACCGCAACTTGGCCTCGTTCCACTCGGCCCGGATCCGCAGAGTGGTCTCGAGGAGTTTGCCCACCTCACGTCCGGTTCGCTGCCAACTCGCGACGCGGACGGTCGCCTGCAGCTCGCCGCGGCTGCCGCGATCGTGCTCGTGCTGATTCCCGGCGGCGAGGCGGTGCTCGGCGCCGAAGCCAAACCTCCTGCGGCTGGCCATGCGGCCAACGTCGACAGCACGGCCACGACGCAACTGGGCCCGTGCTACTCGCTGCGGCTCGAACCGTTCTTCCTCAGCAAGTTCGAGATGACGCAGGAGCAGTGGCAAGGCCAAACGGGGCAGAATCCGAGCACCTACCACCCCGGCAACGAACTCACGGCAACCAACGAACCACGCCACCCCGTCGAGCTCGTTTCGTGGCTCGATACCGACCGCGTGCTGCGCGAACTCGATTTGTGCCTGCCGACCGAAGCGCAGTGGGAATGGGCCTACCGCGCGGGCTCGCGCTCACGCTACCCGAGCGGCGAGGACGAGCGCTCGCTGCAGGGCCGCGAGAACCTCTGCGACGTGACCTCGCGCGACCGCGGCGGCAACCAACGCCTGCGCTTCCTCGACTGGCTCGACGATGGTTTCCTCGCGCACGCGCCGGTGGGCTCGTTCTTGCCCAATGCCTGGGGTTGCCACGATCTCGGCGGCAATGTGAAGGAATGGTGTAGAGACACCTGGGAGGACTATCCCGCGTGCGCGCCGCGCCCCGGGGATGGCCTCCGGCACGGCCAGTTTGAACGCTACCGCATCGTGCGCGGCGGCTCGTTCTCGAGTTACAGCGACGAACCGCGCGCGGCGGCTCGCAGCGGCATCCAGAAGGAGTCCACAGGCGCCGAATGCGGCGTGCGGCCGGCGCGGGCAATCGAACGGCCCTGATCGAACGGGGCCTGAGCAGCGCTGTGGCTCACGGCATCAGCATCGCGCCGAGCACCGCGTCATCCTGCAGGCGCTCGCGCAGTCGCTGCCATCGCTTGCGGCAGGTGTCTTCCGCGATACCAAACAACAAGCCCGCCTCGGCGTGACTGAGCCCTTCCAGCCCCACGGCAACGAGCAAGCGCCGATCGTCGTCATCGAGCGCATCGAGCCGAACCCGGCACGCGCGCAGCAGTTCGTCGTTGGCCACGCGGCGACTGATCGTGGTCACGGAGTCGTAGACCTGCGGCAACTGCGAATCGCCGCCCTGCCGGCGCCGCGGCCCGAGCGGATCGCGGCCGAGTTCGCGAAGGGTCTCGAGCCAGACCCGGTTGGCAAATCCAAACAACCACTGCCGGAAGTTGCCGCGTGCCGGATCGTATTCGCCTCGGCGCAGGCAGGCGCGCATGCCGACTTCCTGCACGAGGTCTTCGGCCTCCAGACGCTTCTGCAGATCGCCGCGGATACGGCAATGAGCCCAGGCCAGCAGCGAAGGGGCCGCCGCCGCAAACGCCGTGGCGAACTGCTGCAGACCCCGATCCTCCGGGGTGGCTGGATCGTGCGGCGTAATGGGATCAGGCACAGCAGGAGAATACCCTACGAACCGGGTCTCGCGATCCTGCCGTGGCGTGGGCGCCCCCACATCGCTAGACTCCGGCGCCCCGATTCTTCCAACTGATGCAAAAGACCGCCCTCGAATCGATCCACATTGCCCTCGGCGCCCGCATGGTGCCGTTCGGCGGCTGGAACATGCCCGTCCAATACCGCGCCATCCTCGATGAGGCCCGCACGGTGCGCACCAAAGCCGGCCTCTTCGACCTTGGCCACATGGGCCGGGTCAAGGTGCGGGGCCCCCAGGCGGAGGCGTTCCTGCAGAAGTTGCAGACCAACGATGCCGCCGCGATCCCGGCCGGTCGCATCCGCTACGCGATGATCCTGAACGAGCAGGGGCTCACGCAGGACGACATCCTGGTCTACCGCAACCCGAAGAACGACGGTTTCTTCGTCGTGATCAACGCCGGCAACGCCCAGCGCGACCTCGAGATCATGCGCGCGACCGCGAAGGGTTTTGACGTCGTGGTCGAGGACTGCACCCAGACGCTGGGCATGATCGCGATCCAGGGCCCGGCCTCGGAGGCGATCACGCAGCGCTTCACGAAGGGCGATCTGAAGGCCCTCAAGTACTATGCCTGGATGGATGCCGAGGTCTGCGGCGTGCCGATGACGCTGTCGCGCACCGGCTACACGGGCGAAGATGGTTTCGAGGTCTACGTGCCCAAGGGCCACGAAGAGCAGGTCTGGAACGCGTTCCTCGAACACGGCCAGGCTGACGGTCTTACGCCGATCGGCCTCGGTGCGCGCGACACGCTGCGCCACGAAGCCGGCATGCCGCTCTACGGCCACGAGATCGACGAGACGACCAACCCGATCGAAGCTGGCCTCGACTGGGCCGTGAAGATGAACCACGACTTCACGGGCAAGGCGGCCCTCGAACAGGTCCTCGCCAAGGGTGGCACCGGCCGCAAGCTCGTCGGTCTCACGAGCACGAGCAAACGCTGCCCGCGCCAAGGCTACCCGCTCGTGCACGCGGGCCAGCAGGTCGGCCACGTCTGCTCCGGCAACATCTCGCCAACGTTGGACACCAACATCGCCACCGCCTACGTTCGCACGGACCTTGCCACACCGGGAACCCAACTCGAGTTCCTCGTGCGCGACAAAGCCGAACCGTGTGTCATCGCGGCGCTGCCCTTCTACAAGCGCCAGCGCTGATCCCCAGCAAGCCCCGCATCCCACCGCATCCCCCTCCTCCCTCGCTCAGCCAGAAGAGACTCAAGGAAGTCCAAATGCGTCCCACCGACCGCCAGTACCTCAAGAGCCATGAGTGGTGCAAGATCGAGAACGGCATCGCCACGATCGGCATCAGCGACCACGCCGTTTCCCACCTCAGCGACCTCGTGTTCCTGGATCTGCCCGCGAAGGGCGCCAGCGTCACGATCGGTGAGAGCTTCGGCGAGATCGAATCGGTCAAGGCCGTGAGCAGTCTCTACTCGCCGGTCACCGGCGAAGTGGTCGACACCAACAAGGAACTGCCCGACAACCTCGAATGGCTCAGCCAGGACGCCTTTGCGAAGTCCTGGATGATCAAGGTCAAGGTCAGCTCCACGTCGCCCGACCTCATCGACAGCAAGGCCTACGACGCGCACTGCCAGGCCGAAGGCTGAGCGGCCACCGAACCTCTGACTACTGCCCGGCCGCCTGAGGCCCGGTCAGGAGTCGCTAGGATGATCCTGCGCCTGCTCGTCGATCCCCCCGCCCCCGCCGCCTGGAACATGGCGGTGGACGAGGCGATGCTCACGCTGGGGAACGCCCCCACCTTGCGCCTCTACAGCTGGGCACCCTACGCGGTTTCCCTAGGCTACTTCCAGCGCGCCGCCGACTTCGCCGACCTGCCCGCGGGCACGACGATCGTGCGGCGACTGACCGGCGGCGGCGCCATCCACCACGGCGACGAGCTCACGTTCTCGCTGGCGCTCGATGCGACGCTACTGCCACCCTCGGTGGCGGAAAGTTATGTGCTGCTGCACGACGCCGTCGTTGGCACCCTCGCCGAACTCGGCATCCTCAGCGAACGGGTTGCCGCCGGCCACGGCCAGAGCCCGCGCCCGGCCGATCGCTGGTGTTTTGCCAGCGCCGGCCGCGATGACCTCATCACGCCCCGCGGCAAGCTACTCGGCTCAGCCCAACGGCGCATCCAGCAGCCGCGCCCGCGCGTTCTGCACCATGGCTCGCTGGTCCTGCAACGCCCTTCGCTGACCCCGTTCGTCGCCGCGATCGCCGACGCGCGCCACACCGACGCGTTGCTCCCCGACCTGCGCGCACGCCTCGCCTCCAACCTCGCGCGGGCTCTCGAACTGGAACTGGTCCCCGGCGAACTCACCGCCGCCGAACGCGCCCTGGCAGCGCATCTGCAGGTCGCGCGCTACGAGAACCCCGCATTCGTGCAACTTCGGTAGCAGTCTGGCGGTCAAGTCGCGGCCCCATCGCGACGAAACTAGGCTGTCCAAGGGCAGTCATGATCAGCACCACCGCGGAACTCGAAGAACTCATCGATGGCACGGTCTCCATTCCGACCATCCCCACGGTGCTGACGGAGATCACCAACATCTTCAACTCGCCGGACGGCTCGGCGAAGGATGCCGCCCACGTCATCGAGAAGGACGCGGCGATCGCGACCCGCGTGCTGCGCCTCGTGAACAGCCCGTTCTACGGCCTGAAGAACCCGGTCTCGAACATCAACCTCGCGTGCTCGATCCTCGGGCTCAAGGCGATCAAGAACCTCGTCGTGCAGGCCACCGTGCTGCAGACCTTCGGCAGCTCGCCGGCCGTGCGCGGCTTCGATGCAAACTGGCTCTGGGACCACAGCTTCAAGACGGCGGTCGCCTGCAAGATGATCGCCGAACGCAGCCCAGCCAACGCCGGCATGCAGAAGGATGACGCCTACACGTGTGGACTCATCCACGATATCGGCAAGCTGATCCTCATCGACTCGCAGTCGGATCGCTTCGGCGAGTCGCTGGAGCTCTCCAAGAGCAAGAAGCTGCCCTTGGCCAAAGCCGAAGCCGAGGTGTTCGGTTTCAACCACGCGCACGTCGGCGGTCTGCTCGCCAACCGCTGGAAACTCGCCGCCAACGTGCAAGCCGCGGTGATGTACCACCACAGCCCGGCCACCAACGCCGAAGACTGGGCGCGGGGGTTCCTCGTCAAAGCCGGCAATACGTTCGCCCACGCAGCCGCCACCAGGGAAGGTGGTTACCGCGGTGACGTCTGCGACGACGACTCGATGCTGGCCCTCGGCCTCACGCCCGAACAGACCGCCGAGATCCGCGCCGCGGTCGCCGAAGCCAGCATGACCGGCTAGCCCGCCGCCTTTCGGCGTGCACGCGTTCTCTGCGCCGATGGCAGAGAACCTGACCAGGAACGCCACCGCCGGCACCAACCAGAGGTCACGAAAGTGTCGTCCCCCAAACGACACTCCAGGTGCCCCTATGCTCCCGGGTGTTCTGCCACACCAAGGAGTTTCCATGCGGATCTTCACTGCTCCCGTTCCCACCTCCGTCCTGGCGCTCTGCGCCCTCACCGCGTCCCTCATTGGCCAGGGCATCGTGCCCCCGCTGGTGACCAACACCGTGAACCCCAGTGCGGGCATCGCCGCGGGCCCGGTGCCCGCCAACGACGTGCAGCAGGTCCACTTCGTGCACCTGCCGACCGATCCGCCCAACGTGTTCTACTGCGGCCTCACCGGCAACCTGCTGTCGGCGTCCTTCGGTGGTGTAGGTGGCACCGACGTCGTGTGCGGCAGCTACGATGTCCTCACCGACACGTTCACGCCCAACAACGATGCCGCCGCGCTCAACACGGCGGGCACCGAGTTTGGTCTCACCATCCATTCCTCGGGCCTGCTCGCGGTGTTCGACCGACTGCCCGGCGCCCCCTGGCTCGCCTCGCGAACCGCACTCGGGCAACCGTGGCAGATCGTCGGCCAGATCACCGGACTGCCGTCGCAAGGCTACTACGACCCTTCCCTGGCCACCTACCGCGGCCAGCTGCAACTGCTCCACGTGTTTGGCTCGTCGATCGCCATGACACCGATCGATCCGCTCACGGCGGCCTTGACGGGTCCTTCGGTAGTCATCGTGAATCCGGTCACCGCCAGCAGCACGGCCAATTCGCCGACGCCGGTCACGGACCCGAACGGCGAACTCATCGGCGTGTCCCACCACGATCTGGTCGGCAGCGACAACGACCACTACATGTCGCTGGACCTCGACCCGAGCACCCCCACGGTGCTCATGAACGACACCACCACGTGGACCAACAACGGTGGCTTCATCGGCGGGCGCTTCTTCGACGCCGAGTTCACCCCCTCACCGTACCACGTGCTGACCATGGACTCGTTCTGGTTCACGGGTGGACGCGCGAGCATCGGTAGCACGATGTACATCCGGATGTTCACGCCGCCGACGAACGGCCCCGAAATCTACCTGTCGGCATTTGTGGCCAGCACCTCGTTCCTGCCCTCCGGGCTCCCGCTGGCCGGCGTCAGCGGTCTCGTCGGCATCAACCCCAACGGCGCTTTCGGCAGCGCCCTGATCCTGCACGACAACCGCAACGGGGAAGCCATCGGCACCCTCTCGATTCCCAATGTGACGGCCTTCCAGGGCATCAGCCTGCCTATGCAGATGGCGACGCTCGAAGCGCTGTCCAACACGGTCTACATCGGCAACACGGCCCTGTTCAAGATCGACTGAGGCATCGCGGC
>JADZDL010000025.1 GCA_020851075.1 Planctomycetota bacterium | reverse complement strand
GAGGGTCGCGACCTGCCAGTGCAGGCGCAGGTCGGCATACGAAGGGTCACTCGGCAATCCCAGGTTGATGCTTGAGGCACCCGTCGGGCTGATCACCGTGAACGACCACACCGGCGAGAGGTCGAGCCCGACCTGGACGCTGCGCGAGTCCGCTGGGTCGAAGGCCGAGATGGCCGTCGGGCCGCCGGAGAACGAAATCATGACCATGCCGAGGGCCGAGGCGGGCGCTGCCGAGACCTGCAGGCCGAGGAAGTTGCCGAGCGTTCCCGGGGTCGTCTTGTCGAGGTTGAAGTCGTTCTGGGCGAACGCGGTCGTGGCCGTGGCCAACAGGATGCTGAGCGTGCTGAGGTGCATGGTGGCTTCTTCTCGGAGGTTGTGGACGCCGCGTGGGAGCGCCCGGAGACGGCCGCAAAGCGTATCCGAACTCGCCAATGCCGGCATCGCCGCCGGGATTCGCAGCTCAAGTTTGTCCGTGCGTGGCCGAGAATGAGAATCCTGGAGGGCCGATGGCTGAGAATCTCGTGCAAGGCACCCGTTCGGTGGTTGGCCTTTCGGGGCAACCCGGGCGCACGCCGAACCAGCCGTCGCAACGGCATGCTGCTGGCGATTCGGGGCCTGGCTCCGAGTCGGGCCAGCCCGTGGTCCCGCACGACGAGGTGTCGTTCCGGCCGATCGCATCGGTGGCACTGCGCCTGCTGCGCGAACGGGTGCTCGCCCGCACGCGCGAGGTGCTGCAGCTTGACGAGAGCATTGCCGTGCCGGTGTTTGCGGAGATCGTCGAGGGCGAGCCGGTGCCGCAGTTCCTCGGCCGCCTGCTGTCGGCGCAGAACCAGCTGGCCGGGCGGCGGACCGGCGTCTGGGACGCGGTGCACCTTCGTCAAGAGCTCGTGAAGGCGCTCAAGCTCGGGGCCGATGAGACGGTCGAGTTGCTGACCGCCGATGGTCTGCACGTGGACGAAGCCGTTGCCGTGGTGTTCCTGGTGCTCGCCGAGTTTGAACGTCGCATTGCGGCGATACTCGACGCGTAGGAACTCAGGCGGAACGGTCGCGCGAGATCGCGGCGAACCTTCTGCGCCCGCTGCTGGAATGCCGAGTGGGGGTGGCCTCAACTAGCGGCATGCCCTTTTGTGATGTCGCGCTTGCCTGCCGGATCGAACGTGCCGAGCAGAGCCTTCTGGTGGACGCGATGACCAAGGTGCAGGAGCGTTTGCCCGATTGCCTTGGGGTTCCGATTGCGGGCGGTTTTGCGGCCTATACCGAACCGGGTTCGCCCTTGAACAAGGTGATCGGCCTTGGTTTTGCACCGTTCGATGCAGGCGCATGGGAACTCGTCGAACGTGAGTACGACTGCCGCAAAGCCCCGATCCAGGTTGAGATCAGTACGCTCGCCGATCCCGCCGTTGCCCGGTTCCTCACCACGTGCGGCTACCAGTTGGTAGGGGTCGAGAACGTGCTTGGCCGGAGTCTCACGGCACCGGTCGACAGCCTGCCCAGCGATGTGAGCATCGAGACTTCGCCAGCTGCAGACCTTGCCCCTTGGCTCGACCTCGTTGTCAGCGGGTTTCTGGCCCCGGATACGCAGGGTGTAGCCTCGCACGAGTCGTTTGCGCGCGAAGTGCTGCTGCGCATCATGGGGGACTTTGTCGCCGCCGCGGGTGTCGAGCGGTTTGTCGCGCGCCGCGGTCAGGAGATCCTTGGGGGTGGCACGATGCGGCGGCATCTTGGCATCGCCCAGTTGTGTGGGGCTTCGACGTTGCCAGCGCATCGGCGCACGGGCGTGCAATCGGCGCTGCTGGCCCATCGCCTTCGCCACGCGGCGCAGAACGGTTGTGAGCTTGCGGTGGTGACGACGATGCCGGGGTCGAAGTCGCAGCAGAACATGCAGCGCCAGGGGTTTGTGCTGCTCTACAGCCGGAACGTGCTCGTGCGCGAGCCGGGCTGACAGTTGCGTCGAGGGCCGGCGCGTCGCGGTCCGGTCGCCAGTTAACCGCCGTCGATGTGCTCGGGATCGTCGGGCGACACGTCCTCGTCGCGGCACTGCAGATACCCTTCGGGCAACGACACGGTCTGCGTGCTGCCGTCCTTGCACCGCCGCGCGCGCAGCGCAATCTCCGGATACGGCACGTCGCGCGGCAGTTGCGCGATGAGTCCATCGAGCTCGTCGAGCGTCTTCACGAGGTGCAGCGCCGGCAGCAGCTTCTTGGTGCGCGGGAACCCCTTCAGGTACCAGCCCGTGAACTTGCGGATGTGCGCCATGCCTTGCCGTTCGTCGAAGAACTGCACGAGCAGGCGCGCGTGTTCGCGCATCGTGTCGAGCACGATGCCGAGGTTGGGCGGCGGCGTGGGGTCGTGGCCATCCATGACCGCGCAGAGTTCGCCAAACAGCCACGGGCGGCCGAGGCAGCCGCGGCCGACGACGACACCATCGCAGCCGGTTTGCCGCATCATGCGCAGGGCGTCCCAGCTCTCAAAGATGTCGCCGTTGCCGAGCACGGGGATCGTGCGCACGTGCTCCTTGAGCGTCGCGATCGCGGTCCAATCGGCTTCGCCCGAGTACAGCTGCGCCGCCGTGCGCGCATGCAGGGCGACCGCGCGCGCACCTTCGACCTCGCCGATGTGGCCGGCGTCGAGGTAGGTGAGCAGGGAGTCGTCGATGCCCGTGCGGAACTTGATCGTGACGGGCACGGCACCGGCACTCTGCACGACGCTGCGCACGATGCGCGCGAGCAGCCTCGGCTTCACGGGAATGGCCGCGCCGCCGCCGGCGCTGGTCACCTTGCGCACCGGGCAACCGAAGTTCATGTCGATGTGGTGCACGCCCCACTCTTCGACGAGTTCTTTGGTCGCCTGGGCGAGCGTGTCCGGGTTGGAGCCGTAGAGCTGGATGCTCTTGCGCGTCTGCTCATCCTGGCCGAACGACGCGAGCTTCAGCGTGCGCGCGTGGCCTTCGACGAACGCGCGCGCGGTGATCATCTCGCTCACGTAGAGGCAGCGGTCCTGCGAGTACCGGCGGCACAGCGAGCGGAACGGCGCGTTCGTGATGCCGGCCATGGGGGCCAGCACGACGGGGGGGAACACCTCGATCGGGCCGATGCGCAGCGGGCGGATCTCGCCGGGTTGTGCGGCGGGCACGTCGCGGTTGCGTTCGCTGCGTATGGAGAAGGCGATGGGCTCCATCAGGATCTCGGCAGCTGGATCGCGAGCGGGCGCTGCCAATTGCCATTGCAAGCCGCCGCTGCGAGCCAGCAGCCCGGAGTTGCCTCCGAAGTGCACGCGCGTCGCAGCGGCGCTCGTAACTGGTGCCCAGGAGAGGACTTGAACCTCCATCCGATGTTACTCGGGCTAGGACCTGAACCTAGTGCGTCTGCCAATTCCGCCACCTGGGCGCAAGTGGGGGAGCGGGAAGTTAGCGACTGTGCGGGGCCTTGCAAGCCCGAAGTCCAGGTTTCCGCGCCACGAGGCAGATGCGAGCGCGATGGGAAAGGCCACAAGCCCGCAGTCTGCTTGCCATTCGCCCGGCGATGCCGTAGCCAAGGGGGCGAATGGCCAAGCCGGGCACTGCAAAACCCGCCGCAAAGGCGGCTCCCGCCCCCGAGATCCTCGTCGGCGAGAACAAGAAGGCGCGCTTCCACTACGAGATCCTCGATACGGTGGACGCGGGCCTCGTGCTCCGTGGCACCGAGGTGAAGGTGCTGCGGCAGGGCCAGATCAGCCTCGACGAAGGTTACGCGCGTCTGGAGGCCGGGGAGCTCTGGCTGATCGGGGTCAACATCCCCGAATACCGGCACGGCAACCTCCAGAACCACGAGCCGACGCGCCGCCGTAAGTGCTTGCTGCACCACCGTGAGCTCATCAAGCTGCGCGAGAAGACGCTGATCAAGGGGCTGACCATGATGCCGCTGCGCGTGTTCTTCAGCGGGCGTGGGTTTGCGAAGGTCACGATCGGCATCGGCCGCGGCCGCAAGTTGCATGACAAGCGCGAGCACTTGAAGGCCAAGGAAGCGAAGAAGGAGATCCGCGAGCGGTAGGGCGGCGATCAGCAGCGCGCGTGCGCAACCACAGAGTGCGCCACCTGAGAACGGCCCGGATCGGTTACGCTGCGGCCTTCCCTCCCTATCGCGCTCCCATGATCGTTCGTTCGCCTCGCGTTGCGGTTCTCGCGTGTCTGCTGATGATGGCGTGCAGCAATGGCGGCGGCGGTGCTGCCCCCGTGGTCGTCGGCCAACTGGCCGTTGCCTGCAACACCCAGGTGCTGCAGCCCGACGCGACGGCGCCGATGCCAGCGATCGATCTGCAGCGGCTGCGGCTCTCGCGCGTGGGAGCCATCTACCGCGTGACCACGCCCGCCAACACGCCGTTTGCGTTCGACCTCGTCGCTTGGGATGCCGCCGCGAATGGTTTTGCGACGGTGTCGATCGCGCATGCGAGTGATGGTGGGGCGGTGCCCACGGGTGGGCCCGAGTCGCTTGCGGCCGCGGGGCTCATCCCTTCGGGGCCTGGTCTGTTTGGCGATGGTCCGTGGATGGCGGCCAGTGGCGTGCAGACGGCGCGCCTCACGCTGCAGGGCAGCATCGAACGTTCGCAGGCCATAGCCGTGCAGACCCCGGGGGGTGATGCCATCCTCGTCGCAGTCGAGATCGGCCCGCGCAGCGTGATCAACCAGGTGGAGCCGGTGCTGCCCGACCACCCGTCGATCACTTCGCGCGAGACGATCTACTCGAGCGACGCGTGGAACTTCGGCATGCCGACCGTGGCCGTCTCCGGCGATCGCACGAGCGTCGTCGCCTACGAAGGCGACCGCACGAATGCGATGTCGTACGAGCGCTACGAGATGCGCATGCAGCACGATCGCGCCACGCAGAGCGTGACCGGTGGTGGTTCGCAGGAGACGTCGGCGGATGCTGGCACCTGGCGCGACCATGAGATTGCGGCGCTCTACAACGTGCTCGCGGTCGTGCACAGTGGCGACGAAGTTGCCGAGCTGCGCCTCAGTTTTGACCGCGGCGCCACGTTTGCGCAGACCGCGGAGCTTGCGCACGGCATCGGGCAGACCCGGCTCGTGCAGGTGGGCATGGCGCTCGACTATTCGCTCGCCGTCGTGTTCTGGCAGGAGACCAACGTCGGCCTCGAACTCGTGCTCATCGAAGGGCGGCCGGAGTCGTTCGACCAGAATGGTTCGCCGGATTGGTTCCGCATCAATCCACCCCAGGTCGTGCAGACGATGCCGTTTGGCAGTTCTCCGCTCACGAGCGGCATTGCGTGGTCCGAAGGGGGTGACCTCGTGATCGGCTACGCGGCGAGCACGTGGGAGGGCCTGGGCGTCGGTTGGCAGAGCACGACGAGGTTTGAATGCGCGGTGCGGCCGTACGGGCAGGCGCTGCGCACCGTCGAGGTGGACCGCGAACTCGTGATCGGGCGCGATCCCAGTGTGGCGGTGCTTGGCCAATGGCCCACGATGCAGGTGTTCTACGCCTACGAAGTGGCCGAGGGGGTCAAGGTCGCGGCCAGCCAGGATGGTGGGGCCACGTTCCCGACCACCGAGTTGTGTGGTGCCCCGGGCGCCCATTTGCCGACCGTGTTCGCGCGCCAACGCAGCGCTGCGGTGCAGGTGGATCTGCTCTATCTGGCCAGTGCGTCCAGCGGCATCGAACTGCACCATTCACGTTGGCTCGAGTGGGCCAATTCCGCGCGCGAGGACTTCCGGATCACCGCCGCGGTGATGTCGCTCACGCCGGCGCAGGGGCCGCGATCGGGCTGGCAGGGGTTCACGGTGCCGATCGATTTCGGGTTGCGCAGCAAGCAGGTTTCCTGGCTCGGCTACGACGCGGTGCTCGATGGTGAGCAGATCGTCGCGGTCTTCGACGAAGTCACCATGGATGCCGCGTTCTGGTGTCTGGGCATGCCGCAGGGCGGCGAGATCGCCGGTGGCTGGTCCTCGACCACCGGCCTCAGCGTGCCGATCTTCCGGCCCGCAACGCCGCCGCCATTGGCGCCCGGCATGACGCAGGTGCTGCCCGCGGTCGATCCGCTGCATGCGCACCAACTGCAGCTCGTTCGCATCGACTGACGTCCGCCGAGGCCGCGTTACCCGCGCCAGTTCTTCAAGCGCAGCTTCGCGAGCTGGCTCCAGAGTGTGTCCACCTTCGCCTCCTCGGTGATCTTGATCAACCAGGGGCGCGAACGTTCTTCGTCGCCGGCGAACCAATAGACGTGTGCGATGAGGAACTGCAGGCGCTGCAGCTCCACCGACTTCGGGAACGCGGTCCTGAGTTCGCCGAGCGCGGCCTCCGCTTTCGCCATGTGCTCTTCAAACCAGCGCGAGGTCCGGCCGCGCTGGCCAGACCGACCCGCGGCGGCTCCCCACGCGCCGCGTCCAGGCGTCTCAGCACTGCCCTGGCTGCCGAGGTGCAGGCGCACGATGCTGGCCAGCGCCTCCTCGGCATCGCGCGTGCCCGGCTCTTCGGCGACGATCTTGCGCAGCCAGAACTCAGCGGCCTCACTTCCGTTGAGCCCGGCGGTGTCGAGGGTGGGTTGGCGCGGGATGTCGCCCATCCAGAACGCCGCGGCCGAGAACCACATCGCCGTGCGCGCGTGGCGCGGGGGCGGCGGTGTCCCGGTGCGGGCCAACGTCGCCCACTGTTGCAGGAGCTGGCCCGCCACAGCCGCGGCCTCGGTGTTCTTGTGGTTCGTGACGATGTCCTGCCAGAGCTCCACCGCGTCCGCCGGGCGATTCTCGTCCAGGGCGATGCGGGCGAGCAGGTTCTTGCAGCGCAACTTGACCCCGGGATCTGCTTCCTGGAACAGCGCCTGGATGGCCGTTCGTTTGGCGTCCTCGACGAGGCGGTGTTGGTAGAACATCTCCGCCTGCGCAGGGTCCTGGGCCCTGCCGAGTCCGGCGGACAGCGCGACCGTGGCGGCCAGAGCCACGGCGGCGACCGCGCGGCGGAGAGTGGGAATGGAACACGTGCGGGCGACGTTTGGCATGGCAGACTCCTCGGGTCGGACGGAGCAACGGCGGGCTTCTTCCGCCGTGGAGCGCCCCGCCTAGCAAACAGTGTGCGCTGCCCCAGTTTCGCCAACTGCCAGTTGCCCTGATCGCCAGTTGCCGGCCCCGCGGCCGCGAGTCAGTCGTGGGTCGCGGCGGGTGGCGGAGGTTCGTCGCGCTGCTCCTGCCGCGGTTCGACTGGCCGCGGTTCGATTGGCCGCGGTTCGACCGGCACGGTTGGCAGCGGGCCGAGGCGTTCCCGGTAGATCGGCCGGAGGCTTGCGTAGGCGGCATGCACTCCCCACCGGTCCCCTTGCCGCCACATCATCGCGAGGGTGGTGAGGTAGGACACCGCCTCCTGGTCCCCGATCGCGGCCGCCTCCGCCTGCACGAGGCTCACGCTCTGTTCGAATTGGCTGGCGCTCACGGCTGTTGCTCCTTCGACCCGTCCTTGTCCCTTGCCTGCGACGTTGCTGCGACCATGTTGCTCTCCTGCGAATGTCCCCTCGGGCTCTGACCACCCCCTGGCGGTCCTGTGCCTGGGTTTGCAGGGGCAGAATCCTTGAAGTGCCAAATTCTTAACTGGAATACCGACGGTTCTGCAGATTTTTGGTTCGAAGGTACGGGTTCCTCACCTGCTGGCTCACGAGTGGCGTTGGTTGCGCACTACTGCCCAAGCGCTCCACGCATGAGGCCGCCTAGACTCGACACGATGGTGCTGCTGCGGAGTCCGCTCGTGAGGGGCCTGGCGATCCTCGCGCCCATCGTCGCCGTGATCGGTTGGCAATACTACGAACTGCAGTTGCGGAATGCGCACCACCGCGAGGCTCACCGACGTCTCGGCGAAGCGCTGTGGAACGCGGTCGATGGTGTTGCCGTGCGTGAGTTCCGGGGCGGCCAGTATGTGCCGGGCGACGTCGCCCTGGCCCTCGCCGAATCGCAGCAGCGCTTTGGTTTGCAGTGGGTGGCGATCGAGGTGGTCGACGGCGGGCCCATCGCGCATGCCGGGGTGCTGCCAGATCGCGCCCTCCCCGAGTTCTGGTTTGAGCACCCGTTCGTGCCGCTGCGCCCGCAGGGGCTTGGGCCACGGCGATCGAGTGGTGAGGTGCGCACGGTGCCTGACGCGCAGTTGGTATTGCAGGTCGTGCTCCCTCCTGGCGTGCTCCTTGCCGAACTGAACAACGACCTGCTGCGCATGCTGGTGACCAGCGGTTCGCTGGCCCTCGTCATCGTACTCGCGGCGTTTGCCTTGGGGTCGCGTTCGCGCCGCCTCGTCCTGCGCAGTGAACTGGCGGTCAGCGAGGCCAGGCTCGAAGGGCTTGAAACGATGCGTCGAATCGGTGCTGGTCTGGTCCACGAGACGAGGAATCCGCTCGGGGTCGTGCGGGGTTTCGCCGAACGCATCGCGCGGGGGCAGCTCGCTGCGGCGGAGCTGCAGAGCACGGCGAAT
>JADZDL010000024.1 GCA_020851075.1 Planctomycetota bacterium | reverse complement strand
TCGACGTGGCGTTTGCTCAGCGTGAGGCCGCTGGCCATGACCTTCAACGCGACGCGGCGATTGAGGGACTTCTGGTGCGCGAGGTAGACGACGCCCATGCCGCCGCGGCCGAGTTCTTCCTGGATCACGAAGTCGCCAAAAGCGCGCCCGTGCGACTCGGGGGTGGCGGGCTCGGCCCACTCTTGATGGCCTAGCAGCCCGTCAAAGGCCAGGAACTCGCGAATCTGCGCGAAGACCCGCGGACGCACGGTTTCGGGGAAACGCTGCACGAACGCTTCGAGCGCCGGCGCTTCGCCGCACGAGTGCAGTTCGACGAACTGCTCGACGGCGGTCTGCACGATGGCCGCTTCACTCGCCGCACCCGGAGGTTCGGCGTTGGGGGCTGCACCCTGTGGGGCTTGCACGTCACGACTCCTGGGTGCGCGACAGCAGTCCCGACAAGCGCGCCTGGGCACGCGACAGCAGGGCGCGCACCGACCCTTCGGTGGGCAGGCCCATCTCGGCGCAGATTTCGTCCGTGTCGAGTTCGAGGTACCGCCGCAGCACGATGATCTCGCGCTCGCGATCGGGCAATTGCTGCAGCGCCACGCGAATGCGTTCGGCCAGTTCGGACTCGTCGTGCATTTGCGACGGCGTCGCGTCTTTGGCGGCGATGAGGCCTTCGGTCGTCTCGTCGATGCCGACGAGGCCGCCCACTGCCGTGCGCTTCTGCGTCTCGAGCGCGCGGATGCGCCGCACGATTTCATACTCGGCGCCCTTCAGCAGCCAGGCCAGGAACGACCCTTCGCCGCGGTACTCAAACTGATGCAGCCGCCGCAAGGCCGACAGGATTGCGTCGTGCGTCGCATCCTCACTGTCCGCCATGAGCAGGCGGTACTTCGGCCCGATCAACTTGCGCAGCGCCGAGCGCAACCGGTCGCGGTAGCGTTGGAACAACAGGTCGATGGCGTCTCGATCCTGGTCCAGCGCGCGGCTGACGAGGTTGCGGGTGTTGTCGTCCAAGAAGTGGGCGTGCGAGAGGAAGCCCTGATTCTGCCCCAACTTGCTGCGCCGGCAAGCCACCCGTCGCGGTGCGAGGGCGAATCGGCGGGGCAGCAGACGCCGCAATGGGGTGCTCGTGCTCATGGCTCTACGGAGGGAAGGTCCGTTCCGAACGCGCCGCACGCGGATTGTTCAGGTTGTGAGCGAACGCCGTAAATCGCTGCCAACGAACGTGATGGGGCCATGGTATGGGAGCCATCCGATGGCGGTGGGCCGCATCGGGGGCGCCCCGGCCTGCGCGCTGGCCCCGAATCGCCGGGTCCGCCCGCTAGACTGCGCGGAATCGTGTAGCGAGCCACGCCTGCACCGGGAAGACCCCGCAATGATCCGCCCTTTCGGCAGCCCCGACCGCCTGCTCCGCCACTTCTGTCGGACCGGGGACCCGCGCGCGCTCGGCAAGCTCTTCGACCGGACCGCTCCCGAACTGCTGCGCGCCGCCCTGTGGCTCTGCCGCGACCGCACCGACGCCGAGGACCTCCTGCAGCGCACCTTCCTCACGGTCATCGAAGCGCGCGCGAACTTCGACCTGAGCCGCCCGGCGATGCCGTGGTTGGTCGGCATTCTCGGCAACCACGCGCGCAAGCTGCAGGAGCAGCGCCGCCGCGACCAGGAACGCCGGACCGTGATCCTTGAGGGCCCCAGGATCCTCGAAGGCCCCGGCGCCGTCGCCGACCCGGCGCACGAGGCCGCCGGTACCGAGTTCGTGGCGATGCTGACCGAGATGCGCCGTTCGATCGGCGCGCCCTACAGCGAGGTGCTCGACCTGCATCTCGGCCAAGGCCTGATGCCGGCGGAGATCGCCGCGGCTTTGGGGCGCCCGCAGGGCACCGTGCGCACCCAACTCATGCGCGGCCTCGCGCTGCTGCGGCAGCGTCTGCCGATGCACATCATCGCGCCCCTCGGGGCGTTTGCCCTGCTGTCGCAGGGGGCGTCCGCGGCCCAGCTCGCGCCGCTGCGCGCGAGTCTGCTGAAGGCCGCCGGCATCACGACCAGGGCCGCCTCGGCGACGTTTGCCTCCAAATCGCTCCTCACCCTCGCCGCGGCCCTGCTCGCGTGTTTTGGCACGCTGTGGTGGACGTGGTTGCCGGCGGCTGCCGATCCTCTGTTGCCGCAGCTGCGCAGCGCGCACCTGACCGGCCTGCAGGGGGAAACCCGCACGGAAACGACGCCGGACCTGCCCGGCGTCGACCAGCGCGCGTACGTCGCCGCCGAGGTTCGCAGCGGTGATGGCCTCGCCTTGCCCACGGGTCTCGTGCGCGGCCAGGTTGTCGACAGTGAAGGGCATGCCATGCCGGCCGCGCAGCTCTGGCTGTCGCAAGTCCGCGATTGGACGCGCGGCGCCGAAGTTGCCGTTGCCGATGCGGAGGGTCGTTTCGAACTGCAGTTTTCAGGCCCACGTTTTCTCGGTGCGGTTGCCCCGGGGCACGTCGTGTCCTTCCTGCACGCGCTCGACGAAGGTCGCCAACAGGAAGTGACGCTGCGCCTGCGTGGCGAGAGTGCGCGCGTGACCGGGTGCATCTACGGCGCTGACGGCGCACCACTCGCCGCGGCGGTGGTGGAGGTCGGTCTGCAAGGTGGTTGGATCGCCAGCAACACGACGAGCGAACGGCGCATCTATCCACCGCGTCGCCTCGTCACCACGGATGCGCGCGGCGACTTCCATCTCGATGGCATCGAACCCGGTCAGGCTGTCGTGCTCGTGCACGCCGCCCACCACGGGTCCTACCGCGGCGAAGTGCTCGCCGAACGGGGACGCGACAGCCACCTCGCGATCCGTCTGCAACGAGGCGCGAGGGTCGCCGGGACCGTTCGCGACTCGGCCAGGCAGCCGCTGGTCGGGGCCACGATCAAGCTCGAAGGGGGCGATTCGAGGCCGCTCTCGGCCACCAGCGACGATTTGGGCCAATTCGTGCTCACGGATCTCGCGGCTGGCCCGCAACGCCTGCTCGCCGAACTCGGTGCGTCGGTGGCGACCGTGGCGTTCGATCTCGCGCCCGGCCAGCAGGTCGCCTGGGATCCTATTCTCGAGCCCGCACAGACGCTGCGCGGCGTGGTCCTCGACCCTGCGGGCAAACCGCTGCCCGGCGTGCAGGTGCAGTTGGGGGACCAAACCACCGTGGCGGCGAAACCCGCCGCGGAGACGACTGCCGAAGGGGCCTTCTCACTGTCGCTGCCGAGCCAGGGGCCGTTGGATCTGCTGTTCTTGCACCTGGGCACGCCGTTGGCCGTGCGCCGCGCCCTGCTGCCCAATCGCGAGCCCCTCACGATAACGCTCACCGCCGCCGAACTGCCGAGTGCGCGCGTCACCGGGCGTATGGTCGACCGCGAAGGACGCGCGATTCGCGCGCTGCTCACGGTGCGCAATCACGCGTTCCACCTCGACGGCAAAGCGCGCGCCGATGGTGCGACGGGAACGTTCCAACTCGACTCGTTGCCGAGTGGTTCGTACACGCTCGTGCTCGAGGCCCCGGGCTTCGGGCGCACGCCGATTCGCGTGCTCGAACTCCAGCCTGACGAAACGCGCGACCTCGGCCCGATCGTTCTCGACGCCGCAGGGCGCGCGGAAGTGACCCTCGTCGGCGATGCCTCCCAACACCGCCGCGTCGTGAAGTTCGTGCGCGAGGATGGCACGGTGGTCGCACACTCGATGACCGAGGGCGCTGCGGTCACCGCCGAACTGCCGCCGGGGCGCTACACGGCGAGCGTGTTGCTCTACGAATGCGCAGGCAGTGCGACGCCCGTGCTCGTGCGCAGTGGCGAGACGACGCGCTGCGATCTCCTGTGCGCACCAACCGCGACCATGACACTGCGCGTGACGGGACTGTCGGCACCGCGCGACGGTGGGCGCGTCGACGTCGTGATCCGCGACGCCGGCGGCAACTTCCTCGATGCCTACGAACTGACCGTCGGCAACCAACCGGCGATGCACAGTACGTTCGGTCTGCCACCCGGGTCCTACCGCATCGAGGCGCGCAGTGCGGGCGGACGGGCCGCGACGAAGGCGCTGGTGGTGAAGTCGCCGCAGGAGCGACTGGCACTCACCCTCGAACTGCAGTGATTCGCGCGAGGGCGCGGCCGCTGGACCGTTGCATGCCGGAGGCCAGGTGCTCCGATAGCGCACCATGGGCGCGCGCCGCACCAAATGGGGTGTTCTCTGCACCTGCACACTGATCGTGTGCGGCATGGGCTACGCGTCGTGGAACCACAAGACCGGCGACGACCTCCGCGACCGCGTGTTGCGCACCGCCGCTGCCGTCCTCGCGCGCCAGCCGGCCCCCGTGTGCCGACGCACGGCGCTGTGGGGCGAGACGCTCGAAGGGGATGCCTTCGAGCAATACGCGTTGGCCGCGGCCGCGAAGGGCGCTACGGCTGGCATCGTGTGGAACGAAGCGGCCCGCGCGTTCCAGGAGAAGGGTGCTGTGGTGACCAAGGAGCGCCAGCAGCAACTGCGCGAGACCTGGGCGCCGGTGATCCAACAAGTGCGTGCCGGTGCCCACGGGCAAACGCTGACGGCGCCCAGCAGCTTCCTCGGCAAGGTCGTGGGGCTCGACGAAGCGCTGTTCCTGGAACTCAGGTCTCTGGCCAGCGAAGCTCGAACTAGCGACTTCCTCAACCTCTGGATGGATGCGTTCACCTTCGCGGTCGATCGATTGCCCGGACCCGCGGGAGGTTGGCGCGATCAGTTTCCCCGTTCGTACCTGAGTCTGCTCACCGACGATGTGCTGGCAACCTTGTCTGCGCCGGAATTGCAGGTGCTGCAGGGGTGCTTGACGAATGCGGATCCGCTGGTGGCGGTGCTGCCTGATAGCGATGTGTACCTGGCTTCCTGGGTGAGGGGACAGATCCAGAACGCCCGGATCGAAGGCTTGGGCATCCGCACCCGGCTCTACGCGTGGCAGCACGGGTTTGATCCCTTTCGTGCGGACCTCGAAGGCTACGACGAGTTGTTGACGCTGGGCGCGATGCTCAGGTCGGCCGCGACGGATGGCGGTCAGCGTGAGGCACAATGGTCTGCGTACCGAGCGGCCCCGCGAGAGCGGCAGACTCCTTTGACCCGCTTCCACGACGAGATCATCGAGAAGTCCGAGCGACAGCACCGCCAACTGCTGGCCCAACTCCGTTTGCTGCGGCTCGCCGTCGCATTCCATCGCGGCGTCGAATTGCCACAACTCGCCGATCCGTTTGCCTCCGCGCCACTGCAGGTACAGATCGAAGGCGATGCGGCCGTCCTGCGCAGTGCGATCACGTTTCCGGGTAGCCAACGCATCGCGCGCCGGCGCTGATCCCCTTGTTGCTCCTGCCTGCCCAGCGAAGCGGCGGCGAACCGTTGCATGGGCCGCGCCGCATGCTTCGATGGTGCGCATGGGCATGGGATCGCCGCGCAGAAAATGGCCGCTTGTCCTCTTCTGCACACTGATCGTGTGCGGTATGGGCTACGCATCGTGGGCCCAAAAGGCGGGTACTGCCGTGCGCGAACGCTTGCAGCTGGCCTTGATTGCCCTGGAGAAGCACGCGCGTTCGCCAGTGTACCGCACGAGGCCCCTGTGGGGTGAGGGGAGCAAGGAACTGGCGTTTGCGCAGTATGCACAGGCCGCTGCGGCCGCGGACGCGAAGGGCCTGCCGAAGTCGTTGTCGTGGGATGAGGCCGCCGGGTCGTTGCTAGAGGGGGGCAAGGCCGCCGCACCGGAACGTGCGCAGGAATTGCGGGAGGCTTGGGCCTCCGCCATCGAACACCTCCGGGTCGGGGCGCACAGCACGGCGGCTCGCCCGAACACCATTCCGCTCCTGCGGCTCAGGAGCCAGAGCCTTGGAACCGCGCCAACGTTGCCGGCGGCGAGTCGCGATGGGCTGGATGTGGTGCTGCAGTTGGAGCTTCGTTGGCTGGCCCACGAAGCGCGGATGGCGGATTTTGTGCGTCTCTGGATGGATGCGTTCACCTTCACCGTGGATTGCCATCCTGAGCGGGCCGAAAACAGCGGGGAGTTGCCTGGACATGCGTTGGTGGAAGTCCTTACGGATGACTTGTTGGCGGCCTTGTGCGAGCGCGACCTGCAACTGCTTGACGAGTTTCTGAACACCGCCGAGCCGTTCGTTGCGGAGTTGCCTGATCCGGACACGTATCTGGTGGGTTGGGCTCTAGGCTTTGTCCAGTCTCGGGCTACCAGTGAGTCCTTCGGCAGGCGGTTGTACGCATGGCGGCAGGGCTTCGATCCCCATCGTGAGCACATCGAGGGCTTTCTCGAACTGTTGGAACTGCGATCGTTGCTGAAACCTGCAGCAAAGGACGGTGGCGAACGCGAGGCGCAATGGTCTCGCTACCGATCGGCGAGGCGCGAGAGGCAAACCAGCGCTTCCAGCGTCCTCGACGAGATCTCTGAGAACATCGAACGTCAGGCGCGCCAGTTGCTGGCAAGAGTACGTTTGCTGCGGCTCGCCGTTGCATTCCATCGCGGCGTCGAATTGCCACAACTCGCCGATCCGTTTGCCTCCGCGCCACTGCAGGTACAGATCGAAGGCGATGCGGCGGTTCTGCGCAGTGCGATCACGTTTCCGGGCAGCCAACGCATCGCGCGCCGGCGCTGATCCCCTGCCGGCTGCGTGCGCGCCGCCGCGTGTGCCGGTACAACCTCGCCATGCATCGTCTCGCCCGCGTCCTGGTGTCTGCGTGCTGCCTGGTCCTGCCCATAATGGCCCAGGGAACACCTTCTGCACCCCAGGTCACATTTGCGACGTTGCTGCACGAACTTGTCGACCTCGATCGGCTCGCGCGCCTGCCCCATCCCGACTACCGTACGGTGCAGTTCGGCAGTTCGGACCGTCGCACGGGGTCGCCGGACCAGCCGGGTTGGTTTGCCAATGCCGATGGTTTTGGTCAGGAGCCGATTCCCGCGTTCGAGAAGGTGCTGCGCGCGCCCGATGCGGATGGTGTGGGGGAGTACCTGGTTTGCGATGTGGATGGTCCTGGCGCGATCGTGCGCGGTTGGTCGGCGGGCATGGATGGCGTGCTGCGCGTCTGGCTCGATGGCGATACGAAACCGCTATTCGAAGGCAAGGGATATGACTTCTTTGCGCGGCGCACGAAGGCCCTGTTGCTCAGCACCGATTGGCTGCGGGATAGCGAACTGAAAGCTGCGTTGGCGCCGCAACAGGACGCCGATTATCTACCGGTGCCGTTTTCTGCGCGTTTGCGCATCACCTGGACCGGACGCGTGCGCGATCTGCATTTCTACCAGATGCAGGTGCGGCGGTATTCCGCGGGAACAGTCGTTACGCCGTTCTCGTGGAACCGCGATGTTGTGGTGACCGTGAAAGCGGGAATCGAGCAGATCTACGTGGGGCATCAGAATCGGCGGCTTGCCGACGAGCCGGTTCCGATCGACCTGCCGATTGGCGGCACCTGGCATCACGAACACAAGGCCGAGGTTCCTTCGGCGCTGCAGCAGCTCGAGTTCTCGAT
>JADZDL010000023.1 GCA_020851075.1 Planctomycetota bacterium | reverse complement strand
GACGGGGGCAGTAGGAAACCCTGGGCGGGATTCTCGGACTTGCGGAACTGGGCCATGCATCCTCTCTACGCGCCGCGGTGGCTGAGAGGGTTTTCTGGCTACGGAATCTTCAGCCTTTCGGGGGCATGCCGTGTCTCAGACTCCTAGTCCCTGGGCACATGCGCGCACCGAGAACAGGCCGAGACCGGTGCCCGCCTCCTTTGTCGTGGCGAGGCTCTCAAACAGCTTGGGGCGCCGTTCTTTCGGCACACCGGGGCCGTTGTCGTGTACTTCGATGCAAACGCCGCCATCGGCTGGTCGCAGGACCACTTCGATGAGGCCGCGACCCTGCGTGGCTTCGCCGGCATTCAGCACGAGATTGCTCACCATCTGGTGGATGAGCAGGGGCTGGCTTTCGAGTTGCACCTGGTCTTCGTCGCGGCACACGATCCGGCAGTTACGCAGGTTCTTGTGCGAGCGAACGGTTGCAACACTATCGCGAACGACACGCCCCATATCGAGCACGTCGATGTCCTTGGGAATGCCGTGGCGCGCGGCGTTCAAGAGCCGTCTGTTGAGGCCAACGAGGCGTTCGACGCTGATCCGCAACTGATGCACGAGTTCGCCATCGAGGCCATCACGCGGCACGGAAAGGGACTCGAGATCCGCGAGTACCGCGGTGAGCACGTTGTTGGCGTCGTGTGCCACGGAGGCAGCCATGACGCCGGCAAAGACCTTGCCTTCACTTGCGACCAGGGCGCGTTCGCGCCGCACGAGTTCCTCGGCGTCACGCGCCATGCGCCGCATGGCAATGAGACCGCCAAAGAAGACGCCGAGCGTGGTCACGGCGACGTAGATGGTGCCTTTCAGTGTCTCGATGCGACGGAGCTCGTCGACGGAGGCCGAATGGTCGGCGGCCATGGTGCTTGATACCAGGATGTATGCCGTCGCGAGGACGCCATAAGCGAGGGCCAGCCCTAAAGAATAGGTTGTACTCTTGGCAAACAAGACGAATCCTCTCGGCAGCGGAGCATACCCAGGGATCGAAGGGCCTCATCCTGATTCCTGCAGCGAAGCGTTAGACTTTTTGCCCCCATGCCTGTCGTTGTCGCCCTGCTCCTGATCCTTGCCGTGCATGCGGGAACCAACCTTGCCGCGTGGTCAAGGGTGGGGTTGTTGGCCGACGATCGTTTCGCTGTCGGCATGCCGATCTGGTTCGATCTGCAGCACACGCCCTGGGCAGAACGTCTGCACTCGGTCTTTTTTCCTGCCGTGCAAGCAGATGCGGCGGCGGCACTTTATCGGCCGTTGGTTGCCCTATTGTTCTTGATCGAATACCCACTGTTTGGGGTCGAAGCGTGTTACTACCACGCCGTCAATTCCGTGTTCCATTGCACGACGGCGCTGGTGTGGTTTGTGCTGGTGCGCCGATGGACCAGTTCGCCAGCAGCCGGGCTCGCGGTCGCGCTCACCTTCGTAGGCTGGGTTGGCCACAGCGAAGCGACGCATTGGGTTTCTGCGCGCGTGAATCTCCAGGCGATGTGCTTTCTGAGTCTCTCGCTACTTGTCTGGGACAATGCGGAACGGGCCGGCAGCGGGCCGGGTCGGTCCCGATGGAACTGGGCGCGCCAGGGGGCTTCACTCGGGCTTGGGTTGCTGGCACTGGGTGCGAAGGAGTCGGCGATCCTGATCCTGCCGATGGCCTTCCTCGTCAGTTGGCTGCGGGCGGAAGAGGTTGGTGGAGTCCTCGCTCGCCTGCGTCGAAGTGTGTTCCGCGTGGTCCCGGTCCTCTTGCTGGTCTTGGCATTTGCCGTGCTGCGGCGTGGGGTGCTGCACACGTGGGGAGCGGGGGCGCGTTCGGCGTGGCATCTTGACGTGGCTTCACCGGCAGCGTGGGCAACGGCGTTGTGGGATTGGTTGGTCTTGCTGATGGCCCCGGTGCACAGCATGGATGCGAGTGCCTGGTGGCGTCCGGTGTTGTGGGCTACGCATCTCTCGCTGCTCGCATTGTCCTTGTTGGCGTTGCGTCAAAAGGAATTGCGCAAAGCGCTCGGTTTCGCCGCCGTACTATTAGTGATAGTCATGGTGGCTGTCGCCGGCTTGCACGTTGACGCCGAGACGCTCGAGAACATGCGTTACAGCTATGAGCCCGCCTTGGCGCTCTGTTTGTTGTTTGGGCTCGGTATCGCGGGATTGCCGAGGCGCGCGCGCGGACCGGTGCTGGCCTGTGTGGTGCTCATTCACGCGATCGTGCTCGATCAGAATCGCGAGTGCTGGTTGCGCGCGGGGGATGTGCAGAAACGTATGGTGCCCGAAATCCAGGCAGCTGCGCAGAAGGGGCCCGTTCGCGTTTTGGACGCTCCCGGGCAATACGACGGCGCATTCTTGTACCTGATCGAGAACTCGATGCAGATCCTGTGGTGGCCACCGATGCAACCAGGTGTCTTGCAGGGCCGGATCTCGAGTTCGGATGAATGGCCAGCGGTGCTCAGTGAACTCGCGGGGCACGCCGCCGCCAGGCGCCCGCTCACGAATGCGTACACCGTCGCCTGGGCCGATGGTTCGTTGGTGCCGTTGGCTTTGGACGCGACGTGGCCGCAGACGCCGTGGCAAGGCACCACGATCGAATACGCCCGCATCGGCCGACAACGCCCGTTTCTCGGCAGCGACCTGCCCGTGCAGTGCCTGCTGCGCAGTCCGGCCGGCGTGTCGGTGTTTGCGCGCGGCAGGGTCGGGGACCGGGTCTGGGCGGGGCCAATCCTTCAGCGAGAAGCGCCGGCGGCCCCGGCTGCCTTGCAGGTGTTCTTGCCGCTTGGGTCGGAGCTACCCGCGGATGTTCCCGTCGAGGTCGAATTGGTGATCCGCGGCCCTTCTGGCGAACAGGCCTGGCCGCTTGGCGCGGTGGTGCCGGCCGTTCGCAGGCAGCGATAGGGCGTCACTAGCGTGCCGTGGTGTCCGCGCGCTACGCTGCGTGCCCGTGGTACAGCCTAGAAGTCGCAAGCGCCGCCTCGCCAAGATCGTTCTCGTGATGGGCAGCGTTGCCTTCGCCGGACTGATCGGGGAATGCGTGTTGCGTGTGGTCGGACACTACCGGCTCTTCTCCTTGCGCCTTTCGCCGGTGGCCGTGGCCACCGCGGAGCCGGGTGCCGTGCTCGATCTCGTGCCCGACGTCACCAGGCCCTTCATGGCGCATTGGCAGCAGACGCGCCCGGACCTCGACATTGCGTGGCTGCGCACTGCGCCCGCGCCGTTGCCGCGCCCAGCCGCTCTTGGCCGGCCGACGGTGCCACAGCGCGATTGGCTGTTGCACTACTACGTCGCCAATGCGGTGTTGCTGCAGGCGATGTGGGTGAAGGGCAAAGGGCTGCCGATGTTCCCTGGCCTGGACCTGCCCGAGCAATTCGATGTGTTCGATCCTCCCGGTGGCAAGCCGACACCGCGTTATCGTTACCCGAGTTCGCGCACGTTGCCGACGGGCCTCATCACGAATGCGTTCGGCTTCCGCGGTCGCGAACTCACCGTGGACAAGCCTGCGCGCACGGTACGCATTGGTTTTGTCGGTGCGTCTACCACGGTGGAAGCGCACGGGCTGCCGCAGAGTGCGCCCGAACTCATCGAGCACTGGTTGGGCTTGTGGGCCGCAAGCAAGCATCTCGACGTGAAGTTCGAGACCCTGAACGCCGCGCGCGAAGCGATCCAATCGCCCGATATCCGTGCGATCGTCGAGGATGAGCTCCTGCCGTTGGCGATCGACTACCTCGTCTACTACGAAGGTGCCAACCAACTGCAGCCAGCGACCATGCAGAAGCACGTGCAGGTCGACGGCGAATACCACCTCGCGGAGCCGCCGGCGGGGGTGGTCGGCACGTTTGATGACACGGAAACCGTGGACAGCACGTGGTTGGACGGGCTGGCGGCCTATCTGGCGACGGCGCGGTATCTGCGCTCGGCTCTGCACAAGGGCGAGGTCTTGCAGGAGCCAGCGAAGCCCACCCAGCGCATCACGTTGCCGCCCGAACTCCTGCAAGGGGAGTTCCCGCTCGATCGCACCACTGGCGTTCTCGAACTGGCGGCCATTCGTCAGGATCTCGAAGCGATGCGCGGCGCGGTCGAGCGCAGTGGTGCGCGCTTCGTGCTGTCGACGTTCTGGTGGCTCGCCAAGGATGGCATGCAACTCGATGCCGTGTGGGGCAAGAATGTGCATGTACACCTCAATCGTGCCTATTGGCCGTTCAAGTATTCGACAGTGCGCGAACTCGCCGCGGTCCAGAACCGCTTCTTTGCAGCCTGGGCCAAGTCCCATTCGGTAGACCTGCTCGACGTGGCTGGTGAAGTGCCAGCCGAACCTGCGCTCGCCATCGACGCGATCCACCAGAACGAACTCGGGGTGCGCTTCAAGGCCTGGGTCATGTTTGCGCAACTCACGCGCATTCTCGAACGCGATCTCGCCAGCGGCGCAGTGCCCGTGGCCGATCAGCATGCGGACGCAGTACATCCGAATATCGGCCCGGTTCGCGTTCTCACGCGCGCCCGGTTGGACGGCCGCTAATTGGCCCAGGTCTGGCCGTAAGTCGCCAGTTCGTAGGGGATTCGCCTGTCGAGTCCGGAAGTCGAAGTGGTCGATTCCGGAATCACAATGAACTGGAAAGACAGCCTGGCGACCCGAGTTCTGGGTGCTTCGATGGCGATCCTCGGGGTTGTGTCGGCGATCGCGTTTTGGAGCAACATTACTTCGTATCGTCGCGACGCCGAGCAGCGCATGGTGGAGCGTGCCGCCGCGTTCACGGCGGTCGCCGAAGCTGCCAAGCAGCATGCCGCGGGCCTGCACGCTGCGGGTGTTTTCCGCACGGAAGACCTCGTCGCGGAGCTGAGCGCCGTGGTCAAGAGCGGCGGCGACTACCGCAGTGCGCGCATGTACAAGACGATTCCCGTCGTGGCTGGCTGGACGGCGGCGCGCGAGGCGGCGCGGCGCGAGAACATCGACTTCCGAATCGCGGCGTTTGATGCGCGCAACGCAGAGAACGACCCTCGCAATGACAAGGTCGAGGGTGAGTTTCGTGCGAAGCTGCTCACAGATTTGACTGCACAGGTGGGCGCCGGTGGTTCTGACAGCATTTCGCGCATCGACCGCAACGCGAATGCTCTGCACTACCTGCGCGCCATCAAACTCGAAGAGAGCTGCATGCTCTGCCACGGCGATCCGCAGACGAGTCCTACGAAGGATGGCAAGGACGTCACGGGCTTCCGGATGGAGAACTGGAAGCCAGGCATGGTGCATGGCGCTTTCGAAGTGGTGATGCCGCTCGGGCCGTGCGATGCCCAGGTCGCAGGTTT
>JADZDL010000022.1 GCA_020851075.1 Planctomycetota bacterium | reverse complement strand
ATTGGCATCACCGAGGATGCCACCGCGGATCACAACCGAACGGGTGTTGCGGAAGGCGTAACGGCAGGTTGCGGAATTGCTCTCGCCGATGGCCTTGCCGTGTAGCAAGCCGTCCTCGACGTGCCAGTTGCCGTGTTTGTAGACCAACTGTTCGCGATCTTCCGCACGCACGAAGCGTTGCGCCTGAACCCCGCGGGCACTCGCGAGTCTTGCGGTCCACTTCGCTGCTAGCGCCGTTCGCTCGGCGATTGCGGCTGTGCTGAGAGTCGCCCAATCTCTGGTCAGCGCATCCTTCGCGGCGCGCAGCAACGCTTCGGCAACGGCTGGGTCCGCAGCCTGTTCGCGCAACTTCGTGAGCGCCTCCGCGGAGAGCTCGCCGACCGTCAATTCGCCGAGATCGATTGGCACCTCGCGCAGAAACGGTGTGAGCCAGGCGGCCGGAACTCGTCGCAGCGCCCGTTCACCGCGCGCCAGATTGCCCATTGTATTGACCCGTTGCTCCAGTTCGACACCGTCGAACTTCGCGAGCAGGTTCGCTTGGAAACGTTGCCACGCTCGCAACCAATTCAGCCGTTCTGACAAGTAACCAAACAACTCGCCGCGGCCGCATTGTGCCGCGGCACGCATGGCTACATCGTGATAACGAAGCAGTGCCGCAGGCTCGACGGAGCCGACGCGCCAGTACGCGGCAGACCAGGCCGCAATCGAGGCCGTCGCTGCCGAGTTCTCTTGTGGACCCACCGCCATGCGGCGCAGCAGTGCAAGCGAGTACTCGTCGGTGTCGATTTCGAACATGGCGCCCAGTTGCCAGATCCCAGCCATCGCCACGGGGGCTTTGCCCGCGCGTTCGCCAACCTTGACGGCTTCTTCCAGCAGCAGGTATTGCACCGCAGGGTCTTTCTGCCGCCAGGCCGCCTGTTGTAGCTGTGCCTGAGCCAACCAGACGTCGTCACCGCCGGCGTGCACCAGCTGTTCGACCAGGGCGTCGAACGCCGCCCCGCGCGCATTCGCAACCTCGGCTGGTTTCGGCACGGGCTGAGGCTTGGTCTGTTCCCCGAAGGGTCCCGGTTGCGCGACCAGGCACGGCGCCAACAAGAGTGCCGCAAACCCGCACCAACTGCTGATACCTGCCATACCCGCAGTGTATCCACTGGATTGCCTCTCTGCCTGCTCGTGCCACGGCGGCGTGCACGCAGCGACCAAGATGCGACCTTCGCCGTGAGGTTCGGCCGTGGAACTGCGCGCGAGCTTCGGCGACGCTGTGCGCCATGCGCCCGTTGCTCCTGCTGCCCCTGCTCGCCGCCTGCGCTGCTGCGCCCGCGCAGTTCCCGCCGTCGCTGGTGCTGCCGCCGCGCGCCGCGAACGCGGTGACCGGCAGCCAGTTGTTGAGCCACCTGCAGGGGTTGTCGCTGACCAGCCGCGAGACCCTGCTGTGGCATGAGTTCGCCGCCGGCAACGTGCCCGACTTCTTGCGCACGCTGGTGCCGGTGACGACCCAGGCGGTGATCGCTGGCCAGACCCGAACGGCGCGCTTCTGGTGCACACCCGACTACGTGGGGCTTGGCGCCGATGCGGACTGGTTTCGCATGCCGATGACGCCTTTGCTCGCGCAGCAGCTTGCCGCGCGGCTGGACGCGGTGCTGCCGACGCGGCGCATGGTCGATGCGATCTGGGCGCAGGCGCCCGTGCGGCTCGCTCCGTTCCCGTACAGTCCTGCCGTCTACGACATCCTCTCCGTCGATCTGTTCCATCAGCACCATCTGCAGATCGAGAGCCAGCGCGGGCCGCAACCGCGTCAGCTGCTGACCGCGGGCATCAAGAAGGACGTCGTCGCCTCCGCGCTGATCGCGAGCTGGCCCGGCCGCGTCTGCATCTACGGTTGGCACTATCAGAACGGTACGCCGATCCAGCCGCTGTCGAAGGTGCACACGTTCCCGCACGTCGACTACAGCCACGGCATCCGGCTCGTTGCGCGCACCTGCGAAGTCGACGGCGCGTTCAGCACGATCGATGCCGTGCTCGCCGATCCGGCGCTGCACGTGCTGTTGAGCGATGAAGGGCCGTTTGCCAGTTGGCATTATCCGGCGGGCACCAATGAGGCGTTGCCGCTGCACGAGACGTTTCCGGCAGCTCCGCTGAGCGCGGGATGGTTGCCGAAGTTCACGGTGCCGGTGGCAGTGGCGACGGTGCCGCCGCCGCCGAGCGGCGATGGTCTGGCGCTGCGTGTCATGGACCCGGCTGGCGGTACCGAGAGTCTGCGCCGTTCGCCTGGGCTGGCGAAGGACCTCGGCTTGCAGGCCGATCTGCTATGCGAGTTTCGCCCGCAACTGGCCGCCGATGGCTTCGAACGTATCGGGGTGTTTGTGCGCGATCAGGCGGCCGGTGCGTTTGATGGCACGCAGTCGCAGGCGGGCGCCTGCTACGCGCTGTGCTGGGACTCGCACGACGGCGCGGTGCGTTGTCTGCGCGTGCAGGGCGGCGTGCGCACCGACCTGCTGCCGACGCCGCGGTTTGCCCCGAGTACCGCTTGGCGGCGGTTCCGCATCGAAGCGGTCGGCGACGAACTGACGTTCTCGCTCGACGGCGAACGGCTGCTGCGGATCCGCGACGGTGCGTTCCCCAGCGGTGACTACGGCATCGGCTACCACGAGTACTTCGCGACCAACGGCCACCAGCGCGGCGCGCGCGTCGATGGCGCGGTCGCCGATGTGCCGGGCGCGTTCGTTCTGCAACTGGTGCCGGGACCCGCACCTGGCGCACTGCAGCTGCGGCGCCACCGCGGCATTCCGGGCGATCTCGCGTTCACGGCGCTGACGCTGGTGCCGGGCGCGTTCCCGAATGGTTGGTTCTTTGGCCTCGATCCGCAGCTGTCGGATGTGTTCGGCCAGTTCTCGTCGGGGCATCCGGCCTTCGTCGCTACCCTCGACGGTGCTGGTGCGAGCACGTTTGCGACCGCCGGTCTCCCGCTTGGAGTGTCGATCCAGGGCGTCGCGCTTGATCTCGACCCGACTCTGCGATGGTGGCAGGCGACGGCGCCAGTGTCGGTTACGATTCGTTGAAGCGGGTGGGGGTTGGGTCGCGACCCGCGCGCACCATGGCCAGTCTTCGCCAGCCGACTCGTTGGCGCCCCGGCCCTACCGCACGATGTCGAGCACCGCGCCCGACAGCACCACACGCTGTGCATCGACTACGAGCGCCTGGGCGGCCAGTTCGACACCCAACATGCTCGCGCTGCGCGGTACCACGAGCATGTGGTCGGCTTGCCCCTGGGTCAGCACAAGCGGCAGCACGAACGCGGCCTGCGGATCGACGAACACGTCGCCGAGACCTGGCACTGACACCGGAAAGGCAAAGATCCGCGTGCCGATCGCGAGGAACGCAAACCCGGCCGGTGCGCCGAAGCGCCAGGTGCGCAGTTGCAGCGGCCAGTCACCGCCCGGCGTCGCGTGCAGAGCCCCATACAGGTGGGTGAAGAGGTTGGCGTGGAATTCGACGCCGTCGAACAGGTCGGGTCGGCCATCGTGGTCGCCGTCGACGAGCACGCCGGCCAGGCCGACGTTGGCGATTCGCGTGAACACGCCGTTGTCGTTGCGCAGCAGGTTGGACCAGGCGCCGCGCGTCAGTAGCACGTCGAGATCGCCGTCGGTATCGACATCGCCGACCGAAGCCGCGAGCACGCCGCCGAACAGTTCGGTGGTCGGGATCGTGCCGAGCGTGGCGTCGACGAAGCCGATGCGGTCGTTGCGCAGCAGCGTTGGCACACAATCGCGGCACAGCAGCACGTCGCCATCGCCATCGCCGTCGTAGTCAAACACCTTCAGGTCGGCGACCGTGGCCGGCACCAGCGCCGCGAAGTCAGGGCCGACTGACCAGCCCGCTGCACCGCCGTTCCAGAGTACGCGCAGCTTGTGCACGAGGTCGAGGTCGCCATCGCCATCGAGATCGCCGAGGCGGATCAGTTCTCGCGCCGGAGCCTGGTGTGGCGTCGCCGGGGGCAAAGCGAGTTGCGTCGTGGTCCAACCGTTCAGGAAGTCGAATCGCGCAATGGCCGGCCCTTCATTCTGGGCGCTGCCGAATACCAGTTCTTCGCCGAACTGGCCGTCGAGGTTGCCGGCCGCAACGTGTTCGGCACTCGGCACCGACGGTTGGCTCGCCGGCACCACCAGGTTGTCGCCGGCGACTTCGTAGAAGCGCAACCCGACTGGCGTGCACAGCGCGACGCTCATCGCACCACTGCCGGCCGTGAACAGTGCCGCATCCGACCACGTCTCCGCACCGGGGAACGGCAAGAAGCGGTAGGCGCGATCGGTGAAGTCGTATGGCCGCAAGGTCTGGTCGTCGATGAGCCCCGTCCGCCCCACCAAGGTCGTGGTCTGCACCAGCCCCTCGGTGTAGCGCACCTCCGCGAACGGCGCGATGTCCATCGCCATCGGCACCCCGTGGCTCGTCGAACGCACAAAGCCACGCTGCGTGTTCTGCAGCACGACGAGCGTCTGGCCGGCGAATACGATATCCAAGTCAAGGTCGCCGTCGAGGTCCGCCAACTGCGGCGCCGCCGCCGACGGGTGGGCTGGGAATGGCTCGCGCGTGAACACGTAGTCGCCGTTGTGTCGCCAATAACCATCGCTGCGCACGAGGTCGGCGCGACCATCCTGGTCGAGATCGGCCCACGGCAGCCAATGCGCCAACGTCGGCAGGCCCTGCGCCGCGATCGGCGTGAAGTGGCCCGTGCCGTCGTTGCGCAGCAGTTGCAACGGCAACCCCGCTGAGCCGATCACCAGGTCCTGGATGCTGTCGCCATCGAGGTCGACTGCGTAGAGATCGCCGAACACGCCGAAGACGAGTGAGGCGGCAGCGATCAGCGATGGCGTGAAGTGTCCCGCGCCGTCGTTGCGGAACAACCACGGCTTGTCGACGTTCGATCGCATGCCCACGAAGTCGGGGTCGCCGTCGAAATCGACGTCGGTGATCACGAAGTCGCTAAACCCGGCTTCGGCCCCTTGCAGCGCCGCGGCCGTAGTGTCCTGGAACACCCCGGTGCCGTCGTTGGTGAGCACCCACAGCCGGTTGCCGGCCGCGAGCAGGTCGAGATCCCCGTCGCCATCGAAGTCGCCGGCCCCGAGGCGCGGGACGAGTAGGCCAAAGGCCTGGGTCGGCAACCCGACAGGGTTCAGCACGAACGCGCCGCTGCCATTGTTCTGGTAGACCGTCTGGCCGGTGGCGAAATCGAAGTCGCCGTCCCTATCGAAGTCGCCGATCGCGGGCGTCTGGCCGAATGCTACGACGGGCCCTGGTGTACCCTGAAATCGCATCGGCCCGACCTGCCGGTAGAACATCGCGCCCGCGGGGCCGATGCCGAGCAGGTCGGTTCGCCCGTCGCCGTCGCCGTCGATCGGCAACACGGCGTTGCCGGCAGCCGATGGTGTAAACACCTCGCGCTCCTTCAATTGGAACAGGGGACCTTGGGCAGCGGCGTGGGCCGCAGCCAGGCACAGAATGACGGGCAGGCGTGCGTTCATGGGCTCCTTGGCGAGGATTGTTGGCGACTGGCGGCGTCAGTAGTAACGCCCGACCGGTTCGTAACCCGATGGGGTGCGTTCTTGGCCTGCCGGTGAGCCCACCTTGCTCGTTGGTCGCGCCGGTGGGGAGGCGCGTTTCGGCGGTCCGCCACGCAGGCTGTAGGATTCACTAGGCATGCTTGCCACTTCCGCACTGTCGCTCGTCGCCTTGCTTGTCTTGCCAGCGCCGCAGCCGCCGCAGAAGCCACCGCCAGCGCCGCCGAGGGCACCGTTCGCAGCGTTCGATGTACCGACCAGCCACGTTGCGACGAGTCGCGACGACCTTTCGGCTGCGATCGTCAGCATGGCGACGGCTCATCGCATCGATGCAGTTAAGCGCAGTGTCGAAGCCCTGCCGGAAGCTGGGAACGTCGCGTCGGTGGCCCTCGGCGCGAGCGGCGCCGAATACGCCCTCGGCCTGCGCGATGGCCGCATCGTCTATGTCGCCGCGGACGGCGCGCGGCGCGAGTTTCGGGTCGACCCGAAGGCCAACGTGCTCGGCATCACCTGGCATCCAGGCTTCCTGGCGTGGTGGACTGCCAACAGCCGCGGTGGCGTGCTCGATCTCGCGACCGGAAAGCAGCGCATCGAACCAGCGCTCGAGGTGTCGATCTGCATGTCGTGGCCGTCGATGGAGTTCACCGCCGACGGCTTGCACGTTTGCTGGCGCCAGCGTTCGAACCGACCCGAGGCCGCGCAGTACATCGTGGTGCAGAGCCTCGCCACCGGCGCCGAAGTGGCCCGCTTGCCGGTCTATGCGACGATGCGCAGCGGGCTGCTCGTGGTCGGCAACCAGGTGGTGCATTCCGTGCGCGCCGGCACCGCGGTCTGGCACCTGGACGCGTTCGACACCACCAACGGCACCACCCGTCGCCTGGATGCCAACCTGCGTGGTGGTCACTTTGTGGATCTGGCAGCCGCCGCGAACGGCAGGTTCTTGGTCGAAGGCGACTTCGAGGAACCGGGCGTTGCGCGTTACTGCCTCGATGGCGCCGGTGTGGATCACAAGCTGCTCGGGGAGAGCGCTGGATTCCTCGGCTGCGGCACCCTCCGGGACGGAGATGCCGCGGTGGACACCGTGATCCTGCGTCCCGCGCGGCACGCGAACGAATTGACGGCTGTGCGCTTGGACGACGGGAATCCGGTGCGGGTGCCCTTGCCAGGCATTGGCGCGCGCGCTCCGGAAAGGGTCGGCACGGTGCTTGGAGGAGCCGTGCTTTGGACCGTGCTGCAAGGCAAGGGCGACCGCCGCATCGAGTTCTTCGCGCTGCCGTGAGGCGTTCCTCGATTCGCCGCGGCTGGTCGCACGCCGCGCTGCGCCGAGCCGCCGCGCGATCGGCTAGCCGATCGTCACGACCGTCGTGTCGCTCAGCGCGACCGTTGGCGAAGCACAGCCGCCGGGCGTCAGGAAGCCAGCACCCTGGAAGCGCAGTTCCATGCCGATGAACGCGGCGAGCCCGGGGATGGTCAGCGCCGAGCTGGTTGCGAACGTGGCCGAGGCCCAGTTGTGCCCGAGTGCGCAGGTGCCGCAGAACGGCGTGCTCGGCGCAAAGCCGACGCCGATGAAGGGCAGGCCTGCACCATGGCCCGCGACGCCGACACCGAGCACGGCGCCGATGCGGGGTTCGCCGACCACCGCGAGCACCAGCGGGCCGCACGCGGTCGCCAGCGTGGTGATCGTGCCGGCGCCGGTGCCGGGTTCGGCGCGCAGCTGGAACGTGCCGCTGGTGCCGTTGTAGCCGCCGACGCGGATCCGGTAGGTCTGGCCGTTGGTCAGGTTCACGGTCAGGCTCGAACCGAGCGCGCAGGCGCCGGGGCCATCATCGTTGCAGCCCAGGCGCGTGAGACTGCCGCAGGTGCCGCTGAACACTTCCAGCACGGTGTCAAAGGTCAGCGCCGCCGAGCAGGTGCTGAACGTGTGCGGCGCCGTGAACGACGCGGTGTAGTTGAACCAGACGTCCTTGCCCATGGCGCTGCCGCAGTTGAACGCGGGGCTCGACAAGGTCGCCGTGGTGTTGGTGAACGGCCCGTTGAGGCCCGTGGTCAGCACGATCGCGGTCACGCATTCATCGTTGTTGTTCGGCGTGCCACCAGCGACGCTGGCGATCGCCGTCTGCAGGCCCGGATGGGTGATGGCGGTGCCCGAGTTGCTGCTGCCGGTCGACGTGGTGCAGCCGCCGTGCGTGTGGATGGCGACGGCCTGGCCGGTCGTCTCGTGGATCATCACCGAGCCCGAGTTGCCGCCGCAGGTGTCGATGCCGTAGTTGAGCGCGTTGGCGCCGAGGCTGTTCAGCGGCCCGGTGTGCGTCTGCAGCACCTGATTGCGCGAACCGGTGGTCGCCGTCGCGCACGAGCAGCTGTTGTTGGCCCCAGCGGCGTTGTTGGTGTTGGTCCCGTCGACCCCAAAGCCGGTGTTGCGCAGCGTCGTCGCTACGGCCGGGAGGTTGCTCGCCAAGGCGAACGAAGCGCCCTGTTCCTGGAACGTGGTGCGGCCGGTGGTGGGGTTGGGGAAGCAGCGGAACACCCAGTAGTCGTCGCCGACGCCGTTGTTGACCGACTGCGACGAAGCCGAGTCGATCGCGAACTGCTTGCTGACCGGTGGGTGCGACAACGAGCAATCGGCGCCGGAAGCCGGCACGTTGAACTCGAGGATCTGGCCTTGGGCGAAGCAGTGGCCCGCCGACAGGTGGACGCGGTCATTGCCGGTGGTCGGCCGGTCGATGATCCAGGCGCTGCAGCCGATCGGATCCATGCGGCCGCAGCGGGCGTCGGTCGCCAACACGCGGTCGTCGGTCGAGCCGCAGATCGACTCGGGCACGATCTGGGGTGCGATGTTGCCGGCCATCACCTGATGCACAACCACGTGGTTGCCAGTGGTGTTTGGACCGGCCACGAGCTGGACGAGCACCGAGTTGCCGTTGAAGTAGGCGCTGCTGTAGCCCCACTGCGCCATGTGTTCCTGGCGCATGGTCATCACTTCGCCGTCGCGCACCGACACGAGCCGCAGGTAGCTGCCTTTCGGTAGCGACACCGTCTGGAAGTAGAGGCGCACCCAGGGGGTGCCGACGGGCGCGTTCACGAAGTCGCTCCAAACCACACCCTCGACCGGGGTTGGGTTGTCGTGATTGTTGCTGGCCACCCAAACCGGTTCCGAATGGCTGGGTGGTGGCGAAGTCTGGGCCAGCAACTGCGGTAGGGGGGAAAGCAGGCTGGCTAGGAGCACTGCTGCGAAGGCGCGAACGGGGGCTTGGTGCATGGGGTGAGAGAGGGATCGTGGCCGTGGCGGGCCGGTTGCGGCGCGTGGTGCGCCGAGGCGGCTCGCCAGTCCAAGAAGCGAGTTCGGGGCGGCGCCGGGATCACGGAAACGTGATTGTTGTGGCGGGTGGTGTCCCGGTGGCACCGGGAGGTGGTTTCCTCGCGGGGCGTTGCATTTACTGGGTCTTCCGAGCCTCCGCTCAGGCACTGTCGACTCGAATTCGCGCTACCGAAGTGCCGAAGTAGCTCGTAGCTGCCATGTGGATGCACTTCTTGCAGAACGCCGGGATCCCTGCCCTGCTGGTGTCCCTGGTGTTCTTGGGGCTGTGGGGCTGGCGCATGCAGGCGTTGGCGTTTGCGGCGACGGCGGCCGTTGTCTGCGTCGTCGGCGGTGACCAGCCGCAATGGCCATGGTCACCCGGACCCCTCGATTCTGACAGTTGGCTGCCGTGGAGCATGGTCGGCGGCGGCCTGCTCGGCTCGCTGCGGGATCTGCGCATCGTGCCGCCGCGATGGGGCGATGCGTTGGCTTGGGTGGCTCTCCTGGGGTTCGGCTGGTTGGTGATCCGGGGGTTGCGGTGGCAGCAGGCGTGGGAAGTGCAGTTGATTGCCCTTGGCGCCGGCTGGCTCGTGCTCGGCTTCGTATATGCCGCACTGCGGGCAGCCGTTGCGGGTGATGCGGGCGTCGGCGGCTGCATTGGCGCGGTGGCGGTGCTGCTCGGTGACGCCTTGGCCGCGGGATCCCCAATCCTGCTGGCGGCTGCCGTGGTGATGGCCGCGGCAACCATCGCCGGGTGTTGGCGACCACCCGTGCGGCTCGCGGAAGGGGCGAGCTTCACCGTCGCGGTGGTGCACAGCGTCGAGCCACTGGTCTGGCTCAGCGGGAATGGTCCCCGCGGCAGTACGCTGACGGAGGCGCTGGTGCTTGGTTTGGGTCCGGTGCTGCTCCTGCTCGCGTTGCGGCGGGTGGTGGTGCGCAAGCGTTCCTTTGGTTCGCCCTATCTGGTCACACTCGGTGCTCTCTGCTGGGCGCTGATTGTCTTCGGTATGTGGAATCGCCCGAACCTGCTCTGACGCGGTGTGCGCGGCAGGCGTTGTGTTGGTCGATTTCCTGTGGCTACGCCGCGCGGACCGGTGCGCGTACGCGATGGGGTGCGGTAGGCTTTGAGCTTCGCCGTCCTCTGATCTCCGGGAGAGTTGTCATGCCGCGCCCGTTTGCGCTGTGCGCCTGCGTCGTTTCGGTCCTGCTCGCCGCGTCCATGCCTGCCCAGCATGCGGATCCGTTTGGCTTGCTTGCTGCGTTGCCTGCAATGCAGGCCGTCGAGCGCGGTGTGCGTGTCGTTGTGCGCGACGAGCAGGGCCAGCCGGTGCCCGACGCGGTGTTGGTGGTGGTGCCCACCAGCGGCCCCGAATATTCGGCAGCATGGATCCCCGCGGGCGCTGCATACCCCGGCGATGCGATCAACCAGCTGGCCCACGTCTGTGCCACCGCCGGGGGCCAGCGCTTCGTTCTCGACGAACGTGGTGGTACGCAGCTGCCGCGAGTCAGCGGCTACGCATTCGCGTGGCGCGATGGCACGTTCGCCGCGAAGTCGTATGTGGTGGAGCAGGGGCGACCCGTGCCGCGCGTCGAGCTTGAGCTGGCGCTGCCCTACACGTGCACCGCGATGGTGGTGGATGCGCAGGGGCATGCTGCCGTCGGGGTGTCGGTGGCAGTCACCAATGGCAATCAGCGCGCCACCACGGATGCGAACGGCGTCGCCGCGTTCCGCATGCAGAAGTCGCGGGTGAACGAGCAGTCGCGGCTCCGTCTGCTCGTGGCGAGCAACGAGAGCATCGAGACTCCGATGCCCGCGTCCGGGGGCGCGGCGCGGCTGCAATTGCCCGAATGCGGCAGGGTGCACGCGACCTACACCGGGTCGCTGCTGCCGGGCTCGACGCTGTCCTGGTCGCTGCGCCAGGGCGACCGCCGGATGACTCCCGACTTGCAGGGGGAGCGCGATGCGACCTTCAACTTCGTGCAGGTTGGCTACGAGGGCGATCTGCAGGTGGTGGCCGACTCGTCGACCACTACGGCATCGGTCGACGGGGTGGCTGCGGGCGCCACGATCGAACGGACCCTGGCGCGCAAGGCCGGGGAACGCTGCGTCGTGGTGCGGCCGTTGTCTCCTGACGGTGCACCGGTGGAGAACGGCTACGTCGACGCGAATTGGGAGTTCCGGAACGGCAGTTCGAGCAGCGGTGCGACGACGAACGCTGCCGGCTGGCTTGAAGTCGCCGTGCCCGATCGCACCGAAACGGCCAAGCTCCGGTTGCTGCTGCACCGCGGTGGCTGGAACGGGCCGATCGTCGGCAGTCTTGAGGTCGCGGTCGAAGCCGCCGACACCGGCCGCATCGAGCGCGGCGAGGTGCGGGTCACCCCGCCCAAGGTGGCGCTCGCCGGCGAGGTCGTCGATACCACTGGGCGCCCGCTGCGCGGTGTCAATCTACGGGTCTCCGGACCAACCTCGGTGCAGGTCGAAAGCGGCGCCGACGGTCGGTTCGAGATCGCGCTGCCAGAATCGCCGCCTGCCGATCTGGGGCTCCAACTCGCGGGGAATGGCTGGTTCTTCGTCGACCCGCCGGCCACGTCGCGGGTCTTCCCGACCGGCGTAGCGGCGCGCGTGGTGCTGCAGGCGGCGGGGCGGCTGCGTTTCGCCGCCGCGGGGCTGGCACCCGGCGTGCAGCACGATTTTCGCGCGCACGTCGTGTCCGCGGCTGGCGATGGGCTCAGGGTCGACGTCCCGTTGGCTTTGGATCGCGAGTTCCTGTTGCTGCCGGCCGGCCACTGGCACTTCGTGGTGACCCGCGGCGAAGCCGAGGTGTACCGCCTCGATGACGTGCGGGTCGACGCCGGGATCGAGGTCCACGACCCGCGCTTCATGGCGTTCGACTGGCGCGCGTTTGCTGTGCTGCTGGTGGTCCATGTCGAGGACGCGACCGGCGCTCCGACCGATGCGTGCACCGTCTGGATCCGCACGCGCAATATGGGGCACGGCACTCGCCCGACCAAGGGCATCGCCCGCTGGCTCGTCAACGAAGGTGGCGGCACGGTGGAGGTCGAGCCGCGCGACAAGAAGTTGCCAAAGATCGACCTCGGCGCTGCCACCGGCGAACAGTGGGTGCGTCTCGGCGCCGGCCCGCGGCTCGAAGTCCGCGTCGAACCTGCGCCGAAGCTGCCGGACACGGCGCGCCTCGTGGCCCGCGTCGATGGTCGCACCGAACCACTCGGGCTCGACGCCACGGGCAAGGGCGTCGTGTGGCTCGATCGGATCGGCGATCGATCCGTCCAACTCGCCGTGGTGGTGGGCGACACGACGCACGAACTTCCCAATCGTAAGCGCGAGGTCGACGTCGCGGCGGGCGGCGCGGTGTTGACGTTCTCGGGCGATGCGGGGTTGCAGGCTGCGATCGATACGCTGGTGGGGCGTTGACGCTGCGGGGGCCGAGCTGTGTTTGAGCCGTCGAGCCTGTTGAGCCTGTTGAGCTTGGTGGGCGGGGTGGGCGGCGCCGGGCGTTGACGGGGTCGACGAAGCCGGGGACATTGGGGCCGTGGGGCCGGGCCTGGACGCAGTCAACTTCGCCCACTCCCCAGCGGGCGGCGTTCTTGTCGGCGCGCGCCACGTTCCAACCACTGCCTTCTGGCAACCACTGCGGTGACCGCTGCGGAGTTCCCATGCGCATCCATGCTGTCCACGTTCTCCCCGTGCTGCTCACCGCGTTCGCCGTGGCGCAGGAGAAGGCCACACCGGTGGTCGAACCGACCCCGAAGGCGCCGCGCGGGACGGCACTCGAGTGGAAGAGCGCGCAGGGCAAACCCTATTGGTACCGACTGCCCAAACAGCTCGATGCCAAGAACCCGCCCGACCTCGTGCTGATGCTGCACGGCACCGGCCTCGACCATCGCTGGAGCTTCTGGAACTACCCGATCCTCGATGGCTTCCGCGCGCGCGACATCGTCATCTCGCCGGACGGCCTCACGCCGGGCCAGGGCAACACCTTCAACTTCGTGCAGGGCCCGAAGGACGGCGAGCAGATTGCTGGCCTCATCACCGACTTCCAGAAGCGCTTCCCGATCGGCCGCGTCTACCTCTACGGCCACAGCCAGGGCGCGTTCTTCACCTACTGGTTCGCGGGCGAACACCCCGAACTCACCGACGGCATCGTCGCGCACGCTGGCAATGTGCTCGACGTCAAACACGGCAAACTCGCCAAACAGAAGGTCGCGATCGGCATCCTGCACGGCAAGGCCGATGCCGTGGTGTCCGTCGATTGCGCCTACCGCACCGAGAAGATCTACCGCGAGCAGGGTTATGAGAAGCTCAAGCTGGAGGTCGTCGAAGGCCTCAACGAGAACAGTGGCCATTGGCCGCTGCCGGTGCAGGTCGCGCGCATGTTTGAGTGGCTCGACCAGGTCTCCACACAATCGGCGGCGCAGGCACTGCGCACCGCGGCGAGCGAACTGCAGCGTGCGGCGCCCGACCTCGCCGTGCTCAGCGAGCAATTGCAGAAGGCGAAGAAGCTGCTGCCGAAGGCCACCGATGAGGAAAAAGCGTCTTTGCCGGCCCAGATCGACGCGTTGACGGCGTTCCTCGGCCACGCGCTCGCCGTGCAGCTCGACCGCCTGTCGAGTGATCCAGCGGTGCTCGAGGGCAAGGCTGCGTACGGGGAGTGGGCCGTCGAGTACCAGCGCCGCGAGCGCGCGTTCGCCGACGACGCCACCTGGAAGAAGGCCACGGCGAAGCTGCGCGATCTCGGCGCGCGCCACGACAAGCAGGTCGAGAAGGCCGTGAAGGGACTCGACAAGGCCACCAAGGATGGACCGAGCAAGGACGCGCGCGCGCTGGCCCGCAAGACGCTCGACGAGGCGTTCCTCGCCAGCCGATTTGGCGAGTTGCTCGTCGCGGTCGAACGGCTCGACGATGCCGACAGCAAGGCGAAGGCTGCGGCGATCGCCGCCGCGCGCAAAGCGGCCGAGGCGGCGGTGGCGAAGTCGACCGAGGAGTGGCTGCGGCCACGCCTCGAGGAACTGAAGGCCGCGGCGCCGGGGTTGTTTGCTGCGGACGCGGCGGCGTCGGGCGCGGGAGATGGCAAGTAGGGCGATCGGGACGCGTGGACCGATCCAGGCGCGGACGATCGGCGTGGAATGCGTGCCCCTAGGGTGGATTCTTCTCGGCGAAGTGGCCGCAGCTTCCACGGCGGGCGCGAAAAGCCTGTTCGTTGGACAGCAAACGAGAACCTTCGGGGATTCGTGGCCCCTGGATGACGGGAGGCGCGCATTGACGAGTTGGGGGCCGGGTTTGGTCCGCGCGACAGACGCGCGGGTGCCCCGGCCCTTTTCTCCAGCAGCCACCCAAAGGTGCCAACCGTCATGCTACGCCTCGTTTCCAGCCTGATTCTCGCCACTTCGCTCGCCGCCCAGAATCCGATCAACCTTTCCCCATGGAGCGCCGAGAGCTACCAGGCGGTCAGCGGCTTCCCCAACGGCAGCTGGACGCCGGCGAACGGTGGTCTTTCGGTCACCCAATCGAACAACGGGCAACCGACCCTCTTCTACAGCGATTTCGATCTCTACAATCTCCGGATCGAAGGCCAGATCACCGTCACGGGCTCCGATGACGACTTCGCCGGCTTTGCGCTCGGTTTCCGCCCGCAGGACACCACCAATCTCAACGCCGACTACCTGCTGCTCGATTGGAAGCGCGCGACCCAGACCTCCAACTTCGGCGCTCCGTCGTGCACTGGAGGCAGTACGGCGCAACGCGGGTTGGCGCTGTCGAGGGTTCAGGGGTTGCCCGCTGCCGACGAATTCTGGGGGCACGTCGACCTCAATGCCGCGCCTTGTTCGACGCCAAACGATCGTGTGACCGAGCTTCAACGTGGAGCGACCCTTGGGACCGTCGGCTGGGTGCGCAACCAGACCTATACGTTCCGCATCGATTACACGCCCAATCGCGTGGTGGTCCATGTTGACGGAGTGCTGCAGATCGACGTCAGCGGCACGTTCGCCAACGGCCGGATTGCCTTCTACAACTTCTCGCAGGCCGGTGTCGTCTACAACGCCTTCACGTCCGATTGCATCGCGTCGTGGAGCAACTACGGCGCGGGTTTCCCGGGCACCGCGGGCGTGCCGGTGCTTGGTGCGTCCGCGGCGCCGACGCTCGGTTCGTTGTTCCAACTTGAGATGACCAGCGCGGCGCCACAGCAGCAGATTGCCATCCTGGCGTTTGGCTGGCAGCCAATCAACGTGCCCACGCAGCTTGGTGGCTCGCTGCTCGTCAATGCCGTGACGACGGAGTTCCTGCTGGTGCCCATCGCGCCGACGAAGGCTCTGCGACCGTTCTCCGTGCCGGCCAACGCCGCGTTCTGTGGCGCTTTGCTCTACGCCCAGTTCGTCCACTTCGATGCTGGTGCCGCGCAGGGCATCGCCTTCTCGCCCGGCCTGGCCTTGGCGATGGGCAACTGAAGCGCGGATTCGAGGTTGCCTTTGGGCCTCAACGCGAGGAATCCCGCCACCTGGCCGCAGCTTCGTGGTCGCCACCGGCCGCGCACAGGTCGGCGAGTGCGGTCGCCGCGCGCATTCGTACCGCAGTGAGCTTGCGCTCGGTGGCGACGCCGAACGCAAGCTCCCAGGTCGCCAATGCTGCGGTCCGGTTGCCGTCCCGCTGTTGGATGTCGGCGAGTTCGCACAGGTGTTGGGCCCATTCGGTGGTCGCGGTCACGACCAGCTTGCTGTCCGCGGCGTAGCGCTTCTGCAGTGCCGCCACGGCCAGGGCAAAGGCCGCCGCGACCTCGGTGTGCCGGCCTTGCGCAGCGATGGACTTCGCCAGGTAGTAGGCCGCGGCCAGCGTGTTCTCGTCCTCGGCGCCGCGCAGTTCGGCGAAACGAGCGTGCGCGTCGCGCAGCACGGGCTCCGCTGCGACGAAGTCCTTCTTGGCCTGCAGCAGCCTGCCGAAGTTGAGAAGCGTCATCACCGCCTGCGGGTGCAGGCGGGCCAGCTTGCTCTTCTGCGCGGCGAGGAGTTCGCGATACAGCGGCTCGGCTTCGTCGAGTTTGCCTTGTTGTTGCAGCGCGAAGACGAGGTAGTTGGCGATGCCGAGGGTGTCGGGGTGGTCCTTGCCCAGCACTCGTTCGGCAATGGGCAGCACCGGGCCGAGCAAAGCGACGACCGCCGCATGGTCTCCCTCCTGCACGGAAACCGCCGCTAGCTTGCGCACGGCAGCCATCGTCAGCGGGTGTCGCGGGCCGTAGTGCTGCTGGGCGAGATCCCGAGCGCGCTCCGCCAGGCGTCTGGCTTCGGCGGTCTCTCGCTTGCCGAGCAGCACCTGTGCGAGATTGCCGAGCGTCGTGATGATTGCTGTGGTGCGGTTGGTGCCTTCGTCGATCGCCAGCAGTTCCCGAAGTGGGCCCTCGGCGTCGGCTGGACGACCGCTGTCGAACGCGAGTTTGGCGCGCATGTCGATCAGGATGCGGGCGCGCCCGTGGT
>JADZDL010000021.1 GCA_020851075.1 Planctomycetota bacterium | reverse complement strand
GGCCAGTGCTCCGAGAACGGACGCATGCGGGTGCCCTTGCCAGCGGCGAGGATCACCCCCATGAGGTCGGATGGGGTGCGAACGGTCATCGGGGCATCACTCGCAGGAATGGGCGCGCAGCGGTCGGATCACTCGCGGATGTTCTTCACGAGCGAGACGCGGCTCGAGATCAGGCTCGCGATCAGCAGGTCGGCCTTGCCGTCGCCGTTCATGTCCTGCAGCAGCGCGTCCGAAGCACCCAGCGTGCCCGGGAAGCGCGACAGCTCGGGGAAGCTGCCCCTGCCATCGCCGACCATGACGCGGAAGTCGCCGCTGACGAGCGAGGTGACGAGGATGTCCGCGAGGCCATCGCCCGTGAGATCGCCAGCGAGCAGCGCCGTCGGCGTATTGCCGGCCGGGTAGCTCTGGCCCGAGAAACCGGTCGCGGTCGCAAACAGGACCGTGATCGTGCCCGACGAACCGTTGCTGACGACGATGTCGGCGCGGTTGTCGCGGTTGAAGTCCGCCGTGATCAGGTAGTTCGGCGCCTGGCCGACCGGCACGGTGAGGAAGTTCGAGAACTCGAGGTCGCCGTCGTTGCGCAGCACGACGATGTCCGAGCGGCCGACGAGCGACACCGCGAGGTCAAGGCGACCGTCCCCGGTGAAGTCCGCCGCGACGACGTCGGCCGGGCCGCCGGCGACCGCAAACACCTTCTCCGTGCCAAACTCGAACGGCACGGCGGTGCCCGGAATCACGTGCACCGAGCCACCCTGGTAATCGCACACCGCGATATCGAGGTCCCCGTCGCGATCGAGATCCGCCGCCGTGAGACCGAACGGGCCACTCGACGTGCCAACCGTGGCCGCGAGGCCCGGCAGCAGTTGCAGGTTGTAGTTGCCGGTCGTGGTGAGGTTGTGCAGCAGCTTCACGCCACCGGCCACGCTGACGAGCACGTCCATGCGGCCGTCGCCATCCATGTCCGCGGTCTCGACCTGGAACACCGAGGCGCCGATATCGATGGAAGCAACCGCCGCCAGCGAACCATCGGTGCGGCGCTGCATGAGGCTCACGCGCGTGCTGTCGAAGGAGCCGACGAGCACTTCGTTGTCGCCATCGCCGTCGAAGTCACCACCACCGAGCCACGCCGCCGTCGGCAGGCCCGAGTTGTAGTTGCGGGCGCCGAGCAGTTCGCCATCGGCGCGCGACAGCCAGAGGTTGATGCGATCGCCCAGGCCCGACAGCGCGAACAGGTCGCTCTTGCCGTTGTGGTCAAAGTCGCCGACGAATGGGCGCAGCGGCAACCCAGTCGCATCGAGGTGGATGTGTTCGCCCATGCCACCCTGCGCGAGGCGCGGCACGACGACCATGCTGGCATTGCCGAGCAGGCAGGCAACGAGGTCGGGCAGGTCATCGCCGGTCACGTCGGCAACCGTGCTCACGGACGGCGCCGCGTCGACGAGGATGTCAAACGAGCTGTACGAAACCGGCTGCGCCACGGGGCCACCGTCGGTGCCCGCCAACGTCTCCAGATTGAGGCTGGTCACGACGACAAAGCGGTTGGCTTCGAACGCCGAGACCGCCATGTCCGGCAGGCCATCACCACTGAGGTCGCCCATCGCAATTGCGCGCGGTGCGCCGGCAATGTCGAGCTGGTAGGCAAACGTGCCGAGGGAAGCCTTCTGGTTGTTGTTCACGCCCGGGTAGACGAGCACGCGCGATTGCACGGGGTCCGCGACCATGAGGTCGGGCCAGCCGTCGTGCGTGATGTCCCCGACCTGCAGGTTGAAGGCCGATCCACCGCCCGGCATCGTGATCGCCGAAGCCAGGCTGAAGCTGCCAGTGCCGTCGCCGTAGTGCACGATGATCTCAGGTGCCACGGGGCGCGACACGAGCACGTCCAGGTGGTCATCGCCATCGACGTCGCCGATCACGACCGCCAGCGCATCCAAGCCAACCGGCAACGTCGGGCCGGCGCTGAAGTTGCCGAGCCCGTCATTGAGCCAGATGTCTGTGGAGTTGGCGGCATTGCGCACGACCACGAGATCGCGGTCCCCGTCTTCATCGAGGTCGCCGGCCGCGGTCCAGATCGGCAGGCCATCAATCTGCAGGGACTGGCCCAGCGTGAAGTTCGTGCCATCACCAAGCAGGATGCGCATTTCCCCGGACAGTCCGATCACGGCCATGTCGAGGAAGGTGTCCCCATTGAAGTCGGCGACCGCGTAGTCCGCGTGCGCGCCGGTCCCCGAACTGATCTCGGTGCGAGTCTCGAACTTCGGAGTGCCAGTCGGCTGCAGGATGCCGACATCTCCCGAGTGCTTCGCGCACGCGGCGGCTGTAGCCAGGAGAAGGAGAGCGGAGGTGCGATTGAGGGACATGGTCATCAACAATGGGGCATCGGGTGGATCCCCGAGGATAGAGGAAGCGTAGCACACGAGGCGACGAAGGCGCTGGGCCGAAAACGTGAACCCGCCCCCTGCCAAGGGGGACACCACGGAAACCGCGATGGCACGGGACGGGTGCCGTCGCGGGCCTCGGGGGCGGCAGCCCCGACCCGGGACACAACAAGCCACGAAACTGGACGTTGCAGGTCCCGGCACAAATGTGGACTGCCAAAACCACCGGACGGCGACTCCCCTACGGCGAACTCACTGCTCGGATGGCAACAGGTAGCTGCGGGCGCGCTGCACATAGTGGCGCGACCGCCACCGCATGCCTTCCATCTCCTCATCGGTGACCTGACGCACGATCTTGCCTGGCATGCCGAGCACCACCGAACGCGGCGGGATCACGGCGTTCTCCTTGATCAACGCCCCCGCCCCGATCAGCGAATACGCGCCGATCCTGGCGCCGCCGAGCACGATGCAGCCCATGCCGAGCAGCGCGTACTCGCCAACTTCGACGCCGTGCAGGATCACGCCGTGGCCGATCGTGACGCCGCGCCCGATGCGCAACGGCGCGCCGATGTCGACGTGGATGCAGCTGTTGTCCTGGACGTTCGCTTCGTCGCCGATCTCGACCCAACTATCGTCGCCCCGGATCGTCACGCCAAACCAGATGCCGACGTCGTTGCCGAGGCGCACGTCGCCCACCACCGTCGCGTTGTCGGCGAGCATGGCGCGGTCGCGGCGGCGCAGGCGACCAACCATGTCGGGGTGGACGAGGAACTCACGCATTTCCGGGTTCATTGCGGGTACATCCAAACAAGGGTCTGCGGCCAGCAGGTGGTCACGAGAACGGCAATGCCGTTGTGAAGGGCGTGCGCCAGCATCGACGGCAAGAGGCTGCCCGAACGTTCGCGCAGCCACGCGAAGTAGATGCCAAGCAACGTGATTGGCAGCGCGTACTCAAAGCCGTGCATGAGGCCAAACAGGATCCCGACCAAGGGGATGGTGACCCGCGGACCGAGCCAGACGCGCAGCAACGTCTGCAGATACCCGCGAAACAGCACCTCTTCGGCCAACGGCGCGCCCAGCGTGGTCGCCAACGCCACGACCAGGAAACCCCACGAATTCGGGCCCTGCTTGCCGAAGTAGAGCAGACCGAACTGCGGGCTCACCCCGTGGCCCATCGCGTGCATGGCGCGCAGGTAGACGATCAGGAACACGGTCCAGACCACGAACAACGGCACGTAACTGCCGACCACCAACCGCAAGCGCAGCGGCAACCACGGCACCGGCCGCAGCAACCGCCCAAGCCCGCCGATCACGAGTGCGGTGAGGCCAAATGCCCCCATCGACAGCTCGACGTGGGCCACGTCGTTGTGGGGCTGCAACACCCACTGCGCGCGCACGAGCTGGTCGGCGATCAAGGTGGGGCCGATGGCCACCAGCAGGAACGCGGCCATGAGGCCACCCGCCAACATGGCGGGCATCGCCGGCGATGCGTCGATGGACCGCGAGTCGCTCATTCGCCAGCGATGACGCCACTCGTGGGCGACGATGCACTCGCATAGAGCTTCTTGCCGATGCGCCCGGCGAGGAACGCGTCGCGCCCCGCTTCGGCCGCGGCCTTCATCGCGCGCGCCATGCGCACGGGGTCCTTCGCGAGGGCCACGCCGGTGTTGAGCAGCACGCCCTCGGCGCCGAGTTCAAACGCGATCGCGACGTCGCTCGCCGTGCCAACGCCGGCGTCGACGATCACCGGCACCTTCGCGCGCTCGAGGATGATGCGGATGTTGTTGGGGTTCAGGATGCCCTGGCCGCTGCCAATCGGCGCGCCCGCCGGCATCACCGCGCAGACGCCGACGTCTTCGAGGCGTTTGGCGAGCACGGGATCGTCGCTCGTGTAACACAGCACGACAAACCCTTCCTTGACGAGCGTCTTCGCGGCTTCGAGCGTGCCGATCGGGTCCGGCAACAGCGTGTCGGGATCGCCGAGCACTTCGAGCTTGACGAGGTCGCCGATGCCGAGTTCCCGGCCAAGGCGGGCCGTGCGCACGGCGAGGTCGGCATCGAAACAACCCGCCGTGTTGGGCAGCAGCACGTACTTGTCGCGCGGCAGGTAGTCGAGCAGGCTCTTGCCCTGCGGCACGCCGAGTTGCAGGCGGCGAACGGCCACGGTCACGCACTGCGTGCCGGACAGTTCGAGGGCTTCGACCATCGACTCCATCGATGGATACTTGCCCGTGCCGAGGAACAGGCGCGAGGTGAAGGTGTAGGGGCCAAGGACAAGCGGGCGATCGACGAGCGTCACGCCCCGATCGTGCGCCTTCCGCGCGCCGGAGACAAGAGTGCGCCCGGGACTGGCGGTCATGGACTTTCGTTCCCCGGCCCCCACCCAGGCGCCACCCGTTCGTGTCGGCGGGCCGCGCCAGCCTCAACCGCCGCCGAAGAACGTCACGACTTCGAGCCGGTCGCCAGCCGCGAGCGCCGTATTCGCGTGGTCGATGCGCCGCACGATCTGCTGGTTGCGTTCGACGGCGACCTGCGCCGGCAACAGGCCCAGCGTGCGCACGAGGTCGGCAACCGAACTGCCGGCCGGCATCTGGTGCGGAGCTCCGTTCACGAAGATCGCCAGATCGCTGGCTGCTCTGGTGTCGTCCATATCAGTCCATGCGCTGCAACAGCAGCACCTTCAAGTACTCGGATTCGGGATGCGTGATCCAGACGGGGTGGTCCGGCCCCGCCCCCAGCCGTTGGCGCAGGGCGAGGCGGAACGGCAGCCCCGCCGCACTCTGGCGCACGAGTTCTTCGAAGCGCGGCAGCACCATGTGGTGGCTGCACGTGCAGGTGACGAGAAACCCGTGCGGTGCGAGCAGGCGCAGCGCCTGGCGATTGAGGTCGCGGTAGCCACGTTCGGCGCCTTCGAGTTCGCGGCGCGATTTGGCAAACGCGGGCGGGTCGAGCACGATGAGGTCGTATTGCTCGTTCTTCTCGCGCTGCTCGCGCACGAAGTCGAACACGTTCGCTTCGTGGGTGAAGAGCCCGCGGAGCCCGTTGGCCTGCGCCCCCGCCGCGGCCTGCTGCAGCGCCGCGCCCGACTGGTCGACCGCCACAGCACTCACCGCCCCACCCGCCAGCGCGTTCAGCGAGAAGCCGCCCTGGTAGCAGAACAGGTCGAGCACCCGCCGGCCTTTCGCCAGTTCGCGCACGAGCGCCCGCGCCGGCCGCTGGTCGAGATAGAACCCGGTCTTGTGGCCCGAAAACGGGCGCACCGTGTGGCGCACGCCATGTTCGACGATGGTGACTTCTTCGATGCGGCGGCCGTGCAGCAGGCGCACTTCCTCGGGCAACCCCTCGTGCTTGCGGGCGGCGAGGTCATTGCGCGCGACCACACTGTCGGCGTGCAGGCGCTCGGCCAGGAACGGCACGATGGCCGACAGCGCCTCCTCCACCACCACGCTCGTCGACTGCAGCACGAGCACCTTGCCGTACCGATCGACGACGAGCCCCGGAATGCCATCGGCCTCGCCATGCACGAGCCGGGCCCCGTCCTCCGGACCAAGCCAGCTCGCGCGCCGTTCGATGGCGGCCTGCAACCGCACGTGGAAGAACGCTTCGCGGTCCGGCAGCGCGTCCCCGGGCCACGGGCCAGCAAGGCGCAGAGCCAGCTTGCTCGTCGAGGTAAAACCGAGCCCCAGGTCCCGGCCACCTTCGTCGTGCACACGCACGAGCCGGGACGGCGCCAACGGGCCGGCTTCGATCTCGTTGCCGTAGAACCACGGCTGGCCGCGGCGCGCAAAACCACTGGCTTTGGCCGAAAGGCGGATCGCGGCAGTCGTGGACTCGACAGGTTCGCTGGACATCAGGGCAAAGAGAGTAGGGCGAAGGCCGTCCTGATTCCTCCCCGACCTCTGCACCCGGCCACGGGCCGATGCCACCGTTCCAACCGCCGGCACCAGCCGACCCGCGCCGGGGAACAGGCTCCGCTCGTCCTGCAACCGCCACAATGGTTGCCAAGGGCCGGCTACAATGAACGGGCCTCGATGTCCTCGTCCACGCCCTTCCTCGGTCCCTTGTCGGACCTCGTCGCCCGTTGTGTGCTCGCCTTGGAGCGCGACGGCGACATGGCGCTCGAACGCGAACTCGACGCGTGCCCAGACCTCGCCGCTGAGGCGCGCGAGCAGCTCTACGCCCTCAAGCAAGCCGGCCTCTTGTGCCCCGCGTCGCCGCCGGAGCACTTCGGCCCTTACCGCGTGGTGCGACGCCTCGGCACCGGCGGCATGGGCACGGTCTGGCTCTGCGAACAGCAGGATCCGATCCGCCGCGAAGTAGCCATCAAGGTCATGCGCCCGGGTCTCGACCATGGCGAACTGCTCGCGCGCTTCCAGGTCGAACGGCAAGCCATGGCGAGGTTGACGGACCCCTGCATTGCCCGGGTCCTCGACAGCGGCCTTACCCCTGACCACCGTCCGTTCCTCGTGATGGACTATGTGCCTGGGGTCGCCATCACGCAGTTCTGCGACGCACGCAGCATGACCGTGCCGCAACGCCTGCGTGTCTTCGCGCAGGTCTGCGATGCCGTGCAGCACGCGCACCACAAGGGCATCCTGCACCGCGACCTCAAACCCTCGAACGTACTCGTCGTCGAACGCGATGGCGAACCGTTGCCGGTGATCATCGATTTCGGGGTCGCCAAGTGTGTGACAGGGGCTCTGCAAGGTGTCACCCAGCACACGCTGCCCGGGCGCCTCGTCGGCACACCGGAGTACATGAGTCCCGAGCAGGCGCGCAGCGACGTCGACATCGATACGCGCACCGATGTCTATTCCCTTGGCGCGCTGCTCTACGAGCTGCTGACCGGGTGCCTGCCCATCGACGCGGCGCAGTTCCGCAACCTCGCCGACATAGGCCGCGTCCTGAATGAAGTCGAGCCAATGCGACTGAGCGTGCGGCTGGCGAGTCGATCCGATGCGGAGCGCGCCAGACACGCGGCACACTGCGGCACGATGCCCCTAGCGCTGATCCGCACGTTGCGCGGCGAACTCGAGTGGATCACAGAGCGGGCCATGGCCAAACAGCGCGACGAGCGCTATTCCACGCCAGCCGACCTCGCCCAGGATGTCCGACGCTACCTGGCCCGCGAACCCATCACCGCCGGCCCGCCGAGCCGCTGGTACGCACTGCGCAAGTTCTGTTCTCGGCACCGACTGCCCCTGGCGTCGCTGGCCGCCCTCGGGCTCGCCCTGGCGGCGATGACCGCGGTGAGCCTGTGGTTCTGGCGCGATGCCGCCGCCGCCGAACGCGTGGCCCTGGCCTCGAATGCCAGCCTGGAGCAGAACCTGGACAGCGCCCTGCTGGCGCTGGATCGCATGGTAGCCCTCGGCGCCGACGGCCTGCGCACCCCGGGCAGCGAACCGATGCGGCGGGAGTTGCTCGCCATGGCCCTCGACCTGCACGCCCAACTGGGCGCCGGTGGCGCCGCCGCGCCGCGCCTCACGGCAGCCCTGGCCGGCGCCTTGGGCCGCTCCGCGCAGTTGCATCAGGACCTCGGCGAACTCGAGTCGGCGGCGCAGCAGCTCGAACGCGCCGAGCAGGCTCTGCAGAGTCTCGGCGAGCACCTGCCGAGCACCGCGTGGTTGCAGGTCGCGCGGGCTGCCCTGCTTTGCGGCACGCTGCGCAGTGCGCGCGGCGACCACGACCGGGCCCGGCTTCACTTCCTGGCCGCGTGCACGGCCAGCGAACGTGGCTCCGTCGACCTCGGCGACGCGCCGACCGCCAATCGCGCCGCCCTGGATTCGACGCGCATCGCCGCGCTGCGAGCACTCTCCGACCTGCTCACCGCGACGGATGCCGAAGGCGCCCGCAACCTGCTCCTCGAGACCGTGCCCCTGGCGGAGCAGCTGCTCGCGCGCCCGGAAGCCCCGATCGAAGCCCGGGCCGCGGCCCTGCTCGTCTTCACGCGCACCGCGTGGTTGGGGAGCGAAAGCCGCGATCCGAAGGACACGTTGGACTATCTGCGGCGGGCTCTCCGCGGCGCCGAAACCCTGCTCCTTGCCCACCACGACCTGCCGCATCAGTTGCCCCTGATGCCCGTGTTCCAGCAGGTGGCAACCGTCAGCCTGCGCATGCACGAGATCGACCTCTCGCAGCGCGCGCTCGCCCCGCTGCAGGCGACGCTGCGGGCCGCGATCGAAGCCGAACCCGCGGTCGCCAGCCACCGCTTCGACCTCGCCAAAGCCCTCATGTGCCAGAGCCTCATCGACGGCGGTCGCCGGCCGCTGGCCGAAGTGGTCGCCATGGAAGAGGAAGCGCTGCGCCTTCAAGAGCAAGCGATCCCAGAACTCGGCAACAGCCCCGAACAACGCATCTGGCAACTCGGCAACCTGCTCGACTACGCGATGCGCCGGCTCGATTGGTACCAGGACGAACGTTACCGCGCCACCGTGGACCTCGACCGCGTGGCCTTGCGCATGGCCTCCGCCACCAAGGTCTGGAACAGCCTGCCGGAAGCGTTCCAAAACGATCGTCACGCCCGCGAGTCGTGGTTGAGTTCGTTCGTGCTGCGCGCGACCCTCGGTGGCATCCGCAAGGATATGACGGTCGTGCACGTTGCCCACGCCGAGGGGTTCGCGTTTGCCGAGGCGATGCTGCGCGACAATCCGGGCATCGTCCAGACGCGCCTCCTGCGCGCCGACCTGAGCCTCACGAGCGCCTTTGCCGAGCTGGAGGCTGGCGACCTGCCACGGGCCTGGCATCAGGAGCTCGCCCACCTCCAGGACCTGCGCGATTCCGCGAGCGCCTTCGCTTCGAAAGCGCGCTGGCCGCGGCTTGGCGAACGACTGCCGCGCAGCCAGGCTCTGCTGCGCCAGCTGTTGGCCAACCCGGGGCCCTCGACCCAGACCCTGCACGCAGCCTCGCTGCTGGTGGACCTCGCCGCCGCGGCAGACAGCGCGTTGGCTACCGCGACCGCGCTGGAACTGCGCCAAACGGCCATCGAGTGCCTCGCCGCCAGCCGCCAGAACGGCCTGCCCTCCACCGAACTGGACGCCGCCCGGTTTGTCTCGCTGCGGTCGATGCCCACGTTCCAGCGGCTCACCCGGTAAGCCGGCGACGGTTCGCGCTCGCGCCCTGCGCGGTCAGACTTCGATTTCGAGCGGGCGCTGGTGATCCCCGGCATGCACGATCCGGGCCAGCCGGATGCGTTCGCCCAGCAGGCCATCGGCGTAGAAGCCCTGTTCCAGGAAGAACGCGAGGGCAGGTTCATTGCCGATATCGATGATGGCAACCATTCGCCACACCCCGAGCCGGCGGGCCTGCTCCAAGGCGCTCTCAAACATCCGGCGGCCGAGACCACGCCGCCGCGTGCCCGGCGCGATCACCAGCGTGATCTCGGCGATCCGATCCGGGCCACAATCGAGCCGAACAAAACCCACACGGCGCCCTTCGACCACGGCGACCTGCGCCACGATGCGCGAATCCGCCAGCATGCGTTCGGGCCAGTTGATGCGGGCCGTGCCACCCGGCAAGGATAGACCGGGTCCGGTCAACCACGGTTCCACGGCGCCAGCGTCGTCGAGCCGGAACGGTCGGACCTGCATGGTGCTGGCGTGATGAAGCATGGCGAATGGCGAGCTGCAACCTGGCTGGCGAGAGCCTTGGGACGACGAATCCTATGCTCCTAGTCCCCTCGAATGGCGAGTAACCTGCTCGGGTTCGGACTGGTCGCTTGACCCGACGCCCCCCCGGGATAGCATCTTCACCCTTCCGAACTCGATGTGGACGCCTTGCGCAGCCTCATCCAGTTCGAAACCGACAACCCAGGCGACGCCCGGGCAGTTGGCAGAACCCCTCGCGGGCGGCACGATCCGCTGCAGGAACCCCGAATCCAGGTTCGGGGGACGGGAATTCTGCTGCCTGCTGGGGCCTTGCCGTTTCTCCGTACCGGCTGTTTCTCTCGACCTAAAATGGCCAACCACGCCGATATCCTCCGCTACATCGACTCCATCGCCCGCGACAAGGAGATCGACAAGGAAGCGCTGATCGTCGCCATCGAGCAGGCGATGGCTCAGGCTTTGGCCAAGAAGTACGGCGTCGACGACGTCGACATCACCCTCGACCGCGAGACCGGTGAGTTCGGCTGCAACTACGACGTGTCGATGGAAGAGCAGGGCCGCATCTTTGCGATGTCGGTGAAGCAGGCGATCACGGGCAAGATCCGCGAAGCCGAACGTGACGTCATCTTTGGCGAGTTCGAGCAGAAACTCGGCGAGATCACGAGCGGCACGATCCAGCGCTTCGAAGGTGATACGGTCATCGTCAACCTCGGTCGCAACATCGAGGGCATCCTGCCGCGAGCCGAGAAAGTCCGCAGCGAAAACTACAACGTCGGCGAACGCATTCGCGCCCTCATCTACGAGGTCAAGAAGGTCGGCCCGCGCGTCAAGGTGATCCTGAGCCGCACCCACCGCGACCTCGTGCGCGCCTTGTTCGAACTCGAAGTGCCGGAGATTTCCGACGGCACCATCTCGATCCGTCGCATCGAGCGCGAACCCGGCTACCGCACCAAGCTCGCGGTCGACTCGACCGACGAGAAGGTCGACTGCGTCGGCGCCTGCGTCGGTGTGCGCGGCAACCGCATCAAGTCGATCATCGACGAACTCAACGGCGAGCGCATCGACATCATTCGCTGGAACAACGACCCCACGACACTCATCGCCAACGCGCTGAAGCCCGCAGACGTCGGGGACATCACGCTCGACCCGGCTGCGAAGAAGGCGCTCGTCATCGTCAATGAAGACCAGCAATCGCTCGCGATCGGCCGCAAGGGCCAGAACGTCCGCCTGGCCAGCAAGCTGACCGGTTGGGACATCGACATCATGACGCGCGCCGAACTCGAACGTTCGGTCGAGGCGGAGGATGGCCCAGTCTCGGACGGCGGCGGTGAGGACGGCGGCAGTGCGGACGGCGGCAGTGCGGACGGCGGCAGTGCGGATAGCGAAGGTGCCCAGGATGGCGCTGCGAATGCCGCCGAGCCGACCGCTACGGAAGCGGAGCAAGTGCCGCCGACCGAATCGTCCGGTGGCGATACCACCGCCCCCAACTAGACCTTGGCCAACTAGATATTCTCAGAGCCACAGACCCTGCAACCCGGAACCGAACTACCCGAACAGCCCTTCTGCCACTCGGCAGAGCCGCGGATCGGTGAGGAGCAACGCGATTGAAAAAGGTACGAGTCTTCGAACTAGCCAAGGAATTCGGGATGCGGGGTCCCGACCTGGCGAAGCTGCTGCGTGAGATCGGCTTCGAGAACATCAAGACCCACATGACGGTGCTGGACGATGCCGACCTGATGATGGTCGAAGCACGCCTCTCCGCCCAGGGCTTGCGTCGTCAGGCAGTCGCGGAAGAAGCGGCGCCCTCGGCGACTCCCAAGAAGAAGCTGCTCAGCGCTGCTGCTGCCGAGGACGTCGAATCCGATTCGCCGGCAAAGAAGGAGCTGAAGGAACTGCCGAAGAAGCCGCTGCCAAAAGCGCCGCTGAAGCGCATGCCGCCTCGGCGCGATGGCGCAGCTCCGGAGGCGGCCTCTACGGAGGCCACCTCTCAGGAGAATTCCGCTGTCGAAGCAGCTCCCGCGACGGGTTCCCCAGCGACGGGGGCCGCTGCCCAGGCGAAAACCGTCGATGCAGAATCGGCCCAGGCAAAACCCATTTCGGCGCCGGCAACGGCAGCCTCTTCGCCAGCCGTTTCGCAACCTGGCCCCCAGACGAAGCCGACCGCCCAGGCGACGACGCCGGCGGCAAAGTCCCCGGCAACCCAAACGCCCCCGGCAAGCGAAAACCCTGCCTCCGGCGGCAAGGCATTGCCTGGCCTCGATGCGCCGGCGGCAGAACCTGCCCGGCCTGCGAGTGGGTCAGCCCCCCAAACGACTCAGCCCTCGGTGGCGGCCCCTAAAGCAGGTCCGCCCACGCCCACGCCCACGCCGGCAACTCTCCGGCCCGCGGCGTCTACACCGGCAGCATCCAATCCTGCCGCTCACAGCGCCACGGGACAACGCCCCGCAAACACGCGCGTCGAACCGACTCGGCCTGACTCGGCTGCCCGCCCCGCGGCCGCATCCGGAGCTCAGTCCCCGGCAACCAGGGCACCCGGTCACCGGGATGCGCAGCAGAAGCCAGCGGGAGTTGCGGCATCGGCCCAGGCGCCGAGCCGCGCCGCCGAACCGACCGATGCGCCGCCTCTGCCGCCAGTAGCACCGGTCGAAACGACGAGTGCCGCGCCGGCCGCCGAAGCGTTGCCGCCAGTGACAGCCGCTGGCGCTGCTCCGGCCGCAGCCAGCGCCCCGCCCGTTCCCCCGGCCGCCGCCGTGCCGGACGACAGTGTTCGCCGGTTGCTGGTGCCGCAGAAGAAGGCGACCGTCGTTGGCCGCATCGAACTGCCTCAGGAGACCATTCGCGACGCGACCCGCCGGTCGGCTCCGGCCGCGCCGCGCGATCTGCGCCGCGCTGCGTTGCAGAAGATGCAGCAGCGCACCGGTGTGCGGCCCTCGCCGCAGACGGGTGTTCGCCGCGCCCCGGCAGGCCCCGGCCAGACCAACCAACGCGGAACGGGTCGCGACGCCGGTCGCGGTGGAGCCTTCGGTGGCCAGCGCAAGCAGCGCGCGGCGCCGTCGCTCGACCCGAATCGCGAGGTCGAAGTCCAGGAACCGGTCTCGATCAAGGCGTTGTCCGAGGCCCTCGGCATCAAGGTCAACGAACTGATCGGCACGCTGACGTTCCGGCTCAAGATCCCGGGCAAGAACATCAACTCGTTGCTGAACAACGAAGAGGTCGAACTCATCGGCCTCGAGCTCGAACGCAACATCAAGATCGTCGAGCACAAGGAAGCCATGGACCAGCTCATCGAGCAGCTGGTCGAGGATAGCGCCGACGAAGAGTCGATGGTGCGCGCCCCGGTCGTGACCTTCATGGGCCACGTCGACCACGGCAAGACCTCGCTGATGGACGCGCTGCGCAACAGCGACGTCACCAAACACGAGGCCGGCGGCATCACCCAGCACATCGGTGCCTACAAGGTCACCAACGAAGACGGTTCTGCCTTCGTCGTGCTCGACACCCCGGGCCACGCCGCGTTCACCGCGATGCGCGCTCGCGGCGCCGACCTCACGGATATCGTCGTGCTCGTGGTCGCGGCCGACGACGGCGTCATGCCGCAGACCGAAGAAGCCATCAACCACGCGAAGGCTGCCAAGGTCCCGATCATCGTCGCGATCACCAAGTGCGATCTGCCGAGCGCCAAGCCCATGCAGGTCAAGCAACAGCTGATCATCAAGGGCCTGCAGTCCGAAGACTTCGGCGGTGACGTCGGCGTCGTCGAAGTGTCGGCCACGAAGCGCACGGGTCTCGACGACCTCATCGCGCGCATCATGCTCGAAGCCGAAGTGCTCGAACTGCGCGCGCGCCCGGACGCCCCCGGCAAGGGTGTCGTCGTCGAGTCGCGGCAGTCGCCCGAGCAAGGCGTCGTCGTCACCCTGCTGGTGACCGACGGCACGATGCACCTGAAGGACCAGATGGTCTGCGGCGAGAGTTTTGCGCGCGTGCGCGCGATGATCGACGACCACGGCCGCAACCTCACGGCAGCCGGTCCGTCGACGCCGATCACCGTGTTCGGCCTCGATCGCCTGCCGTCGCCTGGCGACAAGCTGTTCGTCGTCGAGGACGCCAAGAAGGCCCGCGAAGTCGTCGAGGAACGCCAGCGCCGCGTGCGCGAGCTGTCCCGCGCCGAACGCAGTGCGGTCACCCTCGAGACACTGTCGGCGAAGCTCGCCGAGCGCAATCTCAAGGAGATCAAGCTCATCCTCAAGGCCGACGCGATGGGTTCGCTCGAGCCGATCAAGAAGTGTCTCGACGAGCTGCAGACGGCGGAAGTGCGCGTGAATCTCGTGCACAGCGGTCTCGGCGGCATCAACGAGACCGACGTCAGCCTCGCCGAGGCCTCGGGCGCCGTCATCGTCGGTTTCAACACCGTCGCCGACAGCAGTGCGCGCCAGCAGGCCGAACGCGCCGGCGTCGAAGTTCGCTACTACGACGTCATCTACGAGCTGCTCGATCAGGTTCGCGCCGCCATGGAGGGCATGCTCGCCCCCCAGGAAGTGCAGAACGTCATCGGCCACGCCGAGATCCGCGCCACCTTCAAGTCCAGCAAGTTCGGCACGATCGCCGGCTGCCGCGTGCTCGATGGCATCATCCGCCGCAGCGCGTCGGTTCGCCTGTCGCGCGAGGGCATGGTGGTCTGGACCGGCAAGCTCGCGAGCTTGCGCCGCGTCGAAGAAGACGTGCGCGACGTCAAGGCAGGCTTCGAGTGCGGCATGACCCTCGAGGGTTACCAGGACCTCAAGGTCGGCGACCAACTCGAGTTCGTGCAGACCGAACTCGTCAAACGCACGCTCGGCGGCAACTGAGCAGCGTTTGGCCTTCTGGCTACCTGTGTTTGTGTAGCAACCTGTGTTTGTCTAGCTACCAGTGTTTGGCTGACCAGATGACTGGCCCCGTTCGTCCCCCAGCCCCCTGCGGGGCGGACGGCTACCGCGGAACCATCCTTCCCCCGGCTGAACCATGCTGCACATCGGCGTGCTCCAGTTCACCCTCGAGATCCCCTACGCGGAGACGCTCAAGGACAAGCGCAACGTCATCAAGGCCCTCAAGGACCGACTGCGGCGCTCGTTCAACGTCTCGATCGCGGAGATCGAAGACCTCGATATCTGCACAATCGCTACACTGGGTGCGGTAGTGGCCGGTAGTGACACCGCCCACTTGAACAGCACCATGGACCACCTCCTCAACGAGCTGCGGGAATGGCGAGACGGCTCGCTCGCCGACCACCAGCTCGAGATCATTCTGCCTCGATGAACGACCGCCGCCTCGCCCGCCTCCAAGAACAGATCAAGGAGAGCCTCGCCCTCGTGATCCTGCGTGACCTGGCCGACCCCAAACTCGGCATGGTCACGATCACCCGCGTCGAGGTCGACACCGAGTTTACGCAGTGCAAGGCCTACTGGTCCGTGCTCGGCGACGACAAAGCCCGCCGCGAGAACGAAGGGGTGCTGCGCCGCGCCCGCGGCCTGTGCCAGAAGGTCATCGCCAAGGCGATCCACACGCGCTCGGTGCCGCACCTTGAGTTCGTCTACGACGAAGGCCTGACCGCCGGCATTCGCGTCAACAAGCTGCTCGAGGACCTCAAGCACGAACGCGAACTGCGGGAGCAGAACAACCCGGGCGCTACGGCGACACCGCCGGAAGCGGGCCCCGGCGATGCCGAGCCCCCGAAGACCGGCGCCAGCTAGTCCAGCGCCAGCTGAGTCGGGGCCTATTTCCCGCTGGCGGTTGCAGAGTTCGGCCGGCCGTGCTTCGTTGCACGGCGCCATGCAACGTCCCGCTCTCGCGTTGTTCGTCCTCACCCTCGCCAGCCTCCTGCACGCCCAGGAGGCTCCGAAACCTGCGGACCCGCTGCAGGCCGCCCGGCCAAGGCTCAAGACTGCCCTCACCAAGACGGCGGCGACGACGGACACGGCCTTTGCCGCGAGCTGGGCCCAAAACAGCAAGAAGCAGGGCGCCCAGAATGCCCTCGAACAGGCGTTCGCCGGCCGCAACCAAGGCAAGGTCGCCGGTTCGTGGCACCCAGGCCTGGTCGCTTGCACGTTCGACGGCGATCCCAAGGACGAGGTCCTCAGCGCGGGCCGCCGCACGATCGCCAAGGACGACAACTCGGCCTGGACGCTGCGCGCGGGCCGGTTTGCCGACGGCAACACGACCTCGTTCGTGCCCGATGTAGAGCTGCTGCTCGAACAGCTCGCGGCCTTTGAGCTCGCCATCGTGCATCGCGACACCGGTTCGCTCGACGACCGCCCCGTCGAGGTCCTCTCCGTAGCCCTCAGCGCCGACCAGGTGAAGGATGCCACCTGGAGCGGCCTCGTGCCCACGTGCCTGACCGCACCGATGGCCATGAACGAGTTCCGTTTGAACCTCAACGCCAATGCCGGCGCGCGCCCCGCCGCCACGCCACCCGCCGCCACCGTCGATCTGGCGATCCTGCTGGACCCCGCGACGGGCATCGTGCACGAACTGCGGTTCCGCGGCTGGAACAAGCAGAACGCGGGCGGTGCCGGTCAGGTCGTGTTCTTGCGCGCCGGCGCCGGCGTGCAGGCCGCGGGCGCTGACGACGAGGAGGAAGAGGAGAAGGAAGCCGATGGGAAGAAGGCGGACGGCCCCTTGCAGTATGAGAACGGCCTGCCGGTGCGTTCGCGCAAAGGCATGACCGTCATGGACTACACCGTGCGCCTCACCGACCACGGCAAGAAGGCGGCCCCGGACCTGTCCGCCGAACAGAAGAAGCTGCTCGGCCGGTAGAAGGTCAGGCCAGCACGACGCTTGGGCCCCCCGTCGGTTGCGCGACGAAGTGGCCGATGACCGCGTAGGCAAGGGCCCCCGCATCGCGCAGGCGCTGCTCGACCTTGGGAGCCAGCGCCGCCGGCACCGCGAGCATGAGTCCGCCGGACGTCTCCGCATCAAACACGAGGTTCGCGAGCGCTTCGTCGACACTCGCTTCGATGCGCACCTTTGGGCCGTAGAACGCCTTGCCGCGGTTGCAGCCGCCCGACATCACGCCCGCGCGCACGACTTCGAGCGCGCCCGCAAGCACCGGCAACGCCGTCGCTGTGAGCACGAGCTGCAGCCCCGAGCCTTCGGCCATCTCACAGCCGTGGCCCATGAGCCCAAAACCGGTGACGTCGGTTGCCCCGTGCACTTCGAGGTCGAGCACGGCTTCGCACGCCGCCTTGTTCAGCGTCGCCATCTGCCGCATCGCCGCCTCGGCGACGTCCGGCGTGGCCTTCTCGCGCTTGATCGCCGTCGAGATCGGCCCCATGCCGAGGGGCTTGGTAAGAACCAGCACGTCCCCTTCGCGGGCGCCGCCATTGCGCCAGAAGCGCTCCGGATGCACGGTGCCCGTGACGGATAGACCGTACTTGATCTCCTGATCGACGACCGAATGCCCACCGCAGAGCACTGCACCCGCTTCGTGGATCTTCTCGAGACCACCCGCGAGCACCTCGCCGAGCAACTCGAGGTCGAGATCGCGCGGCCAGCCAACGAGGTTCATCGCCGTGATCGGCCGCCCACCCATCGCATAGACGTCGGACAACGAGTTCGCCGCGGCGATGCGCCCAAACCACCGCGGGTCGTCGCAGATCGGCGGGAAGAAGTCGACCGTCTGCACGAGCGCACGTTCGGCGTCGAGACGAAAGATCCCCGCATCCTCAAAGCCGCGGTTGCCCGCGAGCAGATCAGGATGTTCGGAAGTACCGAGTTTCTGGAGAACCTGCCCGAGGCTCCCCGGCGGCAATTTCGCTGCTCAACCCGAACCGGAGGCGTAGCGAGTGAGACGGTGATCAGGGTTTTGGGACATCGACGAAGGTTGGGACGTCACGATAGGGAACGCAACACGACCGCGGCAGTCGCGGCCAGATCTTCGCGCAACAGGGTGCGCGCATCGAGCAGGACCTGCCCATCGGCAACGCGCGCAAACACCGCGTGCGGCCGGGCGGCGCGCAGTGCGTCACAGAGGGCCTTGCCACCCGGCAAGGCCACCGCATGGCTCGGCAGCGCGCGGGCCGGGTTGGCGCCAGAACCGGCGAACGACTCGCTCGGCACCACCGTGGCGGCTGCGGGACGCAGGAGCGCCGCGAGCTGCTCGCTGCGATGATGCAGTTCGTCTGGTGTAGCCGAGAGCATCTGCAACACGGGAATCTCGCGCAGCGGTTCGCCATCGCGGTAGATGCGCAGCGTCGCTTCGAGCGCCGCCAGCGTGAGCTTGTCGCAGCGCAGTGCGCGGTACAGCGGATGCGCCCGGCACCGCGCGATGAGGTCCTTGCGGCCGACCAGGATGCCACACTGCGGACCACCGAGCAGCTTGTCGCCCGAGAAGCAGGTCACGTGCGCGCCCGCCGCGAGGCTATCGGCGACGCGCGGTTCTTCGGCGAGACCGGCGATCGGCGCGTTCCACAACAGGCCCGAACCGAGGTCGTCGAGCACGAGCAGTTCGCGCCCGGGAGCTGTGGTGGTCTGCGGACTTGAGTGGGCCTGGGCCAGCTCGGCGAGTTCGGCAACCGATGGAGTGCCCGCAAAACCCTCGATGCGGAAGTTGCTCGGGTGCACCTTCAGGTAGGCCTTCGTCGCCGCCGTCGTCGCCTCGGCGTAGTCGCGGCGGTGCGTCTTGTTCGTGGCTCCGACCTCCACCATCGTGCAGCCCGCGCGCCGCATGACGTCGGGAACGCGGAACCCACCGCCAATCTCGACGAGTTCGCCGCGCGAGATCACTACCTCACTGCCCGCGCACAAAGCCGCCAGCATCAACGTGGTCGCCGCCGCGTTGTTGTTCACGACGAGGGCGCCTTCGGCCCCCGTGACCTCGCCGAGCAAACGCGCAACGCCGAGCTCGCGCTGGTCGCGTTCGCCCGTCTGCGGATCGACCTCGACCACGGCGTAGCCGGCGGCCTGCACGATCGCTTCGACAGCGGCCTCCGGCAGCGGCGCCCGGCCGATGCCCGTGTGCAGTACGATGCCCGTCGCATTGAGCACGCGCGAATGGCGCGGCCGCTGCGCCTGTTCGCAGCGCAACAGCAACGCCGCGATGCCGGCCTCCCCGCGGCTGCGGCGCACCACCTCGGCCTCGTCGATCGCGCCGTCGAGCACCAGGGTGCGCAATTCGAGCAACCAGGCACGGGCTTCCCGCACCAGCAACGAACGCGGCAAGCCCGCGAGGGCTTCGCTTCGCAGCAATTGGTCAACCGGGGGCAGACTGCGCAAGGCAGCGGATCGCTCGGAGTCGGTTCTAGGCATCAGGAGACCTCTCGCTACCATACCGCACCTCACATGCAGCGCGCCGCACCGAAGACGCCACAACCTGATCCTCGCGAACGCGCGCTCGCCCATACCCTGGGTCTGCCCAACCTCGTGGTCCGGGTGCTGCTGGCCCGCGGCTACGATGACCCCGAACGGGTCCGGACCTTCCTGCGCCCAGACCTCACGAGCCTGCACGACCCGTTCGCGTTCCACGACATGCAGAAGGCCGTGGACCGGATCCGCCTGGCGCTACGCCTGGGCGAGCCGATCCTCATCCACGGCGACTACGACGTCGACGGGATCAGCGGCACCGTGCTGCTGCACAAGTTCTTCTCGCTGATCCACGGCAGCAGCAAACCCTACATCCCGGCGCGGGCCGACGGCTATTCGTTCTCGAAGGCCAGCGTCGAAGCGATCCTGACCGGCGGGTTCAAGCTCGTGATCTCGGTCGACAACGGCACCAACGCGGTCGAGTCGATCGCGGCGCTGCAGGCGGCCGGCGTCGACGTCATCATCACCGACCACCACGGCACCAATGAGAACGTCGCCCAGGCGTTCGCCGTGCTGAACCCGCGCTTGCCGAATGCGGGCTACCCCGACCGCAATCTGGCCGGCTGCGGCGTCGCCTTCCGGCTGGCGGCGGCGCTGGCGAGCTCGTTCTCGGGCAGCATGCTGCAGAGCCCCGAGTTCTCGGAGTTCCTCGCCGATGCGATGACCTATGTGGCACTCGGCACGGTGGCCGACGTGGCGCCCTTGTGCGGCGAGAACCGCACGATGGTCTTCCACGGCCTGCGCGCGCTAGCCCAGAGCCGCAACCCCGGCATCCGCGCGCTGCTCGATTCGGCCGGGTTGTCGCACCGCGGCATCGAGGTCGAGGACATCGCGTTCCGCATCGCGCCGCTGCTCAACGCCGCCGGCCGCGTCGGCCACGCGCTCGAAGCCGTGAGCCTCCTGTGCGCGCCGGGTTACAGCGAAGCGCAGACCGCTGCGAAGGTGCTCGAAGTGCACAACGAAGAACGCCGTCGCGTCGAACGCGCGCTGCAGGACGAGATCATGCTGCTCGCCAGCAAGGAGACCGGCCCGGCGATCGTGCTCGGCGGGGACACCTGGCATCCGGGCGTACTCGGCATCGTTGCGGCGCGCGTCGCCGAAAACACCGGCAAACCGGCGCTGCTGGTGAGCTTCCGCGGCCCCGTCGGGCGCGGTTCGGGTCGCTGCACGAGCGGCATCCACCTGCGCAACGCGCTGGCGGCCTGCAGCGAGTTCCTCATCGCCCACGGTGGCCACGCCGCCGCCGCCGGCCTCGAAGTGCAGCGCGACCGCTTCGCTGGCTTCTGCGAGCGCTTCCAGGAAGTCTGCCGCACGGCGGTTCCCGAAGCCGATCCGCTGCCCGTCGACGGCATCGCCACGTTTGGCGAACTCGACCCGCACACGATCCGCCGCCTCGACATGCTGGGCCCGTTCGGCATGGGCCATCGCCGCCCGCGCTTTGCGACGACCGGCGTGCGCACGATCGGCAACCCGCTCACCGACGTGCGCGGCCAGGATCTGCGCCTGCGCGTCACCGCCGATGGCCAGATCATGCCCGCCCGCGTCGTGCGCGGCGGCGTGCGCTTTGAAGAAGTGCGCGACCAGAAGGGCCCGTGGACGCTCGTCTACTCGCCGCGCCTGTCGCGCCACAGCGAAGACGGCCCCGTGCTGCTCGAAGTCCACGACATGGTGCGCGATCCCGACCCGACCGGCCCATCCCCCATTGGGGCTCCCAGGTAACCCCCCGTGACTACCTCCGACTCCGCATCGCCCAAGAAGAAGGGCCTCCTCCGCCGCCTTTACGACTGGGTGCTGCACTGGGCAGATACGCCCTACGCCGTGCCAGCCCTGTTCGTGCTGAGCTTCGCCGAGAGCAGTTTCTTCCCGATCCCGCCCGACGTGCTGCTCATCGCGCTCTGCATCGGCGAGGTCAAGAAGAGCTACCGCTTCGCGTTCTGGTGTTCGGTCGCTTCGGTGCTCGGCGGCATGGCTGGCTACGCGATCGGTGCTTTCGCGTGGGAACACGTACACGAGTTCTTCTACCGCTGGGTGCCCGGCGTCAACGAGAAGAGCGTCGCGCGCGTCTCCAGCCTCTACGAGGAATGGAACTTCTGGATCGTCTTCGCGGCCGCCTTCACGCCGATCCCCTACAAGGTGATCACGATCCTGGCCGGCGTCTGCGCGATCAACTTCCCGATGTTCGTACTCGCGTCGGCCATCGGCCGCTCGGCGCGCTTCTTCCTCGTCGCGTGGTTGTTCCGCACCTACGGGCCATCGATCAAGGACTTCATCGAGCGGCGCTTCGCGCTGGTGACCACGGCCGGCCTGCTGCTCGGCATCGGCGGCTTCCTGGCGGTGAAGTACATCCTGTGATGCGCGCGTGAACGTGCTGTTCGTGCTGCTGCCGCCCGGCTTTGACCCGGAGGCCCTTTGGACCAAAGCCCCCGCCGACCTGCAGGCGGCCCGTGCGACCCTCCAGGTGCGCCTCTACCCACCCGCCAACGACGCCCAGCACCTGCAGAGCCTCGTGCGCAGCGGCCGCGACCACCTCGCCACGCGCTGGCTGCGCGGCATGATGAAAGCGATCGCCGCCGGCGCCATCCTGGGCCTGCTCACCAACGGCGTGCTCAGCGGCTACTTCCACATGTTCGGTGGCCTGCTCGAGATCGCCTTGCCACTGGGCGCTCTGGTCGGCGCCTTCCTCGGCGCGTTCACGGCCGCCATGACCGGCACCGAAGTCGCACGGGAGGAAGTGCGCGCTTTGTGTCGCCAAGTGACCCCTGGCAGCCGCCTGCTGCAGGTCGCCACCATGGACCGGGGCAGTCTCACTCGCCTCGCCGATCATTGTGCAGCCGTCGGCCTTGATAGCACCTTCCGCCAATAGCACCCGCCCCTGGCGCGGGTTCTGTTGCAGAACTGTGACCTGAGACCCCGGTTCTCGGAGGATGCGGGTGTTGACAGGCCTGCGGCTTCGGCAAAAATCATGAGCCTGTCGGTGCCTCGCCGACAACTCCACCCCTTTCTCGGAACGGACCATGCGCCACCTCTTTGCCGCAGCCCTGACTGCACTCCTCAGCCTCACCGCCACCGCCCAGAATGAATGGGTTACCAATGGCGAATTCACCACCACGATGTCGCCTTGGGTCCTCGGCGGCGCCTACAGCGTGAACCCGGGCCACGAAGTCGGCTGGGACACGACCGGGCGCGGCGCGAGCGATTGCTTTGGTGTGAACGCGGGCGGGCAGGTCACCCCGTCGCCGTACCCACCGAACACGATCGAACAACAGGTCCTCATGATCCAGGGCCTGACCTACGAGTTCCGCGCCGATGCCAGCGGCTCGCGCCAATCCAACCCCACGGTCAACAACGCCGACATCGGCACGATCTGGGTCGAAGTGGACAACGTGGAGATCGCGCGACTCGCCTTCGGTGGCTACGCCAACAACGGGCTACCCGGTGGTGAAGTGAAGCGCGCGCAGATCTGCGGCCGCTTCACGCCGGCGACAACGGGGCAGGTCACGCTGAAGATCTTCTTCCAGCGCCAATACCTCGGTGGCGCGGCCAATCCCCGCATGAACCTCGACAACGTGTCGATCCGCGACGTCGCCGGCCCGACCTACTGGATCCAGGGCAATCGCAAGATCGGCACGACCGTGACGCACCAGGTGCGCGGCACCCCGAACGCGCTGTTCGGCACGTTCGTCGCGGCTGGTGAGAACCCCACGGGCACGTCGTTCCCCGGCATCGGCGGCCTCTGGTTCCTCGACCTCGCCACCACGACGACCCTCGCACTGGGCGTCATGGACGGTAGCGGTGCTGGCTCCTTCTCGCGCGCGATCCCGGCCGACCCGGTGTTCTTGAGCACGCCGCTCTTCTACCAGGCTGCCGAATGGACGACCGCGATCCAGTTTGGCCACTACTTCGGCGTCGTCTGCACGCAGTAGCGAGAACCCGACCCGGGGTGCGCAAACCCCGCACTTCCGGGTCGACCGCGCGCGGTCCGTCGCTACAACGGAAGGCATGCCGAAGCGGCTCTTCCTCATCGACGGCACCGCCCTCGCCTACCGCAGTTTCTTCGCGTTCCAGGGCACCGGGCGAACTCCGCTCGCCACGGGTGCCGGGCACCCGACGGCCGCGACCTACGGCTTCTGCACGACGCTGCGCGCGCTGATCGAGCGCGAGAAACCCGACGCAATCGCGATCGCGTTTGACGGGCCGCGCGCCGACCTCGCGCGCACGGCGCTGTACCCCGAGTACAAGTCGACGCGTTCGAAGATGCCCGACGAGATGCAGGTGCAGCTCGGCGATATCCGCGAAGCGACCGAGGGGTTTGGCATCTGCATCGTCGAAAGCGAAACCGACGAAGCCGACGACGTGATCGGCACGCTCGCCGTACAAGGGCGCGACGCCGGCATGGAGGTCTTCATCGTCACCGGCGACAAGGACTTCCTGCAGATCGTCGACGACCACATCAAGCTCTGGAACCTGCGCAGTTCGACGGCCAAACCCGAGATCTTCGATGTCGACAGTGCGACCGCGAAGTGGGGTGTGCCGCCGAGCGCCATGGTCGATCTGCTGGCCCTCATGGGCGACTCGTCGGACAACGTGCCGGGCGTGCCCAAGATCGGCGAGAAGACCGCCGTCGAGCTGTTGAAGCAGTTCGGCTCGCTCGACGAACTGCTCGCGCGCACGAGCGAGGTCAAGAAGGCCTCGATCCAGAAGTCGCTCGACGAAAACCGTGCGCTCGCCCTGCTGTCGCGCCAGCTCGTGACGCTGCGCCTCGATGTGCCACTCGCCGTGCGCGCCGACGAACTCGGCCCCCCGGCCCCCGATCCCGAACGTCTGCGGCCGCTGTTCTCGCGCCTCGAGTTCACCAACCTGCTCGCCCAACTCGCCAGCCAGCCCACGCCGCAGCCCGACGTCGTACAGCACTACTCGATCGTGCGCACCGAGGCCGAACTCACCGCACTGCTGGCAACCCTGCACACGGCACCGCACCTCTCGCTCGCCGTCGAATCGACCGGCGCCACCCCGCGCAGCAAGAAACTCGTCGGCATCGCCTTCGCGCACGCGCCCGGCCACGCCGCCTACGTGCCGCTGCTGCTCGATCCGCCGATCCTGCCCGGCGGGCGCGCGGCGTTGCTCGAAGCGCTCCAGCCACTGCTCGCCACGGCGAGTCCCAAGAAGACCGCGCACGATGGCAAACGCGTGATGACGGCCCTGCGCACGGCCGGCCTGTCCCTGGGCGGCTTCGACTTCGATCCGATGCTCGCGAGCTACTGCATCGAGCCGGGCGTGCAGTCCCATTCGCTCGAGGCCCTGGCCCTGCGCCACTTCGCCTACAAGAAGACGACGCAGAAGGAGCTCGTCGGCACCGGCAAGAAGCAGCGTACGTTCGACCAGGTCGACCCCGCACTCGCCGGCAACTTCGTCTGCGAAGAAGCCGACCTCGCGCTGCGCCTGCAGGACGTGCTGGCCCCGCAGCTCGCGACCAACCACGTCGAGGCGATCTATCGCGACCTCGAACTGCCGCTCGTGCCCGTACTGCTCGACATGGAGTGGGAAGGCATCGCCATCGATCGCGACCACCTCGCCACGTTGTCGGCCGAAATGTCACTGCGCCTTGCCGCGATCGAAAAGCGCGTGCACGAACGCGTCGGCGCTGAGTTCAACCTCGGCTCGCCGCAGCAACTCGGCAAGGTGCTGTTCGAGGACCTCGAAGTGCATCGCCTCGCCGACCTGCCCAAACCCAAGCGCACGCCAACGGGCCAGTACAAGACCGATCACGAGGTGTTGGAGAAGCTCGCCAAACACCATGAAGTGCCCATGCTCGTGCTCGAATGGCGCCAGCTAACCAAACTGAAGGGCACCTACATCGACAGCCTGCCGCAGATGGTCGACCCCACGACCAAACGTGTGCACACGACCTTCAACCAGGCGGTCGCGGCGACCGGGCGTCTGTCGTCCGAAGATCCCAACCTGCAGAACATCCCGATCCGCACCGAAGAAGGCCGCAAGGTCCGCGCCGCGTTCGTCGCGCGACAGAAGGGCTGGGTGCTGCTGTCCGCGGACTACTCGCAGATCGAACTGCGCATCCTCGCCCACCTCTCCGGCGACAAAGCGCTCGTCGAGTCGTTCCAGAAGGGCGAAGACATCCACGCGCGCACGGCGGCGCTTGTGCACGGGCTCCTGCCCAACATGGTCACGCCCGAACTGCGCAACCAGGCGAAGATCATCAACTACGGCCTCATGTACGGCATGGGCGCCTCGCGCCTCGCCAACGAAACCGGCATGCGGCCACCCGAGGCGAAGAAGTTCATCGACAACTACTTCCGGGCCCTGCCGGGCGTGAAGCGCTACCTCGACGGTTCGCTGCAGCAAGCGCGCGAGCAGAAGGAAGTGCGCACGATCTTCGGGCGGCGCCGGCCCGTTCCTGACATCGATTCTACCAACGCCATGCTGCGCATCGGCGCCGAGAACATGGCGGTGAACACGCCGATCCAGGGCGCTGCTGCCGACATCGTGAAGCGCGCGATGTTGCGCGTGCACGCCGATCTCACGAAGCGCGGCCTACAGGCGCGGCTGCTGCTGCAGCTGCACGACGAACTCGTGCTCGACGTGCCCGAGGACGAACTGCTGGAAGTGCAGCGCCTGGTGAAGGACGCGATGATGGGCGCGGCGGATCTGAAGGTGCCGCTGGATGTGGCGATGGGGCACGGTCACGACTGGCTCAGTGCGCACTGAGGGGCGCGAGCCAGATCGCCTAACAAGCGCCCGGCATCGCTTCCGACTGCCGCGCCAACCACGCGAGCATCACATACCCCTCCGCCGTGTGCCGCGGCCCAGGCAACTTCGCCGTGCGGCGCGCACTGCACTGCACGAGCCGCTGCCGGAAGAACTCGAACAGGATCGAACCAGCATCGCGCGCAGTTTCCCCCACCCGCAAGGGTCCGATGCGGCTGTCGAGTTCGATGCTGCTCAGATTCTCGGCCGCCATGCGCTGCGCGAGCCGTTCGAGCTCTTCCGACGATGTGCCAAACAGGAACTCGCGGAACGCCTGCACCTCGACTTCGCCGTAGTCCTGGTCGAGCAGCAGGTCCACAAACTCCTCCTCACCACCCTGCGTCAACAACTGCACGATCTCGCAGCTGCCAGCCAGCGTGCCGCCGATCACGCGCACGCGCTGCCGGGCCTCCCACGTCGCGGCAAGGATCGGGAAGAAGTTGTTCACGCGCCACGTGAGCCGGTTGCCCCACAGTTGGGCGAGGTTGCGCACGCCTTGCTCGCGCAGTTTTCGATCCACGAGGCTGTCGGTGACGATGTCGGCGAGCACCTCTTCGACGAGGCGGCAGTGCACCGCCGCGCGCAGGCGCCGCGCGGCGAGTTCGCGCAGTGCGTTGGCCTGTTCGACATCCGCGAGGCCCCCGGCGAGGTGCCACAGCATGCGCAGGAAGTTGATGTGCGCCATGTTCATCGCGCGGCCCACCAACGCCTGCGTCGGCGCGCGGAACGGGAATGTGGCCTGGTCCGTCGACACGAGCGAATCGACCAGCGTCTCGAGACCGCGCCGCTTGCCGCCGAGGCTCTGCTCCTGCAGCGGCGACGGGTAGCGACGCAGCAGTTCGCCAAACAGCGTAAGGCTCTGCAGCTGGGCTTCGATCGCCTGGATCGAGTAGGCGGCACCTTCACTGCGATCGTGCCGCAGCGCCTCGGAAACCTGCGCCACGAGCTCCAGCTCTTCGGGCTGGAGAGGGTGCTGCGGGCTCGGCGAATCAGGCGCGACCATGGCATTCATCTTGGCGGACACCGGCCAGAACGTCCACTGTGCGCTGCAGACCGTTGGTACGCCGTGGGGACGATTCCGTCATGATGGTGCCATGGCGAAGGTAGACCTCGAACAGTTCAGCAACAAGATCCACGTCCGCAACCTGCAGGAGACCGACTTCGATGCGATTGTGGCGCTGCAACTACGCTGCTTCCCGGGTATGCCGACCTGGACCCTGGCCCACGTGCAAAGCCAGATCGAAAACTTCGCCGCCGGCCAGATCGGGGTGTTCTACAACGGCGAGCTGGTCGCATCTTCCTGCAGCCTCATGGTCGACTACGACCTGTGCTCGGACTGGCACGATTGGAAGCAGGTTGCCGACCGCGGCTACATCCGCAACCACAACCCCAAAGGCGACGTGCTCTACGGCATCGAGATCATGGTCGATCCCGAGTACCGCGGCATGCGCCTCGCCCGACGCCTCTATGAAGCGCGCAAGCAGCTCGCTCGCGACTACAACCTGAAGGCAATCGTGATCGGCGGCCGCATTCCTGGCTACAGCGCGCACAAGGACGAGCTGACGGCGCACGAATACGTGCAGAACGTCGAAGACAAGACCCTGTACGATCCCGTGCTCACGACCCAGCTCGCCAACGGCTTCGAACTCAAGCAGCTGATCCCCGACTACCTGCCGTCCGACGAAGACAGTGTCGGCTGGGCCACCCACATGGAGTGGGTCAACGTCGAGTATCGACCGTTCCAGAAGCGCTCGATGCGCGCCGTGCAGATGGTGAGGCTCGCCACCGTGCAGTACCACATGCACCGCATCGAGTCGTTCGAACAGTTCGAGAAGCAGGTGTCGTACTTCGTCGACACGGCCGGCGACTACAAGTGTGACTTCGTCACGTTCCCCGAACTGTTCACGACGCAGCTGCTCTCGCTCGTCGACGCCAAACGCCCCAGCATGGCCGCGCGCAAGCTAGCCGAGTTCACGCCGCGCTACCTCGAACTGTTCACGGGCCTCGCCGTTCGTTACCACGTCAACATCATCGGCGGTAGCAACTTCGCCGTCGAAGACGGGGTGCTCTACAACATCAGCTACCTGTTCCGCCGCGACGGCACGATCGCCAAGCAATACAAGATCCACGTGACGCCAGCGGAATGGCGTTGGTGGGGAGTCACCGGCGGCAACAAGGTCGAGGTGTTCGACACCGACTGCGGCCGCGTCGCGATCCTGATCTGCTACGACGTCGAGTTCCCCGAGCTCGCTCGCATCGCCGCGAAGAAGGGCGCGCAGATCCTGTTCGTGCCGTTCAACACCGACGAACGTTTCGGCTACCTGCGCGTGCGCAACTGCGCGATGGCGCGCTGCATCGAGAACCACATGTATGTGGTGCTGTCGGGCTGTGTTGGCAACCTGCCGCAGGTCACGAACGCCGACATCCACTACGCGCAGTCCGGCATCTTCACGCCGGCCGACATCCCGTTCAGCCGCGATACGATCGCCGCGGAATGCACGCCGAATATCGAGACCCTCGTCATGCAGGACCTCGATATCGAGTTGTTGCGCCGGCATCGCTATCGCGGCACGACCCAGAACTGGCGTGATCGCCGCCGCGACCTGTACAGCGTGCGCTACCGCGAGGACGGCGTAGACTACGACGTCTGACATGCGCCAACCGACGATCTACCTGCCGCACGGTGGCGGCCCGTGCTTCTTCATGGAATGGGATCCGCCCCACACGTGGGATCGCATGCAGACCTGGCTCGCGGCACTGCCTTCGACCCTGCCTGCCGTGCCGAAGGCGCTGCTCGTGATCTCGGCGCACTGGGAGACGCCAACGCCGGAAGTGACCACTGCGAACGCGCCAGCGCTGATCTACGACTACCACGGTTTCCCGGCGCACACCTACACGCTGCGGTGGCCAGCCCCTGGTTCGCCTGAGCTTGCTTCGCGCACGACCGAACTGCTGCGCGCTGCCGGAATCCGCTGTGTGGGCAACGCCCAGCGCGGCTTCGACCACGGCGTCTTCGTGCCGCTGAAGGTCGCCTATCCGAACGCGCAGATTCCCACCGTGCAGTTGTCGCTGCAGCGTGGCCTCGATCCCGCCACCCACCTCGCGTTCGGGCGCGCCTTGCAGCCGCTGCGCGACGAAGGCGTGCTGATCCTGGGCAGCGGCATGAGCTTTCACGACCTGCGCAGCTTCGGTTCGCCGCGCGCACTTGCCGCAAGCCAGCAGTTCGATGTGTGGCTGCAGTCGACCTGCGCCGCCACTCCCGCCGAACGCGACGCCGCATTGACCGCCTGGGAACGTGCGCCCGCGGCCCGGCAGTGCCACCCGCGCGAAGAGCACCTGCTGCCGCTCATGGTCGCGGCGGGTGCCGCCGGCCTGGACCGCGGGCGCACGGTGTTCACGGACACCGTGATGGGCGCCGTCGTCTCCGCCGTGCAATTCGGCTAAGACGCGTTCCGGACCATCCGCTATCGTGCCCGTCATGCGTAGGTGGTTGCTCGCAGGGCTCGGAACCGCAATGCTGGCCCTGCTGCTATGGCAGTGGCTGCTCGCCGAGACCTGGCAGAACCGCGTCCCTGTGCCGTCGCAGGCCGCCATGGGCGCCAACGCGCCCAGCGCTGCGGCCCTGGAACGGAGCCAGAACGACCTTGCGGCCACCCGGGGCAGCACTTCGAGCACCCGGGAGCAAGTTGCCATCCACGATGGCAGTGCGAAGGACGACGAATGGACGGTGCAACTGCTTGGCATCGATCCCGCGGTGCCTTGGACCGCGCCGCTAGTGTTGGTGTTCGAGAATCGCCTGCAATTGAGCATTGCCGTCGATGCCCAGGGCACGAGCCGCTTCGAGCCACCACCGTTTGCCAAGCTGCCTGGCATCACGAACCTGCTCGTGATCGCGGCCGACGACCACTACATCCTCGAACGGGCCTATCACCAAACGGAACCACTGCAGAGGACAGGGCGCCTCGAACTCACCGTCTACCAGAGTTCCCTGCTGCGCGGCCGCATCTTGGGGCCAGATGGGACGGGCATCGTGGCGCGCGTGAGTGCATTCGCGTGGCGTGAAAGCGGCCCAGAGGAGCCGCTCCTGGCTCGCGCCGAATCGCAACCGGATGGCGCCTACCTGCTGCGTGTGCCACCCGACGTGCCCCTGCTCCTGCTCGGTGAGGCATTGGCGGATCGTTCACCACTTGCATGGTGGTCCAACCAGCAAACCCCGATGCTGCTCGACTTCGGCAAGCCGGTGTCGCTCGAAGAACCCCGCGAGTTCGACTCGCGCGAGCCGCGCACCGACCTGCTACCAGCCGCGGTGCGTGCGGAGGCGGCGCGCCTCACCACGCGCACCGTAGCGGACCTGGTGCTCACGCAGGCCGCGCCGCTCACCGGCCGCGTCACGTTCGCGGATGGTCGCCCCCTGGGCAACGTCGAAGTCGTGGCCCAACCAGCATCGGCCACGACGGCCCCGTGGCACACGAACCTGCACTGGTCGCCTACCGATGGTCTGCACCGCGGCGCCCAGGGGCACACCGACGAACGTGGTGCGTTCACGCTGCAGATCCCGCCCGGCGTGCCGTTTCTCCTGACGGCAACCACCGCAAATCCGCTGCTGCTCGCCGGGGAGCCGAGTGCCGTCGCCAGCGCGCCAGGCTTTGCAGAACTCATCGCCCCTGGCGACCTGGTGACCTTTCAAGTCCTCGCCAACGGCCAACCAGTGCCCCGCGCAACCGTGCACCTCGACGGCATCTCCTGGCCCACCGACAACACGGGCCAACTCCGCGCCACGCTCGGGCCGCAAGCCACGCGCGCCCGCGCAAGCGCCGGGGTGCGCACCTCCGCGTGGGTCCCCCTCTCTCCCGACGTAGCTGCGCAACAGATCCCACTGGAGCTGCTCGACACGGAGTTGGCACGGGTGAGCATTCTCCTGCGCAGCAAGCCAGGCCTGCTCGCCGCGCAGTTCGTGTGGCACCCTGTGCCGGAAGGTCCTGAGTTCTCGCTGCTCTGCGAACGCGAACGCGACGACGCGCCGTTCGTGGTCGAGGTCCCCCCAGGCAGCTACCGACTCGCCATACGCGGCAACGACACCGCTCCCGGCAGTCAGTTGTTGCTGCCTTCGCTGGCCGAGATCACCGTGCCACCCGCTGGCATCGCGATCGAGCAGAACGTGGCGTTCGGCGGCAGGATCGCACTCGATCTGCGGGAGCAGAACGGCATGCGGCCCGCGGGCACCTTCACCCTGCGCGACGCGGCTGGCCACGAGATCACACCCCATACCATCACGTATAACGGCAGTGGTGGCGTGCGCATCGCCGAACCCGGCGTGCTGCAGCAAGGCAATATCAATCACCTCGCGACGACTCTACCACCCGGCGAGTACTCGCTTTCGATCGATCTGCGCGGCGGCTCCCACATCGAACGCACAGTGCAGGTCGAGGTCTGGGCGACGACCCCGGTCAAGCTGCGACAGCCGTAGCACTCGGTCGCGAGACCACTTCCAGGAACTCCGCGCGCGGCACTACCCATTCGCGAGCACGCGCGCCGCGACCTCACCCACCGGTATGGTGACCTGCTCGCCCGTGACGAGGTTCTTCAGCCCCACGGTGCCAGCCGCCAGTTCGTTGGTGCCAAGAATCGCCGCGAACGGCGCCCCGATCGTGCTCGCATAGCCGAGCTGCTTGCCGAGCGCCGGCGCATCGGCAAACACCTCGACGCGCAGGCCCTGCGCGCGCAACTGCGTCGCCAAAGCGATCGCCGCCGCCGGGGGCACGTCGGCAAACCGACACAGCAGCACCTGCGGGCCGATGCCGAGCGCGCCGAACATGCCGCGCTCTTCCATGACCAGCAGCACCCGTTCGAGACCCAACGAGAAGCCGACCGCGGGCACCTGCTGCTTCATGAACATGCCGATCAGGTTGTCGTAGCGTCCACCACCGCCCATCGACCCGGCGAGGCCCGCGCACGAGATCTCGAAGATCGGCCCCGTGTAGTAGCTGAGCCCGCGCGCGAGCGTCGGATCGAAGACGAGATGGGCCGCGGCGGGGCCATTGGCGGCCGCGGCGAGCAGTTCGCGCAGTTCGCGCGCACCGTGCGCAAACGGACCATCACTCGACGCGAAGCGCTCGAGCGCGCCAGGCTGCCGCGCGTCCTCGAGAGTGCGCAGCATCGCTTCACTCTCGGCCAGCGCGATGCCCTTCTCGGCGAGTTCCTTCTTCACGCCGTCGGGCCCCACCTTGTCGAGTTTGTCGAGCACGATCAGCGCCAAGCCCTCCTGTTCCGGAGGAATGCCCGCCGAGGCAACGAGCGCGCGCAGCAGTTCGCGGTGGTTTACGTGGATCGAGAAGTCTGCAAAGCCGAGCTCGCGCAGCACGAGCGCCACGGCGCCGCAGACTTCGGCATCGGCGACGAGGCTCTTCGTGCCCGTGATATCGACGTCGCACTGGTAGAACTCGCGGAACCGCCCCTTCGCGGGCCGGTCCGCGCGCCACACGGGCTGGATCGCGTAACGCTTGTAGTAGGCCGGCAGGTCGCGGTAGTTGGCCACCACACGCGCGAGCGGCACGGTCAGGTCGTAGCGCAGCCCCTCGTCGGAGAGGTCCAGTTCGGTCACCGATTCGCCACCGAGCGCGCGCTGCAGCTTGTCGCGGCGATGCAGGATGCGATACAGCAGCTGGTCGCCTTCGGGCCCGTACTTGCCGAGCAGCGTCGACAGGTTCTCGATCGTCGGCGTCTCGAGCGGCACGAACCCGAACGATTCGTAGACGCGCTGCACGACGGACAGCACGTGGCGGCGGCGGACAACGTCGGCAGCGAGGAAGTCGCGCATGCCGCTCGGGGGCTTGGTGGAAATGGCTTGGCTCATCGCTGCTGCATGGTGTAGCCGACGGCCTGCAGGCGGCCAAACAGGAACACCCGCCCTCGACCTCCGATCGGACCGTAGTCAGGGCGATGCTGCGTCGGCGCTTGTCGCGTGGTTCACGGCCCGCGCACGTTCTTCGACGTTCCTTGCCCAGGGCCGCCCGAGAATCCGATTGCTTCACAGCGCGCTCACGATGCGCTGCGAAGGCGTCCGCTACAGCCATGGCATGGATCGCTCAGAAGCAAAATCTCTCGTCGCGCACGCCATCGGTGTCGCGATCTTCCTCACCGGTGGCCTCGCCGCCCAAAGTGATGCCAGCCTGGTAGGGCGCGCCGTGCTGCCAGCGGCCACGTTCTCGCCAGGCCCCACGAGTGGCCGGCAGATCGTCGGCCCAGTGAACGGCATCCAGGTGCCATTCCTGAACCAACAGCCCGTGCAGGGCTTCAGCGCCATTGCCGATCTGGGCAACGGCACCTTCCTGGCAATGTCGGACTATGGTTATGGCAGCATTGAGAACTCGGCCGACTACCAACTGCGCGTCTACCGGATCCGCCCCAACTTCGAAACGGCAACCGGCGGTGCAGGCACGATCCAGGTCCTCTCGCACATCGAACTCAGCGACCCGAACCACCACATCCCGTTCGCGATCACCAACCACTTCTCGGGGCAACGGAAGCTGACTGGCGCGGACTTCGACATCGAGTCGATGATGCAGGCCAACGACGGCACGCTGTGGTTTGGCGACGAGTTCGGGCCGTTCCTGCTCCACACCGACGCGCAGGGTCGCCTGCTCGAGGCGCCGATTGCGCTGCCCGACTTCGACCACCCTGGTCAGGAAATCCGTTCGCCGCAGAACCCCTACTCGGAAGAGGCCAGCGCCCTTCGCGTCATGAACGCGATGCGTGAGAACGCCCGCCGATTTGGCGGTGCGCGCACGCCCGTGTTCTCGCCGTGGAACGTGATGCTCGACGACCAGAACCCGGCCCAAGGCGTCGAAAACCGCCAGAACCCGCCCGTCGGCTCCGGCCTCTCGCCGGCGAGCAGCGACATCTTCAATGTCGCTTCCATGCGCAGCGCTGGTTACCCCGTGGTCGCCTGGACGGTCAACGACATGCCGCGCATGACCGAACTCATGCAACTGCGCGTCGACGGCATCATCAGTGACCGTCCCGACCTGCTCTACCAGGCGGTCGCGGCATTCGATGCCAACGGCGATACCGTGCCAGGCGACTACCTGCTGCCCGATGGCCGCATCGATAGCACCAGGTTTGATGCCCAGGGTCACCGCGGCGGCCGCGACCTGCGCCCTGAGAACACCCTGCCGGCGTTCGAGGTGGCCCTCGACAACCTGATGACCACCCTCGAACTCGACTGCGGTGTAACGCTCGATCACCACGCCGTGCTCGACCACGATCCCCTGATCCAGTCGGAGAAGGCTCGCCGCGCGGACAACCAGCCCTACGGCCCTCAGGATGAAGTGCTCGTGCGCGACCTCACGCTGGCGCAGATCCAGCAGACCTATGTCGCCGACAAGCTGTTCCGCGGCCCGACCCAGCAGAACGACCTCAACCTGTCCCCGGTCAGCGTCGCCTTTGCCAGCCAGATCTCGTTGCCAAGCCCGTACGTGATGCCGAGCCTGCAGCAGGTCTTCGACTTCGTGCAGTTCTACGTCGCGTACTACCAGACCGGCGCCGGCCAGTCGCACCCGCAAGCGGCCGTGCGGGCGCTCAACGCGAGCCTCGTGCGCTTCAACATCGAAACGAAGATCAACCCGCGGCAGGAGTTCGTCACCAGGACGTTCGGCCCGGCAGCCTTCGTCCAGGCCATCGCTGGCCGCATCGCCAGCAACGGCCTCGCGCAGCGCGCGGACGTGCAGAGTTTCGACTTCCGCACGCTGGTCGCCGTGCAGCGGCACTTCCCGGCCATTCGCACCGTGTGCCTGTTTGGCGACTTCCCGATCTACGACGATCCCAACGTGCCCGGCAGTGACGACGGCACCAACCTGCAGACCGAGAACGGCGAGAACACGCCATGGCTCGCGGGCCTCTACTGGCCCTACCGCCAGACCCGCGATCAGGTGCCGTTCCGCGCGCTGCGTTCGGGTGGCTTCGAAGGCATGGCGATCTCGCCCGATGGCGGCACACTCTACCCGCTGCTCGAAGGGGTGTTGGTCGGCGACCCGGCGCGCACGCTGCGCATCCACGAGTTCGACATCGCATCGCGCAGCTACACGGGAACCCGCTGGAGCTATCCGCTCGACGCGCGCGGCGCGGCGATCGGCGACTTCATCCTGTTCTCGAGGAACCGCGGCCTCGTCATCGAGCGCGATAACAGCCAAGGCAGCCTCACGGGCTTCAAGACGATCTTCGAGATCGAACTGCCCGGCGGCGGTGGAACGGTCGAGAAGGTGCAGGGCATCAACCTCATGACGATTGCGGATCCGGCGAGCATCTCGCTGCCAGCGATGGCCGGCGACGTGGGCCTCGGCCAGACGTTTGCGATGCCGTTCGTCACGATCGAAGATGTCGTGGTGTTTGACGAGGAGACGATCGGTGTCATCAACGACAACAACTTCCCGTTCAGCGTCGGCCGCCACGTCGGCAGCAGCCAGCCGGACGACAATGAGTTCGTTGTGCTGCACCTCAACCGCCGCCTCGGCGAATGCACGACGCGCCCGGGCCAGCCCAACAGCGCCGAAGCCGCCCTGCGCGTGAACGGTTCGGGCCGCGACACCTGCAATGGCCCACACGCCTACGGGTTTGCCTCCGGTTCGACCCTCCAGCTCGATTGGCGCGGCCCTGCCAACTCGCTCGTGTTCCTGGTCACGGGTCCGCGCAACCCCGCCACGCGCGACCTCGGCTGCTTCGGCCTGCAGGACATCGGCCTGCCGCCCTACAACGACCTGATCACGGTCGGCATCGCGACGCTCGACGGCCACGGCCGCCTGCATCAGGTGGAACAGGTTCCCGCCGGCTTGCCAGTTGGGGCGACGTTTGACCTGCAGGGTGCTGTCCTGCAGCCGAACGGCTGCCCGATCGTGTTGACGGCGGCGTTCTACGGCACGGCCCAATAGGGCCTGCCGGCCAGGGCCTCACGCCCTGGCCCCGGTGCCGCTGCTTGGGCGCCCGTTGGTCCACACTCTGCCATGGGGCCCACATTCTCGGACTCGCCCACGCGCGGTGGTATCCAAACCACCGGGCAGACGAGCGCTCGCTTCGTGCTCCCTGACGCCGCGACGACTACGCTCTCCGCATGATTGGTTGGTCCAGCGTGCGTGCCTCCGGCCTTTACGTGCTGTGCTGCGTCGCCATCTGTGATGCCAGGTTGCGGGGCCAGGCCCCGGCCGAGCTGCCGACCGCCCAACAGCCAGAGGCGCTCGTTCCGACGCCGGCAACCCCGCAGAAGGCCCCACCGCCCCAGGACCCACCGCAGCCCGCCCGCGCTCGCGACGCCACGACCATCGAGGCGTTGAACTCCCTCGCTTCGCTGCTGAACACGAAGAGGGAGGAACTCGCCGCCGCGCAGAAGGCCGCCGATGTAGCGCGCGCAACGGCACTCACGGAGGAGATCCAGCACCTGAACTGGCAGTTTTCGGGACTCGCCGCCCGCTTCGACGTGCAGGAGTTTGAAGCCCCGCGCGAAGGCAAGTTCGACCTGCAGAAGGAACTCGAACAGCTGATCCGGCCGCTGCTGCAGACCGTCAAGGACGCCACGGCGACACCTCGGCAGGTGGCCGACATGAAGGCCCGCCTGGAGGCCCTGGAAGCGCGGCAACAGACCGCGGAGGCAGCGAAACGCGCCGTCGAACGCACGCGCGACCTGCTGCCCGCCGATTCGCCAGCGCGCGCCGAGGCCGTGCTGGACCTCAAGACGCGCTGGAGCCCGATGCTCGAAGCACTGCGCAGCGAAGTGCTCGTACTACAAGCCGGCATCAAGAGTCGCGCCGAGAACCAGAAGTCGATGTTCGAGAGCGTCACGCAGACGCTGCAGAAGTTCGTGCAGGAGAGCGGCCTCAGCCTGCTGCTCTCGGCGCTCGTGTTCGTGAGCGTGTTCTTCTCGCTGCGTTGGCTGCAGAACCGCGTTCTGCGCGCGCGCAGCAGCGAACGCGGCTTCGCGCTGCGGTTGTTCGAGACCGTGTTCTCGATCGGCTCGATCCTCGTCGCCGTCATCGCGACGATGGTCGTGCCCTACGTGCGCAACGACTGGCTGTTGCTCGCCGTCGGCATCGTCTTCCTGGTCGGCGTCGGTTGGGTGCTCGTGCGCATGGCACCGCGCTTCTTCGAACAGATCCGCCTCGTGCTCAACGTCGGCGCCGTGCGCGAAGGCGAACGCCTCGTGCTCGACGGCCTGCCCTACCGCGTCGACCAATTGCGCTTCTACTCGCGCCTGCACAACCCCAACCTGCAGGGCGGCACACTGCGCATCCCGATCCAGGATCTGCTGGGCAAGTGTTCACGACGTAGTGGCCCCGACGAGCCGTGGTTTCCGAGCGAGGCGGGCGAGTACGTCGTGCTCGCTGACGGCACCTTCGGGGCCATTCTGCAGCAGACGCCGAGCGTTGTCGTGATCGACCAGCTGGGTGCACCGCGCACCTACCCGACCCTCGCCTACCTCGCGCAGAACCCGCGCAACCTCTCGCACGGCTTCACGACCGCCGTCGTGTTTGGCATCGACTACCGGCACCAGACCGAAGCGACAATGCACATCCCCAGCACGCTGCAGAAGGCTCTCGCCGAAGAGTTGCCCGAGGTCGCTCCTGCCGAGTCCCTGGTGCGCGTCGAAGTGGAGTTCACGGCGGCGAACACCTCGTCGCTCGACTACACGATCCTCGCCACGTTCACGGGTGCGGCGGCCCGGCACTACCTCACCGTGCAGCGCGCGATCCAGCGCATCTGCACGGAGACGTGTACGCAGCACGGCTGGCACATCCCGTTCCCGCAGGTGGTCGTGCACCGCGCCGGGGAGTGAACGGCGCGTAAACGGGGCGCGACCGAGGCGGTGCGACGACGGCATCTCGGGCCCACTCTCGAAATCACGAGGGCAGGAAACAGCCGGGGCCCAGCAACCGCGAACGGCTGCTGGGCCCCGAGGCCTGCGGACCTACCAACGGGTCCTACAGACGGGTCTTACTGCACCCAGACCGCAGCCATCGGGCTCACGGTGAGGCCGAGTGCGTTGGCCGAAACGTCCAGACCGGCCGCCTGCACGTAGAACTTCAGGCCCTGCAACCCAACCGGGATGTTGAGCACGAAGGTCGCCGCGTTCTGCGCGCCGACAAGGAAGATCGCGCTGTCCGCGTTGATGCGCAGGTTGCAGCCAGGCGCGCCGTACGGGGTCAACTCGATCGGCAACGGGCCCAGCAGCGACGTCTGGTTGCCAAAGCCGAAGAGGTGGATGGCCGCGTTCACGGGCAGGTTGTTGATCTGCTCCAGGTAGGGCTGGCCAGCAATCGCGGGCAGGAGCACCGTGAAGCTAGGCGCCGGCAGCGCACCGCCGCAACCCGTGCCGAAGACTTCAAACCCGGCCTGCGAGAGCGAGATGTCGTCGTAGTAGGCGTCCGTCGCCGTGTTGGCGTAGAGGTCGACCGCACCGATGTTGAGCTGGCCCGCGCCGCCGCCAAACACGCCGCCGGTCCACGTGTAGCCGCCGCCGAGGCTCGGGTGATCCGAGACGTTCGGCTCGTCGAGCAACACGCCGTTGTAGTAGAACTGGCACCAATCCTGGTCGAGGTCGATGACGACCTGGATCGGCACCCAAGCGTCCGTCACGATCGGCGTGACGGCATGGTTGATGGTGCCGGTGCCAAAGTTGCCGCGCAGGCCGTTGGCCACGCTGAACTCAACCTGGACCGACCAGTTGTACGGACCCGCCGGGTAGGCGTAGGTGTTGAGCAGGATGAAGTACGTCGAGCCGACCATCGTGGACGGGATGTACTGCCAGGCCGTGTAGACCCACTTGCCCGTCGTGTAGCCGCTGTACTGTTGGACGAGGTCGGACGGCCCAGCGATGGCAATCGAGTTGCCCGGGCTGCGCGACTGGGCGTTGGAAACGAGCGCGCCCGCACCGGCGCTCCATTCTTCCCAGTTACCTTGGCCGACCACCTGGGAGCTCGGGGCGTAGGTGTCGAAGTTCTCGGACCATTGCGCAGTCGCAACCGACGTGAAGAGCGAAACGCTTGCAGCGACGGAAAGCAGGAGACGAGTCATGGGGAGTTCCTCACGAGAGAAAGCCTGTTGCCACGGTGGGATTGCAGTCCTTTGGCACCGCAGTCAGGCACAGAAAACAGCCCGGCAGAAACTGCTGGGCAGGCAGGGCGCTATGCTACCCATACGATTGGGCAGTGGGACCCCAAGTCGGCAATAAATGCGTACCAGGGAGGTTTGGCCCGGGTAAGCAGGCGGACTCCCCGCTATTTTCGGTCGCCCGCCATCGCTATGCGCAGCGCCGGCAATATGACTGCTTACTTGCCTGCACCTGGGCTGCGCGGCTGAGTCAGGCGGTCAGCGCACCAGCAGCCCTCGCCTAGTAGATCACGATCGCGCCCGCATTGCTGAACACCACGGGCACCCTCGCCGGGGAAGCCACATCCAGCTGCGCATATTGGGCGTAGAAGACCACGCCAATCAGCGACGGCCAGTTCGGGATCAACATCGGCAGGGTCGCCGTTCCACCGCCTGGGGCAGTGCCAGCACTGAAGACGCCGACCACCGATTCGCCGGACGTCCACTGCTCGCACCCACCACCCCACGCATACGGCAATGCCCCGCCAACGAACGTGCTGCGGGAGAAGCCGAGCAGGAAACCGCCCAACGCATTCGGCAGCGCACGGTCGACATCGATCTGGAAGTTCGTGCTCCCGAGATTGGACGCGCCTGTGGACGTGAGCCGCGGCACAAACGAACCGGTGCCGGGACAACCGCTGCCGTAGGGCACGACATCGAGCGGAGCAAACCGCATGCGGAACGCGAGCCCACCCGCGGCTTGCAGCGTATTGGCCATCGGACCACCCTGATAATTCAGCGTGAAGGCGCGCTCGACCGCCGTGCCAACCGTGGTACCGAGCAATGCGCCTGGCACCGCGAGGTGCGCCGTGAGATCGATCACGATGCTCTGCCCCGTCACATAGAAGAATGGGTATTCGAGCTCAAACTCGACCCACTGGTTGGCCGGTGCTGTCGCCGTGCCGCCGCCGCGCAGCAGCACATGGGAGAGGTCCTTCTGAACGCGCTGGTCGGGCAGGTTCTGGTCCCAGGTGTTGGTGAGCGCGGTCACCGTCGAAGTGCCGGCGCGCAGCACGAACGTGTCGTAGGTGGCCTCCCCCGCGAGCGACAAGCCGATATGCGTGACGAGGCCAGCACCAATGGACTGCGCCGTGAGGAACGACTCCGGGCACAAGAACTGCGTGCGCACGGTCTGGCCGAGTGATCCAGCACCGGGCGTGTAGAGCGGATACCCATAGGCAGGCGGCGCCGCGAGCACCGAATGGTCGTAGTCGAGCACCTGCTGGGCCGGGAGCACGGCGGGTACCGCGGACAACAGGCTCAGCGCGAGAAGGAACGAAGGGGCGGAGAACAAGGACGGCACGAACGCGACCTCCAGGGTTGAAGTCGGTTTCATGGCCGATATGCTACTGAGACTCAGTCGCAATATGTCATCACCCGGTCATTCAAGAAAGGAACCTTCGATGTCGCTACCAACCCTGCTCGCGGGCCTGCTGCCGCTGTCCGTCGCCATCGCCCAACAACCGGCTCCCGCCACCTTCGTACGCCCGGCGGTCGCATCGCCGGCCTCGGCGCTGCCTGTGCCGCTCGTGAGCTTCGGTTGCGCAGCGCTCGGCGAAGCGGTCTTCGTCTACGGCGGCCACACAGGCAAAGCCCACGCCCATTCGCGCGACAACCAGCAAGGAGCGCTGCTGCGCCTCGATCGCCGAGCCTCCGCACCTCAGTGGTTGGAGATTGCCACGGGCCCGACGCTGCAGAGCCCGGCGCTCGTCGCCTACGACCAGGGCGTGATCCGCCTCGGCGGCATGATGGCGCGCAACCGGAGTGGTGAACCGGAAGACCTCTGGTCCGTGGCGGAAGTGGCGCGGTTCGACCTGGCGCAGGGTTCGTGGACGGCGCTGCCTTCGCTGCCTGAAGCGCGTTCGTCCCACGATGCCATCGTCGTTGGCTCCCGGATCCTGGTCGTCGGCGGCTGGCAACTCGCGGGCAACGAACGCCACTGGCTCGACACGGCCTGGTCGCTGGACCTCGCCGTGCCGGGCGCAGCGTGGCAACCGCTGCCTGCCCCCCCATTCCACCGCCGGGCGCTGGCCATCGTGGCCCAGGACGAGCGCCTGCATGCGATCGGCGGCCTCGACGCCGACGGCGAGATGTCGCAGCAGGTCGATGTGCTCGACCTCAAGGCCGGCACCTGGAGCCGCGGTCCGGACTTTCCGGGACAGGGTTTTGCCGCGGCGGCCGTGGCCCAGGAAGGACATTGCTATGCCTCGGGCCGCGATGGAGTGTTGTACCGTCTCGCCGGCGATCACTGGGATGCAGTCACGAACCTCGCCCTGCCACGCTTCTTCCACCGCCTCGTGCCCGCGGGTAAGGGGCAGTTGCTCGCCATCGGTGGCGCCAGCGACCGACACCTCGCCACGTGCGAACTGCTCCCCACCCAGAGCACGACCCTGCACGTGCAGCAATGGTCGCTGCCGTGCTCCCATCCGGCGCGCAACCGTCAGGGTTTTGCCGTGCACGGGGACACCCTGTTCGTGATGGGCGGCAACCGTGGCGCGAAGCAACACGACTTCGAGCCGGAGCATTTCGTGGCGGAAACCTGCGCCATCGACCTGCGCACGATGCAGGCGACGGCGCGCGCCGCGATGCCGGCGGCGCGGCAGTCCGTCGGGGCGCTGCCGGCCGGCGATCGCCTGCTGGCCCTCGGTGGGTTTGGTTACGAGAACGGCGGCGGGCGTTCGCAGCCGAGTTTCACCAGCTACGTGCCAAAGGCGGATGCCTGGCACCAGGGCCCCAGCCTGCCCGAGCCTCGCACGCAGTTCGGCTTCGTGCACACGGCCGAGAACTTCTGGGTGCTCGGCGGCATTGACTACGCGCCGGATCGCAAGGGCAACGAGTTCGTGTTTGTGGACAGTGTGCTGCGCTGGGACGGAGCGGACGGCGTGTTCGAGCCAGTCGCCAAACTACCCCAACCGCGACGCGCCTTTGGCTGCGCGGCCATGGCTGGGCGCATCTGGCTCGTCGGCGGCATGAAGGAGGGTTTTGAACCTGTGCCCGAAGTCGACACCTTCGAGCTGGCGACGAAGACCTGGTCGGTGGGTCCCCGCCCGACGGCGACGCGCGTCTCGCCGTTCCTCGTCAGCCTCGACGGTGCGCTCGTGCTCGCCGGAGGCTCAATGGCCACCGACGACGGCCTGCAGCCCGCGCGCACGATCGAAGTGCTCGCCGAAGGCGCCGCGACCTGGTCGTCGTTCGACCTGCCAATCGAACCACCGCTGCTCGGCGCCGTCCGCTGGCGCGGCCAGCTGCTCGCCATCTCACGCTCCGGCGAGAACTTGCTGCTGACTTGCGTGCACCTGCCAGGGCAGGGGCAGCGGCCGTAGTTCGGCAATGGGCGCGGCGGTGGGCACGGCGGTTCACAACCCGAGGAACGCGAGCACCATCGGCAACATCTCGTCCCCCGCTTGCCCGACCCGCTGCAGCGCGGTCACCGTGTCGCATTCGGGCAGTTCGACGCCGAGGCTCGCGGCCCCCGGGGCCAGCATGCGGACGCCGAGCACCTGCGCGTCGCGCCGGATTCGGGCCGTATCACGCTCGCCCGTGACGACGAGCACCGGACTGCCCGTCCGGGTCCAGACACCCGAAGCATCGGGCACCTTGGCCGCGCCGCTGACGAGGTTCGGCAACAACTCGGCGGTCGACGCGGGCCCACTTGGCGCACCGAGCAACAGCCGACCGCGCACGCGCAGCGCGCCGAGTTCGGGGCTCGCACCAACGACGCTCGCGATCCAACCACCAGCCCGCAGCCCGGCCACGAACGGGGCCTGTTCTGGCAGCTCCGATGGGCGTTCCTTCGCGAGCCGCTGCACCATGGCCGCAAACCGGGCCGGCGCCTCGACGCTGCCTCCCGTGTCCGCCTGGCCACAATCGACGATGGCAACGGCGACGCCGCGCTGGGCAAGCACTTCGCCGAGCAACCGCGCCGCCTGGTTCTCGGCGTCGCCGCAGCACGGCATCGCCAGCCAACAGGCTGCCACGCCGTCGCTCGGCAGCCAGAGATCGACGCGGGGAGCAGCGGGTCCCTTCAGCACATTCGGCACGCAACGCGCCTCGGCCTTGCGTAGGGCGACCGCCGGTGGCGCCGCGTCGCCGAGCCGTTCGCGCACAAACGCGAGGATCTGCGGCAGGCAGCGGTCCCCCTTGCGCCCCATCTGCAGCACGTAGTCGACGTGATTGGCGCCCTGCAGTTCGAGGCCGATCGCGGGCACGGCGTGTTCGAGCAGGTTGCGCAGCAGCATGCGCGCCGTGAGTTCGAGGCCTGGCATGTCGTTCTGTCCCCAGAGGAACAAGAACGGCGGCGCATCCCGATCGACGTGCACCATGGGCGATGCCGCGGCGCGAACCGCCGGGTCCGTGCCGAAGATGCGATCGAGCACCGCATGCCGCGGCCGCACGTCGAGCACGCCGGACATCACGATTGCACCACGCAGGGCAGCCCGCGGCACCCCGGCCGCTTGCAGGCGAACTTCGTCGAGCGCGAGCCAGCTGGCGAGATGCCCGCCGGAACTGTGCCCCATCACCAACAGCCGGTCGCCGTCAAAACCCTGTTCGGCCGCGTGCGCGTGCAACCAACCGAGCGCGCGCGCGCAATCGTCGGCCATCACACTCGGCGTGGCGAACGGATGCAGCTGCGTATTGATGACCGCGCAGGCGACACCGGCCGACGCGAGGCTATTGCCGAGCGATCCATAACCGTCCTTGCTGCCCGCCGACCAACCACCGCCGTGGATGAACATCACGAGCGGCGGCTTCGACGCGCGCTTTGGCATGTAGAGGTCGAGCCGATTGCGGCGCGCTTCTCGCGCATAACCCTCGGCGTACTGCAGATCCTCGCGTAGTTCGACGGTTTCGACGGCAACGGGCAGGCCACCACGCGGGACAGTGACGAGTCCTTGCGCGGGCGCCAACGTGGCGCACGCGAGCCACGTGAGGATCGCGCCTGGGCGCGTTCGCAGGAACACCATGGTGGCACACGATAGCGCCACCACTTTGCCGCGCCAAGTCCTTGCCGGAAGGGAGTCTTTGCCGGTCGCGGCGACCGTCACTTACCCGCCTGCGAAGGCACCACCGCCCCACGCGACATCACGAATGCGGTGAGATCGCGCAGTTCGCTCGCATTGAGCCCGTCGACGAGCCCCGTGGGCATCGGCG
>JADZDL010000020.1 GCA_020851075.1 Planctomycetota bacterium | reverse complement strand
TGACCGGACGTCATGGCGGCGGGACGTTACCCGGCGAGGTGCGCACATGCGGGGCAAAAAGTGCGACCTCTTCGCAACGGGAAGCTACAAACAGGTCCCAACGGACCGATCCGCAGACCGGTAGAGCCCGGTTCGCCATAGACCCCTTCCAGTTTCGATGCGCGGCCGCCTTCGCCTCCTGATCGTCACCCTGTTCGCCGCCCTGTTCGCGCTGCTGCCCGGACCGGACGACGCGACCGGGAAGCCCTACCTGGGCTTTCTGCGCGTGCGCGAATGGTTGCTCGACGAGGCGGATTCGCCGCTCGGGGCCTGGCGGCAGGACGGCACCCTGCCCGCGCTGCAGGTCGATCTGCGCCAGAGTCCACCCATCGAGGATCCTGCCGTGCTCGCCGCGAAGTCCGCCGAGTATGCACGCACGGCGGTCGAATGGGCGGCGGCACGGTCGCAGTCGGGACCGCCCGTCCGCATCGATCCGGCGCGCGGCACGTTGGTGCTGCAGGTGCACGTGGGCCAGAACGGCGTGCAGGCGAGCCTCGCGCAACCCGACGGTGGCACGAAGACCCTCGCGGTCCCGTTCGCTTCGCGCAGCAGCCTGATTCCAGCAGCGCTCGCGATCGGCATCGCGGTGCTCACCGAGAACGTGCTGCTAGCACTGTTCCTCGCTTGCCTCGGCGGCGCCATCGCGTTCGTGGCGAGCTCGTTTGCAGGTGCCGAACTGAGCCTGCCCGGCATCGTCTGGCAAGGTGCCCAGCACTTCGTGCAGGATGCACTCTGGCGGCGTTCGATCTGCGGCGACTTCTACCTGCAGGTCACGCTGTTTGTCGTGTTCCTGTTCCTCTCGATCGGCGTGATGACGAGGAACGGCGGCATCCACGGCATGGTGGCGCTGCTGCAACGCCGCGTGCGCGGCCCCGTGAGCGCCCAGTTGTGCACGTTTGCCACGGGGCTGTTGATCTTCTTCGACGACTACAGCAATTGCCTGCTCGTCGGCACGAGCATGCGTCCACTCTGCGACCAGACCCGTGTCTCGCGCGAGAAGCTGGCCTGGCTCGTCGATTCGACCGCAGCACCCGTCGCCGGCCTGTCGGTGTTCTCGACGTGGATCACCTATGAGATCTCCCAGTACAGCGCGCCGCTGTCGTTGGTCACGCGCGCGGACGGCACACCTTACCTGAGCAGCGACGCCTACGGCGTGTTCCTCGACACGTTGCCGTACCGCTTCTACTGCCTGTTCACGCTCGCGTTCGTGTTCCTAGCCATCGTGCTGCGCCGCGATTTCGGGCCCATGCTGGCGGCCGAACGGCGCGCGCGCTGGCTCGGAAAGCCGTTCGCCGAGGGTAGCAGCCTCCTGGTCCGCACCGACTCACCGCAGAACGAGCCGGCGGAAGGCATCCCGCGGCGCGCGCGCAACGCGCTGCTGCCGCTCGCCGTGCTCGTGTTCGGCACGATCGCACTTATGGTCTACCACGGCCTGCAGGCAACACCCCCGGCACCCTTGTTGGGCCTCGGCGAACACCTGCGCTTCCTGCTCGCCAATGCCGACAGCGTACGTTCGCTGCTGCTTGCCTCGGCGAGCGCCTTCGCAGTCGCGGTGGCCCTCACCTTGCTGCAGCGCCTGATGACGCTGCGCGAACTGCTCGCCACCTCGCTGCGGGCCCTGCGTGGCCTCACGCTGCCCTTCTGCGTCCTGTTCCTTGCCTGGACGCTCGGTCACCTGAGCCACGACCTCGGCACGAGCCACTGGCTCACGGCCGCCGCGCGCGGCGTCATGGTCGCCGCCGCGTTGCCGCTGGTGCTGTTCCTCGTCGCGGGCCTCATCGCATTTGCCACGGGAACGAGTTTTGGCGCCATGGCGATCCTGCTGCCGAACGTCGTCGTGCTCGCCCACCAGCTCGGCCACGACAGCGCGTTTGCGGGCAGCGCCGCGGCCGGCGGGCCGGCGTTGATGGTGCTCTGCATCGGCGCCGTGCTCGAAGGCGCGATCTTCGGCGACCACTGTTCGCCGATCAGCGACACCACGGTGCTCAGTTCCCTGGGCTCGCAGTGTGATCACCTGGCCCACGTGCGAACGCAGCTGCCGTATGCGCTGGTGACCATGGGGACCGCCCTCGTCTGTGGCTACGTGCCCATGGCGCTGCTCGGGCCCCACTGGTGGTGGCTAGCGTTGCCGCTCGGCATCGTGGTGCTGCTCGCGGTGCTGCTCACGTTCGGCCAGCGCGCCGACGATCGCCCCAGCGATGGACCACTCGCCAGCGCCTAACGCAGCAGTTGCTGCAGGCGCTCCTGGCGAACGGCCTCGGCGGGCTCGCCGCTGCGCAGCTGCGCACAACCAAGCCACAACCGCGCCGCGACGAGTTTGCCGGCATGCAGCGCGGCCAGCGCCATTTCGACGGCTTCGGCGGGAGTCACGTCGGTCGGTTCACAATCGACCATGGGCACCGTCGGGAACGTGACCGCTTGTCCCCGCTGCACGCGCAGCGTCACACGTTCGGCGCGGCTATCGATGACGCGCCCGATGAGCACTTCGTGGCCTTGGCGCGTGCGCACGCTGCGACCTTTGGCGATCGGCTTGGGTTGCGGCCACGGCGTGCTGCCGGGCGCCACGGCGGCTTCGAGGTCGCCGTGCAGGCCGCAGAGTGCGAGCGATTGGGCGAGAACGGGCAACACGAGGGCCCGTTCGTCGTGCAGGAGCACTTCCACGGCCGCGGCGGCGTTCTGCACTTCGCCGTCACAGAGCGATTTCACGATGCCGCTGCAGGCATTGGCGAGCGCATTCTCGAGTTCGGCGGAAGGCTGCACGAGCGCGGTCTGCTGCGCGGCGTCGAGCGGCAGTTCGCGCAGCCGCTGCAGGCAGGACAGTGCACTGCCAAGCCGACGATCCGAAGTGCAGGTCTGCAGCAGCGCGAGCAGGCTGCCAAACCGGTCGGGGTCCACGGCGGGTGCTCTGGGTGCCGCGGGTGCCGCGGCAGTCTCGGGGGCCCGGGACTCGCCCATCGGGGCGCTCGGCAACTGTGGCTCGCTCTCCATCGCGGTCGACTCGGCGGGCGCGGGCGTGCCTGGTGTCGTACCGGTCGCCTGGGGCTGGCTCTCGGTGGGCTGGGTCTCGCTGGTGCCCGCCGGGGCACGGCCGCCAGCCTCGTGCGGCGCCTCGCCCCCAGGGTTGTCGGCCTGCCCCGCTCCCCCTGCCAACCGACCGGTTTGCGGCGAAGCATTCCCAGGCGTGTCCGCAGCCACCGCGGCGAGCGATGGATTGCCCGCCGGAGCCTGCTCGCTGGTGCCCTTCACGTCGCCGCTGCCAAACCAGCCGAGCCCGCGGCCCAGCAGCAAGGCCAGCACCACGAACGCGGCCAGCGTCTTCTTCGGCAACCCGCGGCGGGTCCTCACGACATAACGAACGTCGCGGGGTTCGGGCGCCGATCCGGGGGGTGCTTCCATGTCCTCATTGTCGCCAAAATCGACCGCCAGGCTTCACTCCAGCACCATCTCCTCGCAAGAATGCGCCGAACGGGCCTCACCAACGCAGTTTCGCGGCCTTGCGCGGCAACCGCAGGACACTCTCCTCCCCGGTCACCGCGGCCAGTTCTTCGTCGGCAAACCAGCGCAGGTCGGTCGACTCCTCGGACATCGCAAGTTCCTGCCCGCGTCCGGCCACCAGCAAGAACCGCACGTCCCAGTGGTCGTGTGCGGGTTCGGCGCCGCGGGCCGGGATCTCATGCACATCGAGGTCGAGCGGCACGAGGTCGGCGCCCGCCCATCGCGCCAACGTGAAATCCCGCATGCCCGACTCCTCCTGTGCTTCGCGCAGCGCGGCGAGTTCGACCTGCGGTTCGCCATCGACGTGGCCGCCGAGTTGCAGCCAGCGGCCGAGCTTACGATGGTGCGTGAGCAGGCAGCGCGTGCGATCGGCGGACAGGATCCACGCCGAGGCTGTGATGTGGCCCGGCACACAACTGCGCAGCAGGCAATCGTCGTGTTCGTTGGCAAATGCCGCGAAACGTTCCACCTGCGCCAGCTCGTCGGGCCAGGCGGCCCGGTAACGGCGCAACAACTCGTTCAAGGGACGTCGGTGCACGGCCCAATCAGAGCACGCAGCGCGGCTTCGTCCACCTTGCCGTTGCTGTTGTGCGGCAAAGCCGGCAGCACGCGCACGACGGCGGGCACCATGTAGGAAGGCAACCGGGTGCGGCAGTGGCGTAGAAGCCGGCGCGGTAGGTCCTGATCGGTCACCTCGCCGGCCACCGCGAGCACGATGCGGTGGCCATCGGCATCGCCAGGCAGGCCAAACACCGCAACTTCGCCAACCCCAGGCAACCCGGCGACGGCCGTGGCCACCTCATCGGGGCTCACGCGGTGGCCCTGCACCTTCAGCAGGCGATCCGAACGCCCGACAAAGTAGTGTCGCCCCTCGGCATCGCGGCGCACGAGGTCGCCCGAGTAGACCACGGTGCCAGGGCCACCCCGCGGATCGGGCCGGAAGCGCCGCGCCGTCTCGTCGGGGCGCCGCCAGTAACCTTGCGCGACGAGCGCTCCCGCGTGCACGAGTTCGCCCGTCGCGGGCCCGGCGAGGACCTGCCCCGTGTGTGGATCGACGAGCAACAGCTCGACGCCGGGCAGCGCCCGCCCAAACGACTCGGGATAGGCGGCAAACTCCGCCGGATCGAGGAACGCGCTGCGGAAGGCCTCGGTGAGCCCGTACATCGCGAAGATGCGCAGGTGCGGCCAATGCTCGCGCAGGACGGCCGAATCGCTGGGCCGCAGCATGCCGCCGCTATTCGTCACGTAGCGCAGGCTGCGGCCGTGTTCGGCGCCGAGCGCGCCCTGGCTGAGGCCACGCGCGATCTCGTGCCACAACGACGGCACCCCGGCGAGGCCCGTGGGCCGCACCCGCAGGAACAGTTCGGCGAGTTCGCCGGTGCCAAGGTGGTCGGCAGCTGTGATGCGGCAGCCAACGTGCAGGGCCGAGAGCAGCTGGTTGAGGCCGTAGTCGAAGCTGAACGGCAGCAGCGCCAGCACGTGGTCGTTCGGCAAGAGGCCCAGATAGTCGGCGACCGTAGCGGCACCGAGGCAGAGGTTGTGGTGGTCCTGCACGATGCCCTTCTGCAGACCCGTGCTGCCGCTCGTATAAAGCAGGGCTGCTGCGGCGTTCGGGGGTGGCAACGACAACGGCGCGCCATCGCATTCGAGCGCGACGAAGGGCACCGCCGGTACCGACAGTTCGCCCGGCCCGACCGACCAGAGCCGATGGCCCGCGAGCACGTTCGCCGGCTGTCGCAGGGCCAGCAGGCGCGTGCGGCTGGTGACGACCCCAAACGGTTCGCAGTCAGCAAGCAGGTGCGTGATCTGCTCGTCGCGCAGTTTGCCAGAGATGGGCACCGCGAGCCCCCCGGCCGCCGCCGCCGCCAGCAAAGCGACGGCTTCGTCGATGCTGCGATGCAGCAGGACCGCGAGCCGGTCGCCAGGGCGAAACCCCGCCGCGAGCAGGCCGCGGGCGGTTCGTTCGACGCGTTCGGCAAACGCGGCGCCAGCGAGGACCTCGGCGCCGACCGCCAGCCAGGGTGCATGCCCGAGGCGGGCGCCAGCGGCGCGCACGAGCGACAGCAGGTCGGTGGAAGCAGCCATCCGAAGGCAGGATCGGGCAGGCCTCGCCAAAAGGGAACGGTCCCGCTGCGAATCGCGCCGCCCGAAACGATTCGGGGGCCAGCATAGTGCGGGCGAGAAAACGGTGCGGGCCAGAAAAGAAACGGGCTCGCTCCGTAGCGAGCCCGTCGTTTGGTATCCCGGACGGGATTCGAACCCGTGTTACCAGAATGAAAATCTGGGGTCCTAGGCCGGACTAGACGACCGGGACGCGAATGCGGGCGGAGAGTGTAGGCAAACCTTCACGGTTTGCAAGCCTGCTTTCCTTTCCAGCGCGTGCCTTTCAAGCGCGCGGCGCCCGGGCTTAGCCCAGGTTCTTCCACTCCTTGATGCTCGGCAACTCATGGAGGGAGGCCAACCCGAAGCGTTCGAGGAACTGCTGGGTCGTGCCGTACTGCAGCGGCCGTCCCGGCACTTCGGCCCGGCCCGTCATCTTGACGAGCTTGTGCTGGAGCAGCGTGCGCAGCATGGGGCCTGCCTTCACACCGCGGATCGCTTCGATCTCGCTGCGCATGACGGGCTGGCGGTAGGCGATGACGGCCAGCGTCTCGAGTGCCGCCGGCGAGAGTTTCTCCTGCTTCTTCACGCCGCGCAGGCGCTGAAGGTAGGGGAACGCCGACGCGCCCGACATCCACTTCACGGTGTCGCCATTGCGCGCGAGTTCGACGGGCAGGCCGAGGCCGCGCAGATTCTGCTGCAGCAGTTCGAGCGCCTGTTCGACGAGCTTCTGCGTCGTGTTGCACGACTGCGCGAGACGAAGGACCGACAGCCCCTCGCGCGAGGTCAGCATGAGCACGTAGATGACCTTGGCGACCTCGGCCGCATCGGTGAGCTCCGGGACGGGTGGCAACCCTTCTTCGTCCGGCAGCAGCTCCTCTTCGATCTCGGCCACGCCAGCTTCGTCGGCAACCGCCGCGGCCGCGGCAGCTGCATCGATCGCATCGTCGCCCTGGGCGAGTCCGTCTTCGGCGCGATCGACTTCGAGGTGCGTATCGCCCGTCGTTTCGAGGCGAACTTCCGCTTCGACCAGGTCCGCGGCAGCGAGCGGTTCGGCGACTGGCTCGAACGCGACTTCGGGAACGGCTTCTTCGAGAACGCTGGCCTCGGGAGCGGCGGCATCCGGAGCCGCGACTTCGGGCGAAGCTGCCTCCGTCCGTTCCTCGACCACACCTTCCCCAACGAGCTCGGCGGGTGCTTCCACCTTCGCCTCTGCCACCTCCGGCGAATCGACCCGCGGCGCCTCCGCGGTGGGCTCCGCCGCCGGTTCCGGCGTATCACCCCCACCAAACCGGTTGTTCGTCGTCACGACCAGGTCCTCGCGCACGCGCATTCGATCCGCGAGCACGAGTTCTTCCGGACCCTTGGTCCGCTCGTCGGTAACGCGACGCGTTGTGGTGTCGGGCGGCAGGTCGCGCGAGATCTCGTCCATGGTCGTCGACTTGTAGCGGACCGCAACGGCCTTGTCATCGGTCCAGTCACCGCTCCTTTGCGGGTTCCTTCGATTCCTCGACCTTCGGCTCGGGCGGCCGCTCCAGTTTGCCGCGCCACCGCAGCGTGTAGGCGGAGGTCTCGATCGGGGCCAACGGGCGGTTTTGCAGGTCGCGGTCGAGCTCCTCGCGCACTTCGAGAAACGGCACTTCGCGGCCATCCAGGCGATCGAGGCAGAACACGGCAAACCACCGGGTCTGGTCCCCGACCTTCTGCTCGAACGGTGCCGACACCTCGCCGCGCTTCAGACGGAAGGCGGTCTCGGCGACGGGATGCGGAAAACCGCGCCCGAACATCGGCAGCAAGCCACCATCGCGCCGGTAGGAATCCTCGGACCAGCGCAGCGCGAGCGTGCCGAAATCGGCCCCCGCCTTGGCCTTGTCGACGGCTTCCTGCACGACCTTCGGGTCCTTGTTGACGAGGTAACGCACCTGCACGCGGTCCTCGCGCAGGCCGAGGTAGCGGATCACGTAGCCCTGGTAGAGGCGCTGGGCGGTGCGCAGGCGCAGCGCGCGCCGCCAGTCGGCCTCGCGCATGCCGAAGATGCGCCAGAGGTAGTCCGAGAACGTCATCTCGTTGCCGAGTTCGGTCTGCACCTGCTTGCGCAGTTGTTGCTCTTCGGCGCCGGCGAGCTCCTCCACGCGTTCGCTGCTGACGCGAATGCCAAACTGCTGCGCGTGGCGCGCCACGAGCACATCGAAGACGAGCAGGTCGATCGCCGACAACGCGAGTTTGGGATCGGCCGTGAGCAGGCGCGAGTAGGCGTCGCTCTTGCGCAGCACGAGGTCGCCGACGCGCGCCACTTCCTCATCCACCGCCGGTTGCATCGGCAGCAGGATCTCGGGCCCGAGGTCCTCGGACGGCCGCGGTTCCTGCGCGGCCACGAACACGGCGTCGACTGGCGCGGTGACGGGCGGCACGCGGACGCGCACCCGGCTCGCGGGCGCACCTGCGCACGCGGCGAGGCCGAGAACGCCGGCGAGCAGGCGAGCGCGCCAGCGCACGTCAGTAGGCCTTGAAGCTGCGCAGCCACTTCGTGGCATGGCACAAGAAGCACTTCATCTGCACCATCTTGCCATCGCCCCCCATTTCGGGCGTGGTGCCCTGGCCGTAGCACGAGATGCACGGCGACACCGCGGCGAAGGTCAGCTTCAGCTGGCCACCGAACTCGGCGTAGTAGGCGCGCAGCCAGCCGCGGCGCTCATCGCGCGAAGCCTGCTGCCACCAGTCTTCGTCGGTCTGCTCCTTCTGCTGGTCCTGCTGGCCGCCGGCCCCGCGCGAAGCGGCATTACGGCGCTGGAGCGCGTCTTTGAGCAGTTTCGCGATGCGCTGCACATCGCGGTCGTTGGGGTCTTCCTTCTCGGCGCCCTGCTTCTGCTGGTCCTTGGCCTTGCCGACTTCGGTGTCCTTCAGGATGCCAGCGTCGCCGAGGATCCACGAACCGATGCCGTACGCGAAGTGCTCGGTGCTCTTGCCCTTCGGGTATTTGGCGCGCTCCGCCCAGAGTTTCTTCACCTCTTCGACGTCGAGCTTGACCTGGGTGGCGATGCGCGCGAACAGCTCGTCGGACATCTTGTTCTCGGCGTAGTCGCGCGCCGCCTGCAGCGTGAGGCTCTCGTCGGCCACCTTCTTGTCAGCCACGAAGTAGATCGCGCGGCGGAACTGGTCGGCTACGTACTGGCAGAGGAACTTCGTGCGCCCTTCGACGAAGCGCTTCTTCTCGAGCTCGAACTCGGGCTTGAGCCGCGTCTGCGGGTATTCCTTCTCGAACTGTGCAACGAGCTTGCTGCCCTTCTCGTAGTCGAGCAGGGTATTGCGGCTGCGGGCGGCCTGGATCTGGTCGAGCAGATCGCGTTCCTTGGCCGCTTCCTTGTAGAGCGTGAGGCGGGCCAACATGCGGTCGATGCGCGCGGCGTCGAGCGAGTTGCCGAGTTCCTTGGCCTTCTGCAGATGCTCGAGCGCGTGGTCGTAGTCGCGGAACTTGATGAGCTCGTCGGCGAGCAACGCGTGCTTGTCGGCCTTGTCGCCGGGGGAAGCCGCGGCGAGTTTCGCCGTGTAATACTCGTCCTTCGTGAAGACCTGCGTCGCCGGCACATCGACGAGCCGCACCTGGTGCACATCGCCGGCGGGAATGCGGAACAGCACGCCCTTCTGCTGCACCACGATCTCCTTGCCGCGTTCAACGATCTTGCCAATGATCGTCTTGCGGCTGCCGCTCACCGAGTATTCGACCTCCTCGGCGCGCTCCATGACCTCCCCGTCCTGGCTATCGCCGGCGAGGTCGAACAGGCGCTTGAGCGCCAGCGCGGAGGTCGGCGACAGGTGATCCCACCGCAGGTCGAGCACGCCGCCGTTGTCGAGGCGCCGCACGCGCAGGCCATCGCCGTCGGGTGTGCCTTCGACCTCGGCGAGCAGGACCTTGCCGTCCGCCAACTGCAGGGATTGGGCCACGACGGCCGGCGCGAGCAGGCCAAAGAAGGCGCACAGGGCGAACGAACGCAGGAATCGGAGTTTCATCGGGGTCACCTCGCGGAGCTCTTAGGGACGTTGGTCGCGGAATCGACGGACGCGCTGACCGAGTGGCAGTTGGCGCGGCAGGATCCGCACAAACTCCTCGACCACGTCCTCACCTTCTTCTTGCCAGCGCACCTGGAGGCGCACCAGCCACACGTCGGGCCGCTTGTCATCGAGGATGGTCGTGGCGGACCACGTCATGCCTTCGATGCCGGGAACGGTCTGGTTGTCGAGTGGTACGACCTCGAGGTCGAGGTCGGTTTCGGCGTCGGCACGCCGGCGAACACCTTCTTCCTGCACGCGCTGCAGCGCGTAGTCGCAGACGGCGGTCGCTTCGAGGCGCGCGTCGGTCGTGCGGCGCAGCGCCACGGTCGACGTCAACGCACCGAGCAACGACGTGATGCCGAGCAGCAGGATGCCGAGCGCCGCGAGCATTTCGACGAGCGTGAACCCGTCCTGGGCGGTGGCTTTGCCGGGTTGTTGCAGATCAGCCATTCCAGTCGTCCTTCGCATGCGGAATCGGGATCACGAACTCGACGGTGCGGCCAACGTGCACGCGCACGCCCGCCGGATGGTCGATGGCCTTCGTACTACGCTGCCCGCGGCGCAGACCACGCAGCGTGTCGCCAGCCAGCGCATCATAGTGCATCCACTCGCCGCGCACCTTGACCCAACCACCATCGGCGGCGCCCGGGAACCGATCCCCCGCCAGCAGCGTGAGTTCGGTCCCGTCCGCTTCGAGGCCAAGCCCGAGCAGGCCTTCGGGAGCGAGGTCCGCCGGCTGCGCGATCACGCACAGCACGAGGATCGCGTGCGGTTGGATGTCATCGGTCGTGTCGTTGCGACTTGCTGCGCCACGATCAAACGCCCATTCGCCGCCCGACGCCGCATCGGTGAGCCAGCCACCGCGCGCGCTGTCCCAGATGCGTTCGGGGCCAGCACCACCGCTCGCACTGCCGCTCGTGCGGTTCCAGCCTTGCGTGCGCTGCGACCAGAACGCGAACTCGACGTGCAGCAGGTCCTTCAGCAATGGCTCGGTGTGCGCGAAGACCACCGTCGACGGCAGTTCGGGCGAACCCGGCACGAGCACTTCGAACGGGTCGACCGAACGGTCGCGTTCGAGGTCGATGCGCTGACAAGGCAGGAACCACGCCGCGCGCAGTTCGAGGATCGCGTCGTCGGCGTCCGCCTGACGCCACGGGACCAGCAGCAGGTTGCCGAGGCCGCGCAGGGGTTCGGTCTGTTGCCGCGCGGCCAGCAACGCGCTGAGTTCGCTCGGCTTGATGTCGGGTTGCTCGCGCAGGATGTCCGCCGTGATCTTGGCTTCGAGCAGCGCCAATTCGCGGTCCGGCGGCAGGTGCACCGAACCGCGCAGCACCTGGACCTGCGACGCGTTCGCTTCGGGGCGCGGTGGCAGGCCGACCGGCAAGGACTGCACGAGCAGGCGATCGTCACAGACGTCGCGGTCCCGACCGGAAACCCCACCGCGCAGCGTGCGCAGCTCTTCGCTGATCACGCGCTGGGCCTGGCTCGACCGATCGGCGAGCGCCTGCCCGAGTTCGCCTTCGCTGAACAACCGCAGGCCGATGCCGACGAGTTGCACGAGCATGACGAGGAAACCCGACAGGATGCCCATCACGACGACGAGCTCGATGAGCGTGAAACCGCCCTGGGCCGCCGCGCGCTGCGGCTGCAGCCTGGTGTTGGTCGGGTGGTTCATTTGGCGGTCACCCGTTGGTCGAAGATGCGCGATTGGCCATCATACTGCACGCGCACCTTCTCGATGCGCGCGGTGGTCTTCCAGGCGTGGGCCTTGCCCGTGATCACATCGACGGCGCCCGGTTTGTAGACGACCGCGAAGCGCACTTCGAAGCGCGAGGCCTGGGCGCCGATCAAGCTCGGTTCGTCATTGCCGGCGCTGCGTTTCCAGGACCACAGGCCCGGCGTAGTCGCCGGGTCCGCCGTCCACGGTGCCTTGCTGTCGGTGCGCCCGAGGCAGGCCACGGCGACGAGCGCATCCTGCGTCTCTTCCTTCCACGTGAGGGTGCGATAGAAGGACGGCGCCTCGGTAACCGTGAACTGGAAGTAGGCGAGTTCGGGATCATCCGAGAACTCGGCGTAACGGTCCCAGTAGCGGAACGGCCAGGAGATCACGGCTTCGCCCGCGCTGGCGCCCGCCGCGGCGGTGCCAAAGCGGCCGCGGAAGAGCCCGCGCGCCGAAGCGCTCGTGCCGTCTTCGCCGGGTGGATACCACTGCGGCATCTCGAGCGTGCCCGCATCCCCCACCTGGCGCATCCAGCCGTAGTGGAGCAGTTCGCGGCCGAGCAGCACCGTGCCCGAACGTGGCATCGACGCGAGCGACTGCACCGCCAGCACCGCATCGCGCGTGCCGACGCCGCCATTCAGGATCGCCGCCGGGCGATGCGTCATGAAGTGCACACAGGCGCCGCGGTCGTGGTCGCGCGCTTCGGTGCCGAGCAGGCCGCGGCCATTGGTCGCGATCGTGAACTCGCCGTCCTTGCGGCTCTGGTAGGCGAGCAGTTCGCCATCGATCCACAGGAGGCCACCCCCCTCGGGAAAGTTGGCACTGAGATCATTCTGGTAGAACACCGGCCCCACCGACGTGTAGGTCATGCCGGGGTTCACGCGGAACACCTTCGCGCTCGCGTTGAACGCTTCGTCGACGACGAGGTCGAAGTTCTCGTGCTGCACGACATCAACCTCGTCGACAAAGCCGCGCATCGTACCCTGGTTGCCGACACCGCCGCCGAGGGTCACGAACTCGCTGTAGGCCGCCGGCAGTTCGCCACTCGGGAACTTCACGACGCGGTCATACATGCGCGCTTCCTGCACGACCGCGCCGCGGGCCGGGCCGAGGAACTGACCCTTCACGCCGTCCTTGAACGCGCAGAGCTGGAACGGCCAGGGACCGAGCCGTTCGGGCGGCGCCTGGTCCTGCGTGAGGTTGTCCGCCTGGTAGCGGCGGCAGCTCCAATTCACGGTGTGCCACTCGACGAGCGGCCGCTTCGTGCCATCGGCGATCGAACCCTGCACGATGGCCACGCGGTCCTGGCGACCGGTGCGGCCCGTGAAGGCGCCGTAGTTGCCCCAGTTGAGCTGCAGGCGCTGGCACTGCATGACGACCGCGTTGGTCTGCGCGTGCGAAGACGTCCCGGTGAACGGATCGCCGCGGAACTGCAGCGCGCGCCGCGCCGCTTGGATCTGCGGGAAGTCGGCTTCGAGTTGTGGGATGTAGCCGATGTAGCCCGATGTGGCGGTCAGCGTACCCCATACCGCAGTCGCGAGCCCTGTGGGCGTCGAGCCTGGGCCGAGCTGGCCGATCTGGATGCGCTCGAGGCCGTTGCTTTGCGTGAGTTCGTAACGCGTACGTTCCCACGCCGCGCGATTGCCGCGCACGAGGTGCTTGTTGCCCGCGATCGCGTCATAACGCACCCACTCGGTGTCATTCTCGACGTCCTTGTTATAGAGCTGCACCCACTCGGTAAGGCCGCCAGGGGTCGTCGCCGGATCCCAGAGCACGCTCGCGCTCTGCACCGGGATCGAAACGGGCACTACCCAAAGGATCATCGTCGGGATGTCATCCCAGAGAACCTGCGAGTTGGTCGCACTCCACGGCCAGTCTTCCCAATCGGTGACAAACTGCCGCGCCGTACCGTCGTACTGCACCTTGTCGATCTGGGTGTCCTGCCCTGGCAATGTCTGCGCGCGCTGCACGCCAGTCAGCTTGTTGCCGTTGCGCGAGCTGTAGCGGATCAGTTCGACGCCACCGACGCTCGCCGTGCTGTTCACGGTGCCTTGGATGTTGCTCTCAAACTCGAGCCGGCGCTGCACGAGCAACGCGTAGCCGCCGCCGGTCGGAAAACCATCGGTGATCGAGGTCTGCCCCTTGGCTGGCGGGTACGTGCGGCCAGGCAGCGGGTCGGCGAGTTCGAGTTCGCCCGTCCAATTCTGGTCGATGCCATCACCGACGCGCAGCGGCCGCCCCTGCAGTGGGATCGTGATGCTCCGCGGATTCTGGATGAACCCGCGTGCGACCGCGAAGCCACCGACGGTGCCTTCGAGGCTCGTCGTACCTGGCATCATCGGCGAGTCCTCGGCGAGCAGCGCCGAGTAGCCGTAGAGTTCCACGAGAGCACCCGCCGGGTGCTCCGGGAACACGTCGAGGTTCACGCCCTGGCCACGCAGCGCATCGATGTCGACCGTTGCCTTGCCATTGGCATCCACGGGGATGTCCGGCCGGAACTCGCGCCCGATCTGCCGCGCCCCGCGACCGCCGATCGAATCGCGCCACTGGCACTGGAACGTGTTGCCCCGGATGCTCGTGTATTCGAACAGCTCGTTGCCGATGCGCAGGATGCCCACCGCGGGGAACCCGTCGGTGCTCTCGACCTGCAGGTCGAAGTAGCGATCGTTGCCGGACTGTGGCGGCAGGCCCTGGTTGTTGCCGAGCGACGGATCGAACGTCTTGATGGCGGCCGTCAAGTACGTCATGTACTTGCCCTTGCCACGCGGCAACCCATCGACGGTGAAGGACAGTTCGCTCGGTCGGCCACCAAACGCGGCGACGCTCAGGTGCACCGGCGTGTCCGCCGGCAGCCCGATCTCGGCGATGGGCACACTCCACTGGGACGCCGTGCGTTCGACGCCAGCCGGCGACTGGCTGTAGTCAGGGTCCAGCCCCGCTTCGTCGATCACCTCGAAGACGAGGTTGCTGTCGCGACCGAGCACCGCCAACCGGTTGCGGTCCGGGTCGCCGTCGCCGTGGTCCAACAGCGTGACACCATCGAGGGTCTGCGGCTGCAGCCAGAAACTCGTGCCAAAGCGCCCCATGAACCCAAACTGGTTCGAGAACGGGAAGCTGATGCGATCGTGCCGCGCCGACGCCGCGACGTTGCCGCCCGCGCCACCGCGCGGACCGATATTCTGCATCTGGTAGGCGCCTTCCTTCGTGACGTCGCGGCCACGCGGATCGATCGCCTGCGAGAACGAATCGTGCCCGAACGTCTCGCCGCGCCACGGCCGCGGCACCGCCACGGCCGTCGCCGCCGTGATGCCCGAGTCCGCGGGATCCTGGGCCGGGAACCGCGGCCCGCCAAACCCCATGCCCGAAAACGCCATCGGCACCACGTGCGGGAAGTAGCGCGCCGCGGGATCGTTGCCCTGGTCGCCCCCACCACGCGCGTCAACCTGGAGAGCACCGAGGTTGATCGGCGTCGTCACCCAGAATGGCGCGCGGCGATCGAGCTGGAACGCCTCTTCGAGCTGTTCCTGCGTCTCCCAACTGTGTTCGAGCGTGAAACCCGGCACGGCGGCGGCGATGCAGAGGATCTCTTCGCGCGCGGCAACCCCGGGCGCCACTACGCTGCGCGAACGGCTGGCGCCGGCGCGGATCTCGACGAGCGGCCCCGACACGAACGTCACGGGTGCCGTGCCCATCTCCATCGCGTTGTCGCGACCCGTCTGCAGGTTGCGGTAGAGGTAGAGCCACGGCATCTTCGCCTGGTCCTTGCCCGCCGCTTCGAAGCGCGGCTTCCAAAGGCGTTCGGCGAAGTCCTGCCAACCGCGGAACGGTCCCTGGCCGGGCACGTTCTCGTCCCCCTGGCGCACCGTCTCGATCTCGTCGGCCAGCGCCTTGGCGTCGCTGCGCGAAATGCCACGCATCGGCGTCTGCCGCTGCCGCCCGTCGCTCTCATGCACACGCACGTTCGGCGCGCGGCGCACTTCGGCGAACATCGCCAGCAGCACCGCGCCCGACGCCGTATTCACGTTCACGGGCGCGGGCACGAGCGGCTCCACGAGCGTGTCGATCGCGCTGAAGGCCTGGGTGACCGGCATCAGCAGTTCGAGCCGGAACACCGACGGCAGCAGCAGGTCGCGCACGGCTTGTTCGTTCGACGCGGCCATCACGAGGCCGTACTCGACGACACCCGTCTTGGTGTCGCGCAAGCGCACGGTGCTGCCGGCCCCTACGTGCAGGGCGGACTTCACGCGCAGCTGGCGTTCGCCGGGCTGCAGCGCGTTGAAGACCCGTTCGGGCCGGCCCCACGACGCCGCCGTGGCCGCCATCGTGTACGGCGACAACGACGCTTCGAGGGTGTCGAGTTCGTTCTGGCTGAAGGCACCGATGCCCGCCGTCGCAATCTCGACGAGTTCGCTGACCGCGGCGAACGGGCGCCGCGTGCGACGTTCTTCACCGCGGCCGAGGAACGGCCACGCCGCCGCGATCACGCAGCGGTAGTCGAGCACAAGCGCCGTCTCGGCGACGGCTTCTTCGGGCTTGGCAAATCCCAGTTCCTGGAACATGCCGCGCTGCAGATCGATGAGGTTGTTGCCCTGCTTGCCGCTGTAGCGCACGACTTCGTTGGCGACCCAGACGAAACCCTGTTCGGGCAACGCGGTCACGTCGTCGAGCGCCATCAACGTGGCATCGGGCAACAGCTCCTGGCTCAGGTGCGTCGTACTGCCGAGCAGGTTCGTGAGCACGAGCGGCGAAACCGAATCGAGCGAGATCTTGCGCTGCAAGTCGGCGACGCTGCCGCCGAGCAGGACGCGCCCTTCGTCGCGCAGCAGCTGGAACTTCTCGGGCAGGTCCGGATGGTCCGGGTACTCCGACAGCGAGTCGTAGGTCGGGGTCGGATCGAACGCTGCGTGCGAAAGCGCCGCGTCGGCGAGCAGCAGATCGCGCACACTCTCGACGGCCTGGTGCACCGCCACCCGTTCGACGTCGCGCTGGGCCGCGTCCGCGCCCACGCCCATCGAAACGGCAAACGGCAGCGCGAGCACGGCGAGCAACGTCAGGGCAAACAGCACGGCGAGCAACGCCACACCGTGCTGGGTCTTCGGGTGCAGACGATCATGACCGCCTTCGGTCCGGGTGAGCTGCTTCATGGACGTTCCTCCGGCATCAGGAGTTTCACGGCGGTGGAACCGATGGGCTGGCCGCGCGAATCGAAAGCGAGCCGGTAGACGCGGTCGGGCTGCAGCAGGTTTGGCAAGGTCTGGGCCGTGCCAAACACGTAGGCCATCATGCGCACTTCGTCGACGAGGCCCGGCACGGGTGCATCCCCCGGCGACACATCGAAAACGTCGTCCTCGCCGTGCAGCGGTTGGCCTTCGGCGGGGGCGCGATCGAGTTCGCGGCCATCGACGGTGATCCACGCGGCGCGCCCATCACAGGCGACATCGATCGTGCACCAGCGGCGCAGCGGCAACGCGAGCTTGCCGGCGAGAGCGACCGTCGGCGTGTTGCCGGCGGCGCCGCCCGTGAGGCGCAGGCGGGCTTTGGGCTTCAGGTCATCATCGAGCTGCAGCTCCCCGAGCCCACCGAGACGCCACACCGTGCACGCCGTGCGGTTTTCGAGCCAGAGATCGAGCCGGATTGCGAGGCCCTCGCGCAGGTCGATGACGTTGGGGCGCACCGGCCACCGCAGGATCGGCGCCTTGTCCCCTTCGCGGTTGCGCCGCGCATGCCCGAAGCGCCCATTGGCGACGTCTTCGCCGCCGACCGTGGGACGCAACGACTCGTCGAGCACCCCTTCGCCGGGCTCCAGATGGAACGTGACGACGGGCTGCAGCAGGCGCGACTGCACCGACGCCGAAGCGCCGTCCTGGCCGGGCCGCACGAAGACCTCGGTCGGCAACCCTTCGGCGCGCGCCGTGAGTTGCGCCGAGCGGATCTCGCCCGCGAGCACCGAATCGGCGACGTTCTTCGGGTCGGTGCGGCCGAGGAACCCAACCGCGAGCCCAAACAGGGTCGCGAGCACGGCGCTGACGACGAGCAGCTCGATGAGCGTAAACCCGCCCGCGGCGGCCTTTCGGCGCGCCACTTCGGCTGCATTCATGCCATTCTGGAAGAACATCAGGCTACGTCCCTTGGGCAGGCAATGCGGTTGGGACCGGCGCAGTTACTAGTTCTTCGGCCAGACGAGGTCATCGTCGGTGCCAAAGATCATGTCCCGGCCGGCACTCAGGATCTGGAACTTGCCGTCCCCGTAGGGCCGGCCATCGTCGCGCTTCTTCGCCTTGGCGAACTGGGTCTCCCCTTCGGCGATCGCGACCGTCGCTTGTTTGGCCATGCCGAACTTGCCGAAGTAGACGAGCGGCGTGCCCCAGGCGTCCGCGAGCTCCAGGCGGTCCTTGCGCTGCAAGGTCGGCATGTCGACACCGTGGTCGTCGTTGTCGGTGTTCGTGAAGCGCTTGCTGAGGTCCGCGAGGTCTTCGCCGTCGGCGCGCGATTGGCTCAGGAAGCAGACCAGCGACTCGATGCCCGTGTTCTGGCCGTTGTCGGGCTTCCACGGGGTCTTCTTCTCCGCGTCGGGCCACTTGAGGTCGTCGGGCGGGAAGTAGTTGTGCTTGCGCTCAAAGGTGCCGCAACCCGTGCTGAGCCGCAGCATCGTCGCCTCGGTCTCGGTGTCCTTCGCAGCTTGCGTGACACCGAGAATGTTCGGCAGCAGCACGGCCGCGAGCAGCCCGAGGATGGAGATCACGATCAGCAGTTCGATCAGGGTGAAACCGACGTTCCCCGGTGTGCGCGCCGTGCCGACCGTGGAACCCAAGTCCTTGCGTGTTTTCATCGGGTGATCTCCTTGCGGCGTTCGAGCCGGTAGTCATCGAAGGCGACATCCACGGCGCTGCCCTTGCTGCCCTGCACGAACAGGATCGTGCGCAGCTCGTTGCCACTGCTGCCACCGAGGCCCTTCAGTTCCTGTTCCCACTGCAGGATCCCGTTCCAGCGGACCTGGATCGCAAACGCGCGCAGCGTCTGTTCGCCGCGCGGCACGAGACGCAGTTCGAGTTCTTGCGGTGCCGCGAGGTCAAAACCTGGCAGGTCCAGGTCCTTGACCTTGGGTTCCTCGCGGCTGTCGACGATGCGCACGTGTGGTTTGCCGTCGCGGATGCCGACCATGACCTGGGTATCCGGCTGCCCGGTGCTGCCCTTCTGCGTCTCGATGCGCAGACCGGCAAAACCAGCGCTGCGTGGCTGATCCTTGCCAAACTGCATCGTGATACCGACGGCGAGGAAGTTGCGGGAGCGCTGCACGGCACCGGAACGTTCGGTCGAGACCTCCCCGGCCTTCGTGAACTGCCCCTTGAAGAGAAGGCGGTTGTCCTTGGTCTGCGCCTTCAGGCCACCGTCCACCTCGACCGGCCAGATACCACCCAGATCGTCGCGTTCGAAGCGGTCTTCGAGCATCTCCTTCTGGGCGTGGTCGTCGATCGCCTGCACGGTCTCCTCGGCCCACTTGCGCATCGGCGCGTCCTTCGGCAGCTCACTGAAGCGCTGCAGCGCCGCCACGGCGTCGTCGACCTGCCCGCGGCTGTAGTCGACCACGGCGAGCGCGCCCTTGGCAAACAGCTTGGCCGCGTCGTCGGGGGCCGTGTCGCGCGCCTTCTCGAAGGAAGCCTTCGCGTCCACCACGCTGCCCGCGGCAAACTGGTACCTGCCCTGCTGCTCGAACAGCTCGACCTCGGGCCGGAACGCGAGATCGACGGCACGACCGCCATAACGCATGGCCCACAACACGGCCGTCGCCTGCTCTTCGCCGCGCGCACCTTCGGCGCGCGCACTCTGCACGGCCGCCATCTCCGCCACGGCGGGCACGAAGTCATCGCGCAAGGCCAGCGCGGACGTCAACGATTCCTGAGCGCCAGCCAGTTGTCCTTGCAGGCGCAGGGTGCGACCGCGCAGGTAGTGGCAGTACGGATCCTGCGGATCGGCCTCGAGTGCACGATCGATCCACTGCATCGACTGGTCGTATTGGCCAATGCGCTGGTAGAGCAACGCGAGCCCCGCCCACGCCCGGTGGCGCAGCAACGGCGCCTGGTCGGCCACGGCGAGGAAACCATCGTGCGCATCCTGCCACTGTTGCTGCCGCAGCAGCACGGCCGCCTGGCCGAGCAAGGCGGCGCTGCCGTGTTCGCCGACGCTGGCCTGCCGGAAGGCGCCGAGGGCCTTAGCCAGGTCGCCCTCGGCATAGGCAATGCAGCCGGCGAGGTAGGGCTGGGCTCGGTCGCCAGGCAACAGCGCCATCGCCGTGCGGGCCGCCTCGATCTCGCCGAGTGCCAGGTGGCAACTGACGATCGCGCGCACGGCGCGCACCTTGTCGTTGGCCTCCGCCAGGGTGCCGAGGGACTGCTCGGCGCGCAACGCCGGGGCCATCGCCTCGCGACTGCGGCCGCGCGCAACGAGGAACGAAGCCAGCGACGCGTGGGCACGCGCGTCGTTGCGGCCGAGTTCGACGGCGCGGCGCAGGTCCTGCTCCGCATCACTCCACAGACCGAGCTTCGCCTTCACGAGCCCGAGGCCTTCGTAGCGGAACGCGGATTCGCGTTGGTCGCCGGCAATGCCCTCGAGCAAGGCAAACTCGCCGGCGAGGTCACCCTTGGCCTGCAGCACGCGCAACTGCCACCGCAGACCATCGAGCGTGCCAGGATTGGACTGCGTGTAGATCTCGGCCTGCTGCAGAGCTTCGTCGTAGACCCAGGCCGCGTCGCGGGCCTTGCCGAGCAACCACGTGATGAGCTGGCCGCGCTCGTTGTTGTGCGCAGCATCCGCCGGCACTTCGCGAACATGCCGTGCGACTTCGTTGCGAAGGGTGTCGGCCAGTTTGATGGCGCGCACCTTCTGGACGCGGTTCTGGTCGTAGTTCACGGACGCGCCGGTCTTGCCCGTCGTCGTCGAGTACTGGCGGAAGCGCACGACGACGGAGCTGAAGTCCGTCATCTTCTCGGCGTCGTACCGATTGACCCCCACCACTTCGTCGACGATGCCGTAGTTCGGCGCCGTGAGACCTTCGAAGAACAACTGGTCGTAGGTCTTCGCCAACTGCTCGCGGTTCTGCCCCGCGCCTACCGCCGGCGTCGCTTCGGCTTCCGGTTCGGCCGCGGCGGCGGCCACCTCGGTCGAGGACTTCACCACGACGTCCGCCACCATCGACCCGTCTTCGCGCAGCAACAGCGCATGCGCGTAGTCGGGGCCGGGCTCGAGTGGCAGAGCCGTCACGGACAACGGCGCGTGTGCGGGAAAGGCCAGCTCGCGCGGTGGCAGCGCGCGTGTCTCGCGAGGCTCGGCAAACAGCTCGAGCCGCGCAAACTTGCCTTCTGCGGCCCCCGCGAGGGGTGCCGAGACCACGGGCGTCGCCGTGTACTCGAGCCGCTTGGGTGACAACTTGTTGCCCCCGGCGACCTCGGCACCAAGACCGCTGTAGATCCAGCCGCTGATGCCGAGCACCAGCAGGGCGAGGACTTGTTCCTTGCGAATGGCCATGACTACTTCGCCTCCTTGAAGGCGATGCCTTGCAAGCTGCCCTTCACCTGCACCGGATCCCCCAAACGCTGTGGTTGTGTGACCGTCACGGTTTCGATCGTGAGTGTGCGCCCCGGCTTGCGGCAGGCTTCGAGGAACGCCGCCAGCGTGGCCGCATCGGATTGGAACTGGAACAGCAGTCGCTCCTGCACAACGTAGTCGCCGAGCGACACTTCGCCGGGCCGGCCACCGCGACCTTGGCCGCGCTGGGCTCGCCGATCGTCGGTCTTCAGCTGCAGGATGGCGCGCAACCCCATCGCATCGGGGTTCGCGCTGCGCACCGCATCGTGGGCGGCAAACAGCCGCTGCGACGCTTCGTCGAGCAGTTCGAGGCCGAACAGCACGCCGCGGATTTCATCGAGCCCCGTGACCGGCGGCCACGATACGTCCTTCTCGGCGAGCTGAACATCCCGTTCGCCCGCAAGGTTGAGCACCTTGGTCTTCAGCGTGCGACCGACCTGGAACATGTATTCGTCCGCGGCGCCCTTGCCCGCGAGCTGGTAGGTCGCCGAAGGCACAAACGCGAGTTCCGCCTGCAGGCGCTCGCGCTCCTTCTGGAGCAACTCCGCCTCTTCGCGCGCGGCCTCCACGGCGGCTTTGGGGTAGACATCGTTCTTGCTGGCGGCCCGCATGAGGCCGGCCGCGGTGCTCTGCTCGGCACCCGCGTTGTAGATCGAGCCGATGACGATGTTGGCGATGAGGAAGGCGAGGCCACCGATGGCGCAGCCGATCAACCAACGCTTGTTTTCCTGAACGAAGGAGCCGACGTCCATTACTTGCCCTCTCCAAACTCGACCGTGATCTTGAACTGGATGCTATCCGCCTTGGGAGTCGGCTCCACCGTCACCTTGGCGCCGGACTGCTCGAGCTCCCGGCGCAACGGCGAGTAGAAGTCCTCCTGGAAGACACGACTGGCGTTCACCCCATTCACTTCCTTGCCGCCACCTTCGATCTTGACGACGGGCCGCTTCTTCTGCGACCCCTGACCGACGCCGCCAACGTCGATCTTCGTGATCCACAGCTCCGGCGGCAGGTACTTGCCGACCGCGCGCATCGTGCGCAACAAGCCGTTGCCGGGCAGGGCCTGGGTCGCGAGGTGGTCGACGATGGCGCGTTCGACCTTGTTGGCTTCGATCGCCTCGGTAGCGGTCTGGTGCGTCTGGGTGATCGAACTCGACTCGCGCCGCAGCGCCGACGTGCGCATCTGGGCGGTCTCCACACTCTTCTTCGCGTCGACCGCCACGAGTGCCAACACCCCCACGGCGATGGCGCCCGCGAGGATGTTCCAAACCGTGCGCTGCTGGAAGCGCAGGCGCTTCTTCACGGCTTCGGGCAGGATCTCGAGCGAATACAGCGTGTCGTCGAGGCGGCCGACGGCAAGGCCAAGGGCGACCACGGCCTCGTGCCGCATCGCCTGCAACTGTTCGGCGTCCGCCGCCGGCAGGGCCGACAGGTCGAGGTTGGCGAACGGGTCGAACAGCTCGATCGGGCAGCGCAACGCTTCGCGCAGCATGCCGCGCAGGCCGCGCAGACGGGCACCACCGCCGCTGAGGAGCACCTTGTCGAGGCGCAGGTCGGCGATCTTCGTCTGCATCTTGCAGAACGACAACGAACTCTGGATCGCGGCGCTGATCGACTGTGCGGCCCCGCCGGCCGCCATCGTGACCTTCTCGGCCTGACCGCTCGCGTAGCGGCCGCGGCTCTGCGGATCGAGGTCGAGCAGGTCCTTCTTCAACGCCTCGGCCTTGCGACCGCTGACGTTGAACGAGGCGCCAATCGCGTCATCGAGCACCTTGGTGCCGCCGCTCAGATTGCGCGCAATCAGCAGGTCGGTGCCCTTCACGAGCGCGATATCGATCGTCTCGTGGCCGATGTTGGCGAGGCACACCACCGCGTCGGCTTCGACGGGCCCACACTTCAGGTAGGCGTTGTAGAGCGCCGTGCAGTTGGGCACGAACGCCGCTACCGAGCCGCCGCCCGACGTGATCTCACCCTGCAGGCGTTCGAGCGCTTCGTCCTTCGCGAGCGCGAGCAGCACGGTCTCGACGCCGGCTTCCGGATCCTGCGCGGGCAACAGGTTGTAGTCCGCGGACAACGTGCCGCCGGACTGCTGCGCAAGGTCCTGGATCTCGAGATCCATGAGGTTGCGCAACTGCCAGTCTGGCGTTGGCGGCACCTGGCTGTAGCGCAGGGTCATGTCGCGGCCGCTGAGGCCGCACAGGCTCGCGGCCAGCGGAATGCCCGCCTGCCGCAGCGAAACGGCCGCTTCGCCTTCGCCGCGCGGCAAACCCGCGAAACGAACAACCTTCACTCCGTGCTTGCCGGCTTCGGCGATGAGCACCTTGGCACTGTGGCTGCCAAGGTCGACAGCAGTGGCTTTGTTGGCCATGAGAGAGTCTCCTAGTTCCCGCCGAGGTGGCGTTTCGCGTAGTCCTTCACCACACCGGCAAGCCCGGTCTGCTGTGCCCCTTCGAGCGCCTTGCCGAGCGCTTCGAGCCGCGCCCGTTCGGTGTCATGCTGGGCAGCATCCATGGCCGTGAGCCGCTGCTGCGCATCCTTGCGCAACGTCTCCACCGCCGCGGCGTCCTCCAGGTTCTGCTGGCCGTAGAGGGCCACCAGTTGGTCGGCGCCTTGCACCACACGTTCAAAACCACCCCGCGTGTTGAAGAACGACGCCTCGGCGAGGTCCTTCTGCAGCGTCTTCTGGACATCCCCTTGCGCGGCGAGGATCTGCGCGCGCAGTTGCCTGGCCTGGGCCAACGTGCCGCTGTCGTGCGGGAGGGTCAAGGTGATCTGCCGCACGAGATCGAGCGCCGCCCCCGGCTTGCCTTCCTCGAGCGCCTTGCGGGCGTTGCGCAGCAGTTCGCCGGCCTGGTTCGCTTCGGCGCGGAAGCCGAGCACGAGTTCGACCGAAGCGCTGGCGACACTGAGCCGGTAGAGGCCAAGGCCGAGCTTGCCGCTGCACACGACGGGCGCCGCAAATTGCAGCCTCGCGCGCGTGTCCCGGTCGCCGAGCAACAACGTCGTGGCCGTGAACTGGGATTCGGCCGCCATCGAGTCAAACGCGCCGTCCGCCGTCTGGCGCACGAGCAGGCTGCCCGCCGATTCGGCCGGGAACACAAACTGCAGCGCTACGAGGCCGTCCGCGGCAAACTCGAAGCTGCGCTCGGTGGCCGTGCACTTCAGCGTGGCACCGAGGTCCGTCACGCAGCCAAACCCGGCCTTGTGCAGCGCCTGCAGCATGGCGGGCGGCTGGGCGGGCTGCGCGTCGGGCAGGATGTCGGGCAGGATGCCGAGCAAGGTCGCGGGATTGTCGGGGTCCGTCGAACGCACCACGAAGGCCGACCCCGTGCCAAGCACACGTTGCCGCGATTCCGCGAGTTCGAGATCGACGCCGGCGGCCTCGCCGGCTTCCACGACGGCCACATCGTCGACGCTGGCCGAAGCGCCGGCGGCGCCGAGGGCCGCACAGAGCTCGACCTGCATGCGGTCGCAACCTTGTGGCACCGTGAGCACGACCGACTGTTCCGTCCAGGCCGCGTTCGATTGGAACGGCGTGCCCGCGCGGAAGCGGAACGGGTTGGTGTCGTTGGACGCGTAGAACACCGCGCGCACTGCCACCTGGGCATTCGGGTCGGTCTTCGCCCAGGCCTTCAGCGTGAGCGTGCGGCCACCGAGCACCGCCATGGGTTCGGCCAGCGTGGCGATCGCGAAGTCCGGCGCCTCGGCGCCATCGGCGCGCAAGGCCTCGAACGCGCCCGTACCGGTGTGGGCGCGGGTGGCGGCCTGGAAACCAGCGCCCTGGAAGCGCAGGTTCCAGCCGTCTTCCACGTCACACTGGGCCAGGGCCTGCGGCAACTTGTTGCCGGCCAACACGAGCGCCGCTTCGCGCTTGCGGCCACCGCCTTCCACCGGGTCGCCGGCCTCGCGGCCCTGCCACCAGAGGTAACCGCCGGCCCCGAGGCCGAGCACGACGAGGCCCGCGAGCAACCCGACGGAGCCGCCGCGCTTGCCCGACCGCCCAGCATCGAGGCGTCCAGCATCGAGGCGGTGCACGGACAGGTCCGAGGCGTCGCCGGCGGCTTCCTCGCCTTCGAGGCGGAACTTGACGCGCAGGCGACCTACGGTCACCACGTCGCCGGGAGTGAGAACGAGTTCGGTGACGCGCTTGCCGTCGAGGAACGTTCCATTGGTCGAGCCCAAGTCGCGCAGGACATGGCGATCGCCTTCGAGAACCACTTCGGCGTGAACGCCAGAAGTCTTCTCGTCAGCGAGCACCAGGTCGTTGCCAGGCTTGCGGCCGATCCGCAGGGGTTGGCTCGACAGAGACAGAACGTCGCCAGCGCGATCCCCATCGAGGATCTCGAGGACGTAGTTGGCCATGAGTCTAGTGTGAGGGGTCTTGCACCAGGGGTGCGCCTTCGCACGACTGGCAACCCGCCGCGGGCACGGCGAGTGGGAACGAGTGGGGCTGGCTCGCCGCCGCAACAGGCCAGGGGACGCGAGGCTGGTGCGACGACCTGTACAAGCTACCGGCATTGCGGTATCTGGCAAGCGCCAGGTTGCGACTTCGCACACTCCCACTGGGATTGACGAGCCGCTACAAGGAGAACGACCGCCTGCGCAAAGCCCGTTCCGGACCATGGCCCAACGATATTTCCTCGATAGCCTGCCCACCCACGGTTCGTTCGAACTGCGCGGGGACACCGCCCACCATCTGGCGACGGTGCTGCGGGCCAAGGTCGGCGAACACGTCCGCCTCGGCGATGGGCGGGGCCGCACCGTCGAGGCCGTGATCCGCAGCGCCCGCAAGGACCAGGTGCAGCTCGAAGTGCTGGCCTCGGAACAGGCTCCGCCACCCGCGCGCTGCGTGCATGTGGCGTTTGCGCCGCCGAGACTCAACCGCGCCGAATGGCTGTTTGAGCACGGCACCGAGGTCGGCATCGCCGTCTTCCACCCGCTGTGGACCACGCGCACGCGTCCGCAGGGTGAACGGCCCGAACGTTGGCAGAAGATCGTCGCGGCGGCGCTCGGCCAGTGCGATCGCGCGTGGCTACCCCGCATCGAACCGGCGCAGGAGCTGGCGGATTTCCTGGCCCAGAAGGACCTGCCGGCCCACCGCTTCCTGGCCGCGGCTGGCGGGCCACCGCTGCAGCCGCTGGCCGGGGTGCAGGATTACCTGCTGCTCGTCGGCCCCGAAGGTGGATTCTCGGCGGGCGAACACGACGCCGCGCTCGCGGCGGGGTTTCTACCGCGCGGCCTCGGCCCGCATACGCTGCGGACCGAGACCGCGGCGCTCGTCGGCGCCGCGCTGTTGCTCGCGCAGTAAGTCGCGAGCAGGCCAGCTAGATCTGGCCGATCAGCAGCAGCAGCGCGTTCGAAGCAATCACACCAGCGGGCGTGAGCGGCGGGCTGTAGCTGTAGGACTGACCGACGATCGTGACCCCGCTGAACGCCACGCTGTTCGGGATCGACAACGGCTGCGAGAACACCGCCCCCGGCGCGAGCATGAGGTGCACGGCATCAGCGCCGCCGTGCTGGAAGCAACCGGGCATGCCCTGGCTCGTCAAATCGATCGCGGGCGTGAACTGCACCGGCGACAGCAGCAGGGCCGCAAACAAGCTGCCGGCAGGCAGGTTGGTCGTGTCGAGACTCAGCGTCGTGCCGACGACGGGCCGCGCCGAGGCGCTGAGCGAGATGCCCTGGAAGTCGTTCGCGCAGAGTGACCAGCCTTGCGGCAACGTTGCGGAGATGTCGCGGTTGCCCGGATCCGAAGCGTTGCCGCCGCGGCTCCAGCCGACCAGGTGGCCGTTGCCACCAACATCGAGCGCCTGCCAGATCATGTGCACCGAGCCGTTGGCTTCGAACTGCACCTGGAACGTGTTTGGCAGCGAACCACCGTAGTTGGGCACCGCGACCCACGTGATGCGCACCATCGTCGGCGTCGAATCGAACCGCACCGCGCCACCGGCACCCGGGTTCAGGTCGTGCCACAATGCGGCCCAACGCGGCGCGCCACCGAGCAGGCCCGCGATCGACGGGTCAAACGTCGTGCCATTGCTGGCGGCCGGCGAGAGGAACCCATTCGAGCAAACGTGCAGCTGCGTCGTCGTGCCACCCGGGTAGGCCAGCGAGAACGGCAGGTTCACCGTGGCTTCCGAGTCGTCAGAGAGTGCGAGCGAGGTGCCCGTCGGCGCCACGAACGCACTCGTGCCGGGACCGGCCGTGTAGGCGCCACCAGCGAACGACAGCGTCATCGAGCTGTTGGCCAGGTCGAAACCGCCATTCCACGACTCGTAGAACGAACTCGCGCAGGATGCGCACGGCGTACCAACCGAAGTCACCTGCGCCACCGGCACACCGCCGGGAATCTGGCTCAACACGGTGACACTGAGGGCACCTGCACCAAGGCGCGCTTCGTCGAGCACCACGCCGCCGCCACCTGGGGCGATATTGCAGTCGAAGCCGAAATTGTAGATCGTGTTCCAGTTGAGCGGGTTGCTGACCGGCGCCGTGAAGACGACCTCGTTGCCCTGGCGCGCGCCGATCCAGTTGTTCAGCGCGTTGTTGTCGATATCGCGGAACGAGTAGTTCGCGACCACGGCAGCCGGATCGACGGGCACCCGGAAGGTGGCGCCACCGCGGCTGTTGTCGACGTTGTGGACCGCGTACTCGTAGTGGAACTGGCCACCACCGAGCGGCGTCACCTTGCAGGCGACGAAGAAGCGCCCGTCATCGTTGCCGTTGCTGCCGGAATCCAGCGTCGCGCCCTGCCAGTGCTGCAGGATCGAACCCCAGACCATGCCGACGCTGTTGTTGCCGAACGACCACGACGAGCCGTTCCAGCTTGGGCTGAAGCCGCGCGAAGCGAGGTTGTAGCCGCGGTTGGCGAGCGCTTCCCCCTGGTGCAACAGGTGGATGCCGTAGAAGTAGTTGGCGCCGGGCGTGATGAGGTCCGTCTCCTTCACGGTGACGCGGTTCTTCACGTCGTCCGGGCCGTTGTAGGACGGGCTGCGCACGCCGTCGCTGTTGTTGGGGGCGCCGACATTGGGGTCCCCCTGATCGAAGTAGCTGCCGATGGGATTCCAGGTGCCGAGCCACGGGTCGATCTCGTCGGCCGGTCCAAGCCAGTTGCGGTCGGCGTTGTTGCCCGAACCGTAGGTATCGGCGCAGTGAATGCCCATCACGGAACCGGTGCCAGGGTTCTGGCAGGTGCCGCAAGGACCCGAGTAGTTCGTCGAGGTGAACGCGTGCTTGCAGTAGCTGCGATCGCTGATCTGCTCCATGCGCCCGTTGGACTCGCGCACGATGAGGAACCCGAACTTCGGGTGATTGGGCTGCATGGCAGCCTGCCAGGGGATCACGACGGTCCCCGGGTTGCACATCTCATTGAGCATGGCCATGCCGGCTTCCCCGTTTGGGTAGGCGGCGCCGCGGCGACCGTAGTAGTCGAGGTTGTCGACGAGGTCGAGCCGGCCGTCGAGGCCGGGCACCGTGTTGGCTTGGGCAAGCAGGGATCCGGCGAGCAGCGGTACGATGGCGAGCAGCGAAGCGTTCTTCATAGGTGAGGCCACCCATCCGACACGAGGCTGTGCGGGAACAGGGCGGTAGGGCGAGCCTAACAAGGTCGCTCCAAAACGAAAGGGCCCTCGTCACGGTACATGCCGCGACCCGGGCCCATGTTTGGCAGGGACCCGGGTCGCGGTGGGATCGCGGCGTGCGAACGCCCCGATCAGGTCGGCCCGATTGGACCGGACAGATCAGACCTGCCCGATCAGCAGGATCAGGCCGTTCGACGAGATCGCGCCGACGGGCGTCAGCGGCGGGCTGTAGCTGAACGACTGGCCGATGATCTGCAGGCCCGATAGGCCCGGATCGTTCGGGATCGAGAACGGCTGCGTGCTCGACGTGCCCGGTGCTACGAACAGGTGCGTGAGGCCGTTCACGACGTACCCAAAGCAGCCCGGCATGCCGAAGCTCGTCAGGTCCTGCGGCGGGATCGACTGCTGCAGCGACAGCAACACGGCGCCAAAGGCCGTGCCGGCGGGGATGTTGGTGGTCTGCAGGTTCACGGTCGTGCCGAGCACGGGCCGGGTCGCGCTGCTGAGCTCGAGATTCGGCACGCCACCACCACAGACGGTCCAGCCAGCGCCGCGCGTGGCCGAGATGTCGCGGTTGCCCGGGTTCGTGGCGCCACCGCCGATCGTCCAGCCAACCAGCGTGTTGTTCTGGGCGCTCACGGCCTGCCAGATCACGTTCACGTTGCCGTTCGGGAAGAACTGCATCTGGAACGTCACCGGGTTGGAGGTGCCATACCGGTAGACACCATCCCACGTCACGCGCACCATCGTGGGCGAGCTATCGACCACCACGTCACCGCTGCCGCTGGCGGCGGGGTTGAGGTCCATCCAGGCGCCGTACCAGCAGTACGAACCCGACAGCATCGCGGCGGAACTCGGCTGGTAGGACGAACCATTGCCAGCGGGCGAGATGAAGCCGTTCGAGCAGACGTGCAGCGTGGTCGTCGTGCCGCCGAGGATCGGCATCGCGAACGGCAGGGTGATCGACGTCGAGCTGTCGTCGCCGAGGTTGAGGTTCGTGCTGCTGCCCGTCGGCGCCACGTAGGTACCCGTGCCGTTGCCGACCTGGTAGGTGTTGCCGTTGAGCACCATCGAGAGGCCGCTGTTGGCGAGGTCGAAGGCACCCGCCGTGGCGAACACTTCGTAGAACGAGTTGTCGTTGCAGACCACGCCACCGCAGCCGGTGCCGATGCTGGTGACCGAAGCCACCGGCACACCGCCTGGCACTTCGCTCACGACCGTCACCTGCAGGGCGCCCGGGCCGATGCGCGCTTCGTCGAGGAACACCGCGCCGGCACCCGGGGCGATATTGCAGTCGAAGCCGAAGTTGTAGATCGTGTTCCAGTTCAGCGCGTTGCCGGCCTGCGCCGTGAACACGACTTCATTGCCCTGGCGAGCGCCGACCCAGTTATTGAGCGCGTTGTTGTCGATGTCGCGGAACGAGTAGTTCGTGACGACGGCGGCCGGGTCGACGGGCACCCGGAGGGTGGCGCCACCGCGGTTGTTGTCGACGTTGTGGACCGCGTACTCGTAGTGGTACTGGCCGCCGCCCAGGGGCGTCGTCTTCACGGCGACGAAGAAGCGACCGTCGGCCGTGCCATTGCTGCCCGAGTTCAGCGACGAACCCGTCCAGTGCTGCAGGATCGAGCCGAACACTTCGCCAACGCCGCTGTTGCTGACGTTCCAGCTGCTGCCGGTCCAGGTCGCCGTCATGCCGCGCGACTTCAGATTGTCCGCGCGGTTGGCCACGGCTTCGCCTTCGTGGATGAGGTGGATGCCGTAGTAGTACGTGGCACCGGGGACCTGCAGGTCCGATTCCTTCACGGTGACGCGGTTCTTGACATCGTCGCTGCCGACGTTGATCGGGCTCTGGTTGCCATCGAGGTTGCCAGGCGCACCGACGTTGGGATCCCCCTGGTCGAAGTACGAACCAATGTGGTTCCAGGTGCCAAGCCACGGATCGATTTCATCGGCCGGGCCGAGGTTGCCGCGGCTCGCGTTGTTGCCGGCGCTGTAGGTGTCCGAGCAGGTCACCCCCATCATGTTGCCGCCGATGCCGTTGCAAGGGCCGCAGGCGCCGCTCGTGCTCGCCGACGTGAACGCGTGCTTGCAGTAGGAGCGATCGCTGATCTGCTCCATGCGGCCGTTCAACAACCGCGTGATCATGAAGCCGAACTTCGGGTGGTTCTCCTGCATCTGTGCAAACCACGGAATGCTCACCGAGCCCGGGTTGCACATCGTGTTGCGCATCGACAGACCGACTTCACCGCCGGGATAGGCGGTGCCGCGACGGCCCCAGTAGGTGATGTTGTCGAGGATCTCGAGGCGGCCGTCGAGGCCGGGGACCGTGTTGGACTGAGCGAGCAAGCTGCCTGCAACCGCAGGCACCAGCATGAGCAGGGAGAGTCGTTTCATGTTCCTAGAGGACAGGGGCAGGCGAGTGCAACCAGAGGGGCGGCGGCGCAGCGAGGCTACGTCGCCCCCTCGAATCGCGGCACGGGGCACAGAAAGCCTAGCGCAACGATCCACGTTGGGTAGACGTTCTTTGGCCACTGCGAAGTTCCCTCATGGCATGGCGGGTTCCCGTTTCCGTGCTGCGCAATGGGTCGCACAGCAGGCTTGCGCTGGAGTGGCAAACGCCGTTGAGTGCTCGCCCAATGCCTGCACCGAGCCATTGTTGGACGATCCTCTCGCTGTCCATCGCCGCGTTGCCATTGTCCGCACAAACGCGCCTGTTGCGTTTTCCGGATGTGTTCGGCGAGCAGGTCGTCTTTACGTATGCCGGCGATCTCTGGAAGGCGCCGTTGGCCGGCGGCACGGCCGTGCGCCTCACCTCGGCGCCGGGCGTCGAACTGTTTGCGAAGTTCTCCCCCGATGGGCGCTGGATCGCGTTCACGGGACAGCTGGACGGCGACGAACAGGTCTTCGTCGTGCCGAGCGAGGGTGGGGAACCGCGCCAGCTGACCTTCTACCCCTCGCAGGGTCCATTGCCCGATCGTTGGGGCTACGACAACCAGGTCTACGGCTGGACGCCCGATGGCACGGCCGTGTTGTTCCGCAGCCTCATGGACGCATGGTCGACGGCGAGTGGCCGCCTCTACACGGTGCCGCTGCCCAGCGTCGCGCGCCAACGCGGCTCGCTGCCGGCGGCGCTGCCGATGCCAACGGCCGGTGCCGGCGAGTTTGCCCCCGATGGCCTGCGCATCGTCTATTCGCCGCTGTTCCGCGACTTCCGCACGTGGAAGCGCTACGAGGGCGGCTGGGCCCAGGACCTGTTCGTCTTCGATCCTTCGACGGGCAAAGCCGAGAATATCACCAACCACCCGCGCTGCGACCGCGACCCGATGTGGATCGGCGACCGCGTGTGGTTTGCGAGCGATCGCACGGGCACCCTCAATCTGTGGTCCTGCGACCTGCGCAGCAAGACCCTGCACCAGGAGACCTCCAGCACGACGTGGGACGTGCGCTGGCCGAGTTCGGGTGGCCCCACCGACGAGCGCATCGTCTATGAGAAGGGCGGCGAACTGTTCTGGTTTGACTGCCGCGCCCAGAAGGAGCACGGCATCACGATCCGCGTGCCCGACGAAGGCCAGCTGCTGCGCGCCGCCACCGTCGACGCCAGTGGCCTCATCGAGCACTTTGCGCTGAGCCCCGGCGGCCGGCGCGCGGTGTTCGCAGCGCGCGGCGAGCTGCTGACCGTGCCGAAGGAACACGGCGACGTGCGCAACCTGACCCGTTCGCCGGGCGCCCATGACAAACAGCCGGCCTACAGCCCCGATGGCAGGACGATCGCGTTCGTCAGCGACCGCACCGGCGAAGAGCAGATCTGGCTCAGCGACCACCTCGGCAAAGAACCGGCGCGCCAGCTCACGAAGGGCCTCGCCGTCATGCTCTACACGCCGCTGTGGTCCCCGGACGGCAAGTGGATCGCGTTTGGCGACAAGGATGGGGTGCTGCGCCTCGCCAACGTCGAGAGCGGCGAACTCACGGTCATCGCCGACGAAGTGCGCGGCCAGATCGGCGATGCCACGTGGTCGCCGTGTTCGGGCCACCTCGCGTTCTCGCTCACGAACGACGCCGAACTGCGCACACTGCAGATCTACTCGCTCGCGGACCGTTCGCTGCACGCGATCTCGCGACCGCTCGCCAACGACTCCACGCCGGCCTTCGATGCGCGCGGCGAACGCCTGTTCTTCCTCGGCCTGCGCGGCTTCGCGCCGCGCCTCGCCCAGGACTACGAGTGGGACTTCCAGATCGATCGCGCCTACGGCATCTTCGCGCTCGCGCTGCGCAAGGACCTGCCGGCCTGGTTGCCACCGCGCAGCGACGAAGCGGAGAAACCCGCCGAACCGGCCCCAGCGGCGCCGAAGTTCGAGCAACCGATCCCGATCGACTTCGAGGGCCTCGCCGACCGCGTCGAAGCGGTGCCTGTGCCGCTCGACAACTACGGCTCGCTACAGTGCACCGCCACGGGGCTGCTCTTCACGCGGCGCGGTGGCAGCTACTACGGCCGCGACACGGATCGGCCGACGACGCTGCATGGTTTCTCGCGCGAAGATCGCAAGGAAGAGCAGCTGGCCAGCGGCGTTGGCGGTTTTGCCGTCTCGCCGGAAGGCACCCACGTGCTGTTCCGCAGCGGCAGCACCTTCACGATCACCGAAGCGTCGACGAAGGGCAAAGACGGCCAGAAGGTCGTCGATCTGCGCGGGTTGCCAACCGAGAAGGTGCCCGCCGACGAGTACTGGCAGATCTTCCAGGAGGTCTGGCGCCGCTACCGCGACTTCTTCTACGTGGCCAACATGCACGGCCACGACTGGGAGGCCCTGCGCGATCGTTACGCGCCGCTGATCGCCCATGTCCGCCACCGCAGCGACCTCAACTACGTGATCGGCGAGATGATCGCCGAACTCAACGTCGGCCACGCCTACATCAGCGGCGGCGACACCGGCGCGCCACCGCGGCCCACCTGCGCTTTGCCCGGCGTGCGCTTCCGTTTTGATGGCACGAGCGGCCTCTACCGCATCGACACGATCCTGCGCGGCGAGAACGACGATGCGATGTACCGCTCGCCGGCGACGGCGGTGGGTACCGACCTGCGCGAAGGTGACTACGTGCTCGCGATCGACGGCATCGAACTCGCGGGCACCACCAATCCCTACCAACTGCTGCGCCGCAAGAGCAGCAGCCAGATCGCGTTGCTCGTCAATGTACGCCCGCAGCGCGACGGGGCGCGGCAGGTGCTGTTTGCCCCCATCGCCAGCGAAACCAAGCTGCACTACCTCGCCTGGGTGAACCGCAACCGCGCGCGCGTCGCCGAACAGAGCGGCGGCAAACTCGGCTACATCCACCTGCCCGACATGGGCCCGGATGGCATTCGCGAGTTCTGCAAGCAGTACTATCCGCAGCGCGACAAGCAGGGCCTCGTGCTCGACGACCGCGGCAACGGCGGCGGCAACGTCTCGCAGATGGTGTTGAACCGCCTGCAACGCCAGTTGCTCATGTGCACGTTCGGTCGCACCTCGGGTTATCGCCCCTACCCGCAGGCATTGTTCGACGGCCACCTCGTGTGCCTCTTGAACGAGAACTCGGCGAGCGATGGCGACATCTTCCCCGCGATGTTCCGCCGCGCGGGTCTCGGCAAACTGATCGGCAAACGTTCGTGGGGCGGCATCATCGGCATCACCAACCGCGGCATGCTGCTGGATGGTGGCACCGTGAACGTGCCGGAGTTCGGCAACACCGAGCCTGGCCCACAATGGACGATTGAAGGCCACGGCGTCGATCCCGACATCGTAGTCGAGAATGACGTGCAGTCCGAACTGCAGGGCCGCGACCCGCAGCTTGAGAAGGGCGTCGAAGTCCTGCTCGAACAGATCCGCCAGAACCCGCGGCCGCGGCCGCAAGCCCCCCCTGCCCCCGTGAAGACCGGTCGATGAGCCGCCCCACCAACCAGCCTGCCAGCAAGTTGCCCGAACTGCGGCTCAAGATCCGCGTCCACGGTCGCCATCCCTGGTTCTATCGCAAGATGATCCAGAAGCCCGAGAAGCCGCTGCCAGCCGGCACGCCGGCCAAGGTGCGCGACCGCGAGGGCAACCTCGTCGGCACGGGCTTCTACAATCCGCGCGCCGAACTCGCGCTGCGCATGTTCCACGACGGTGCCATCACCGACGTACCGAGCCACTTCCTCGAAGCACTGCGCACGGCCGTCGCGCTGCGCGAAGACCTGCTCGCGCTGCCCAAGGTCACCGACGCGTACCGCATCGTGCACGCCGAAGCCGATGGTTTCCCGGGCCTCGTGCTCGACAAACTCGGCACCGCGTTCGTGGCCCAGGTGGCTTCGCTCGGCATGCTGAACCAGCTCGAACCACTCGGCGAATGGCTGCTGCAGAAGTATCCCGGCAGCAAGCTCGTGCTGCTGCAGGACAAGGACTGGGCCGAACGCGAGGGCATGGAGAAACTGCCGCGCCCACCGGCAGTGCGCACGACGGTGCGCGAACACGGCCTAACCTATGCCGTCGAAGCAGGCACCGGCCACAAGACGGGGTTCTTCGCCGACCAGCGCGACAATCGCTGGCTCGTGCGCCAGCTCAGCAAGGGCCGCTCGGTGCTCGACCTCTGCTGCAACAGCGGCGGTTTTGCGATGAACGCCGTGCTCGGCGGGGCCGCCAAGGTCACCGCCGCGGACCTCGACGAAGCGATGGTCGCGCAGACGCAGCACAACGCGTCGGCCAACAAACTGCGCCTGCAGGCGATCCACGGTGACGCGTTTGATCTGCTGCGCGATGCCGAACCAGGTGCGCACGACCTCATCGTGCTCGATCCGCCAAAGTGGGTGCACCACAAAGAGGAGCTCGAAGAGGGCCTGCAGCGGTACGCCGACCTCAACCGCCTCGCCTTCCAGAAGGTCGATCGCGGTGGCCTCGTCGTCACCTGTTCGTGCTCGGGCAGTGTGTCCGAGGACAGCTTCCTGCGCATGCTGCGCGACGCCGCCGCCGCAGCCCGGCGCGATGCGCGCGTGCTCTACGTGCGCGGCGCCGGCGCCGACCATCCTGTCGCGATCGAGTGCCCCGAGACGCGGTATCTCAAGGTCGCCGTCCTGCAGGTGCGCTGAGGCACCTGCTCTGCTTGTGGACCCGCTCGAAGTAGTCCTTCGCCAGCAGCTGCAGGCCCCCGAAGGGCCGTGGCAACCAACCGCGCTGCGCCACGCCGCCGTCTTGTGCCCCCTGCAGGTTCTCGCCGCAGAGGACCACCTCGTCTTCGTCGTGCGCTCCACCAGCCTGCGCCAACACCAGGGCCAGATCGGCTTCCCGGGAGGCATGCGCGAAGGCGACGAAAGCCCGATCGACTGCGCGCTGCGCGAATGCGAAGAGGAAATCGGCATCCCGGCGAGCACGGTGCAGGTGTTCGGCAGCCTGCCGCCGCGCGAGAGTTCGTCGGGCATCCTCGTGCACTGCCTCGTCGGGCGCATTCCGGCCTTGCCCCTGCAGACCGACCCGCGCGAAGTGGCCCGCGTGCTGCAGATTCCGCTGCGGGACCTGCTCGATGCATCCCGTTGGCAGGAACGGCAACCACCATCGACGGCGACCGGCCGCCAACCGCGCAGCAGTCCACACTTCGACTTCGACGGCGAACTGCTCTGGGGGCTCACGGCGCGCTTCGTGCGCGACCTCGCCCTCGCCCTGCAATCGGGTCGCTAGCCCAACGGCGCCCGACCTGCGGGCCAGTTCCCCCCCCAGGGCTAGTCCGGATCGACGCCGCCCGGATTCCAGCAGCCGATGCGCACCGCGTTCTGGTAGACATCGAGCGCCCCCATGCCGCCGTGCGGCAGCTGCAACGACACGCAGCGCGATAGCCGCATGCCGAGCATCGCCGCCCCAAACCCCGTCAGCAGCGATCCGGACAACACGACGGCCACGGACTTGCCGAGCACGACGGGGCGCAGTTCGGCCCACCAGTGCAGCATGCGCTCGACGGCGTCGCCGAGGCTCTCGCCGCCCGGCGCCTTCGACTCGCCAAACTCCGAGAAGAACGTGCGCACGGGCCCATCTTCGTCGCGCATGATGTCGACCCAGGTGCGGCCTTGCCAGCGGCCCATTTCCTGGTCGCGCAACCGCGGGTCGGCGATCGCCTCCTGCTGCTGCGATTCGGCCAGCGCCCGCGCCGGGCCGTGGCACTGCGGCTGCGGGCTGCAATGCACGGCGCCGAGCGAAACGGGTTTCATGAGTTCGAGCCAGCGCAGCACCTGGGCCCGGCCACGCCGGCTCAGGTCCGCGGGCCCGGCACCGATCGCCCGGTCGGCCTGACCGGCCTCGAGTTCTGGATGACGGAACAGCCACAGGCGGCAGAAGTCAGTGGGTTCAGGAAGCACCTACGCATCTTGTCGCAGCCGGGCAGCGAGTTCCATCGTGGCGAGCTTCCGGTTTGGTCGGTACGTTCCCGCGGTGACCTTCGCAACCCTGAAGACCGGCATCGACGGCCTCGATGGCATTCTCGCCGGCGGCATCCGCTATCCCGATGACGCCGCCGTGTTCCTCTGCCTCGCCGGCGGTCCCGGCACCGGCAAGACGCTGCTCGCGCTCGAGATGGTCGTGCGCGCCTGGCTCAGTGCCGACGACGGTTCGACGTTCCTCTACTACTCGGTCGAACACAGCCCCGAGAGCATCCACAAGAAGCTCGAAGCGGACTTCGACTGGTTCCGACTCGGGGCCAAGGTCGAGCCGCAGCCACGCGAAGTGCCCGGCAAACTCGTGCTCGAAGCCGCCGGCAAGCACGGCCGCAGCCGGCTCATTCTCACGCAGGCACGCCCCGCCGCGCTGCAGCAGAAGAGCGCACGCGGCACCACGGTCGATATCGAGTGGATCCTCGCCGAGATCGAAAACCACCTGCTCGCCGCGCCCGTGCGCATGGTCGTCATCGACAACGTGGGCCTGCTGCTCACCGACCTCGAGTACTTCGAGAAGCGCGCCGCACTCCTGGAAACACGCCGGCGCCTGCTCGAATCGGGCATTCACGGCATCTTCGTCATGGAAGAGGCGCACCCGCGCGACCTGCGCCTGCCCTCGGCCGAAGAGTTCTCGACCGACCTCATGCTGCACCTGTCGTTCCGCGAAGAAGCGACCGACTTCAAGGCGCGCGCCATCGAGATCAGCAAAGCGCGGCATCAGTACTACTACCGCGGCGTACACCACTTCTCGATCGCCGGCCGCGGCATCACGCGCGACGTCTATCTGGGCGCGCGCAACGAACGTGGTCCCGGCATCCACATCTACCCGTCGGTCGCGGCCCAGTTGTCGATGGCGCGCGACGAAGCGCAGTTCACGGTGCCCGCGCGCGGCGACACGGCGATCGATCTCGGTCATCCGGATCTCAACGCCGCGTTCTTGAACGACACTGGCCCGGCCCTGCGCAGTTCGACGATGCTGCTCGCCGAACCGGGCACGCGCGCGACCTTCCTGTCCCTGCGTTTCCTTGCCGCCGGCCTGCGCCGCGGCGAACGGGTGCTGTTCGTGTCGACGCGCGAAGACCGCGACGCGATCCGTCGCATCTGCCAACGCGAACCCGTGCTGCGTTCGGTGTGCCTCCTGCCCGACGGCAAGTTCGCGCCCAACTTCCGCGTCGTCTACCTGCACCCCGAGTTCATCGCGCCAGGCAAGTTCACGTGGGACCTGATCCGACTGTGCCAGGGTGGTCACGCCGATGGCGAACCACAGCCCGTCGCGCGCATGGCGTTCGACAACATCTTCCGCCTGCAGGATCGTTTCCCGCTCATCACCGAGCAGCGGTTCCTCATCGCGGCGATGATCGACATGCTGCGCTACGAAGGGGTGACCCCCTTCGTGGTCGACATGGTGCCGCCCGGCGCGAGCCGCGGCCGCACCGATTTTGATCCGTCGCCCTACCTGGTCGGCTTTGACACGGTGCTGCACCTGTTCTTCGAACAGGAAGAACCCGGCTCCCACGCGTTCTTCCGCGTGCTGAAGTCGGTGGGCAACGACTATCGGCTCGAGCCGGTGCCGATCGACTGGCGGCGCGAATAGGGCAATTCGGGCGATTCGGGCGCCGTCCGCAGGCCCCTCGGCAATTCCCCGAGATTCCTGGCGGTCCTGGTGCCGAGTTCTCGCCCTCCTGGGCATGCACCTCCCGCGCGCCCTCCTACTCCTGCTCGCCTTCTTCACCCTGCCTGGCTGCCATCGCAGCCGCGGCGGCACTGCCGATGCCCAGATCCCGGCGATCGTCGCCGCTCTGGTGACGGGCGGCGGCCGGGTCCTGCTCGATCCCAACGCCACCACCCGCCTCATGCTGGGCACGATCCTGCTGCGCAATACGCTTGCCGCCGGCACGGCCAACGGCGACATCCGGTTCTTCGTGCGCAGTGGGGCGGGCTACGAGCCCGACGTCGGCGAAACCGTGCTCGCGCCTGGCCAGCAGCTCAGCGTAGCGGTGTACACGACGCTGGCAGTGGCGTCCGTGCTGTCCTTGTCGGTGTTTGCTCGCTACGAACTTGGCACCGCCGAGCGCGAGTTCCCGCTGGCATGGACCAATGAAGCCGCCGCGAGCAACGGCCTCGAACTCTGCCAGCACCTCGGCTCCGCGCAGCTCGCCGTGCTCTGGTACCTGAGCGCCTGGATGTCCCCGGTGGGGTTGCTCGCCTTGCACAGTTCCGCCGCAGTGCCACCGCGCCTGCCCGCCCTGCTGAGCGAGATCCGCATGCTCGGCGCCATGGTGGCCTACTTCTCGCTGCTCGAACTGCAGGGCATGTTCCAGAACGCCAACGACAGCGTGAGTTTCCCCGATGGTGCTGGCCCCTACGGTTTCACGGTGCCCGCGTCACCGTTGTCGCCGCTGCAGGATGGCAACTACATCGCGTTCTGGATGTCCGTGCAGGCGCCGATCCCAACGGCGGACCCGGCCCAACGCTTCCAGTACGCATTCGTGATGGACAGCGACACCAATCCGGCCAACAACTACGTGCCGGCGGCGAGTTTCCCGAACGACTTCTTCGCTGGCACCGATCGTTGGTACGACCTCACCTACGCCCCGGCCACCGGCTGGCAACTGGCCTGCAAGCAAGTTGGGGCCGGCAATGCGGTCACCACCGTCGCCAGCGGTGCTCGCGCCATCCTGCGCGGCGACACCCTGCTGCTGCTCGTGCCGCAGAGCGAGTTCGCGGTCAGCAACCCGCCGTTCCGCGCCACCTCGTTTGCGCACCAGGGTGACTACGGCCTCAACCCTCCTCACACCTGGTCCGGCGACCCGACGCCTGCGGTCGCCGAGGGCCTGCACAGCTGGCAATGATGCGCTTTGGCCCAACACGGTCGCGACACCCCCACCAACCGTTCTGGGGGGAGGGCCGTGACGCGGGCCGATTGCGGGGCACAATCCCGCCTATGAGCGCCCCGGAGTCGGACCGCACGAAGACGACGCACCTGCTGCGCGCGCTCTCGGCAGGGGACGCCGTGGCAGCCGCGCAACTGATGCCGCTCGTCTACGAAGAGTTGCACCGCATCGCGGCCCGCCTCATGCATCGCGAACGTGCGGGCCATACCCTGCAAGCGACGGCCCTGCTCAACGAAGCCTATGTGCGCCTCGTCGAACCTGGCGCCAGCTACGCCGATCGTGCGCACTTCCTGCGCACCGCCGCCCGAGCGATGCGGAACGTGCTCGTCGACCACGCGCGCGCCCGGGCTTCGCAAAAGCGGGATGGTGGCGTGCGCGTCGACCTCGACACGCAGGCCTTCGCCGCACCCGACGACAGCCAGGGCCTGCTCCTCGTCGACGAAACGCTGGCCCAGCTCGCGGCCGCCGATGCGCAACTGGCCCAGCTCGTCGAACTGCGCTTCTTCGGCGGACTCGACAACCGCGAGATCGCGCAGACCCTCGACCTGTCGCTGCGCTCCGTCGAACGCGGCTGGCGCACCGCGCGCGCCTTCCTCGCACGCGCGATGGAACGGCGCGAAGTGCCGCCCGGCGCATGATGTCCGCGTTTCCCCTTCTGTCTCTGCAAGCGCCAAACCGGCCCTGAATCCGCGTGCCGCACTCCTTCCAGATCGTTCGCCGGTTGTTCGAAGCGGCCCTCGACCTGCCCGCGGCGCAACGGTCCGCCTGGCTCGTTGCCGAATGTGGCGCGGATGCCGAACTGCTCGCCGAGGTACAACGCCTGCTCGAACTCGACGCCGCCGCGGCGCCCGTGCTCGATCGTGGGCCTGGTGCGCTGCCGGCGCTAGCGTCGCTCGGCGAACGGCTGCTTGGCCAGAGCATCGGTTCGCTGCGCATCCTGCGCGTGCTCGGCAGCGGCGGCATGGGCACGGTCTATGAAGCGGAGCAGGCCCGCCCGCAGCGACGCGTGGCGTTGAAGGTGATGCGTCATGGTTTTGGCGGCCCACGCGCACGGGCGCGTTTCGAATACGAAGCTGAGATCCTCGCGCGCCTGCAACACCCGGGCATTGCGCAGGTCTACGAAGCGGGAGTGTTTGCCGACGGCGGCGCGCAGCAGCCCTACTTTGCGATGGAACTGATCCCCGGCGCGCGCCCGCTGGACGCCTTCTCGCGCGAACGCGGCGACGAACCGGGCGCCGTGCTCGAACTGTTCGGCAAGGTCTGCGAGGCCGTGCACCACGGCCACCAGCGCGGCGTCGTGCACCGCGATCTCAAACCCGCCAACGTACTCGTCGATGGCGAAGGCCAGCCCAAACTCATCGACTTCGGCATCGCCCGCGCCGAGGGGGCCTCGTGGCAGAACACGATGACCAACGAGTCGGGCAGTGTGCTCGGCACGCTCGCCTACATGAGCCCGGAGCAACTCGATGCCGGGGGCGCCGCCAACGATACGCGCGTCGATGTCTACGCGCTCGGGGTGATGCTGTTCCAGCTGCTTGCCGGCCGCCTGCCGCTCGAACTCGGCGACTTGCCGCTTGGGGCCGCCACCGATGCGATTCGCCACCGCGAGCCACCGCGGCTGTCGCAATGCAGCCAGGGGCGGGCATTGCCCGCCGACCTCGACTGGATCGTGCAGAAGGCAATGGCCAAGGATCCTGAACGCCGCTACGCGTCGGCGCAGGCCCTGCTCGAGGACCTGCAGCGCTTGCAGCGCGGCGAGCCGGTGTTGGCGGGACCACCAAGTGCCACCTACCGCCTGCGCAAGTTCGTGCGCCGCAATCGACTCGCGGTCGGCGCGGCAGGCTCGGCACTGGTGGCACTCCTGCTGGGCACCGTCGGCACCACGATCGGCTGGCAACACGCGCGGGCGGCGGAAACGCTGGCCGAAGGGCGACGTCGGCAGGCCGAACAGCTCGCCGAGGACCTGTGGCAGGTCACGCAATTGCAGTCCGAGATTCTCGGCAGCGCGCGCGGCGATCGGAATGCAAAACTCGCCGACGTCGTCGAACGGGCGCGCCAGCGCATCGCGGGCCTTACCTTGGCGGACCAGGTCGCGGCCGAACTGCATGCCGCCCTCGGCGTTTCGTTCGACAGCCTCGGCCTCACCGAGGCCGCGATCGAGCAGTTTCTCCTCGCGAAGAAGCACGTGGCCAGCGGGGCTGCGGCCAGTTCGCGCACGGCCCTGCTCGTACAATCGCAACACGCGAACCTGCTGGCGGGCATCGGCAAGCTGCAGGAAGCCGAGCCGATGTTGCGCGAGGTGCTGCGGGATCACCTCGCGCGGTCTGGGCCCGACCATCGCGACACGGCGACGGCGCGCGGCAACCTCGCCAGCGTGTTGTCGGCCCGCGGTGACTACCAGGGCGCTGAGGAGCTCTACCGCCTGGCGCTGCCGGTGCTGACGCTCACCCCCGGCAAGCAGCACTACACGACGATCACCGCGATGACGGGCCATGCGACGGTTCTGCACAAGCTGCAGCGCGACGCCGAAGCGTCGGCGCTCTACACGGAGGTCTCTGGCCTCGCCGCCGAACACCTCGGCGCCGAAGATCCGACCACGTTGTCCTGCGAGAACACGTTCGCCGTGTTCCTGTTCGAGACCGGCGAGTTCGACGCGGCGCGCGAACGCTTCGCGAAACTCGCCGTCGTGCGAGCGCGCGTGTCGGGCCCCGCCCACCCAGCCACGTTGCGCGTCTACAGCAATCTCGCGCTCTGCCACGAACGGCAGCACCGATACACGGAAGCCGTCGCGATCTACGAGCGCATCCTGCAAGCGCGCCAGGGAGCCGGCGGCGGCAAGGAGCTGACCGACCTCATCACGCGCTTCAATCTCGCCGTAGCGCTGCACTTGCAGGACGTGCAAGAACGCATCGAACAGGCGCTCCAAGTGCTCACTGCGACGATCGCCGATGCCGAGCAGGTCCTGCCCGCCGACCATTGGCGCCTCGCGGTGTTCCGCCAACATCGTGGCCTCGTGTTGCGAAAACTAGGCCGCTACGACGAAGCCGCGCAGGCCTTGGCTGCCGCCCGGGCCGTGCTCGAGACGACGCTCGGCCCCACCGACCAGCGCACCCGTTCGAACTGGCAGATGACGGCGGACCTCTTTCTGGCCTGGGGCCGCGACGAAGAGGCGGCGCAGTGGCGAGAGAAGCTCACCAGGAAGTGACGCTCGACTTCGAAGGCCTGCCCATCATCGACTCACTGGAACTGCACCTGGAACGCATTGGCGATCGTGCCAACGCCAAACGGCTGGCTGTTGTCCCACGTGAGCCCACCCACCCAGAACGACAAGCCGACGAAGGCTGGCGAGAGGTTGGTCAAGGATGCCGTCGCTTCGCCGCCCGCACCGAGCACGCCACCCCACCCGCTCGTGTACCCAGGCACCGACGTGCCAAACGTGCCGAGCAACAGCCAATCGGGATCGAGCGGCACGATGCGCGCGCCGAGCGCAAAACCCGTATTGCCCAGCGCCGCGCCCAGCGCGAAAGGCTGCCCCGCATTCAGCGGATCGCGGTAGTAGATCGTCATCACCGACCCGAAACCCGCCGCGCCGGCGTGCGTGAGCCCCGTAAACGCCGTGCTGAGGATCTCCTGACCACCCGCCGAGGTCGGGAACCCCGCCGCGAGCAGCGCCTCGTTGCCGGCCGCCGAGCGCGTGAACGAATACACGCCGAGGCTCGCGCCCACCGTGTCAAACTCGGTCCAGACCACGGGCGGTGCCCACGGCGAAGTGCGGCTCAGCCGTTCGGAGTAGAGGACCTTCAAGCGCGGTGATACGAACTCCGTGAACACGATCGACAGCCCGTCGGCGGCGATATCACAGTCCCGATGTGTGTTGGAGTTGGAGAACTCCACGACGAGCTGTGGCGTACCAAACGGCAGGGCCGTGCTCGCGCGTGTGGCCGTGAACAGCGAGTTGTTGTTGCCCGACGGATTGCCCCAACCGGTGCTGTAGAAAAAGACCTCGAGGCCATCGGCCGTCAGGCTCGGCGCGCTGTCAGCGACGCTGCTGTTGAGTTCACTGACCGGCACAGGCGTGTTCCAGGGGCTGCTCGGCGTTGCGCGCGTGCTGCGCCAGAGGTCGCTGCTGCCCGCGCCGCCCGCGCGCGTGCTGCTGAAGAGCATCTCCAAACCCGTGACGTCGATGCACGGTTGGTCTTCGGTGTCTGGCCCACCAAGCCCCGTCTCCTGCACCGGCGAGGACCACGCTCCGCCGGGCCCCGAGCGTGTGCTCGACCAGATCTCCCAATTGCCGGAACGGAACGACGAGAAGTAGAGCGTGAGTCCGTCGTACGACAGATTCACGCCACTGTCCGCGGCGGTGCTGTTGAGGTTTGGCTCAGCGGCGGGAACCGACCAGCCGGCCTGGCAGACGAGTGCCTGGGCGAGCAACACGGGAACGAAGGCGCGGGGAATGATGTTCATGGGCAATCTCCTTGGCAGCGCAACGATTGGCTGGGCAACGGTTAGCTGGGCAACCGGCCGGCAACGGTAGCCAGGAACCCAAGGCTGCGGAGCCCCTGCAATCAGGGATACAAAACCGATACCGCTCCCGCACCTGCCGCCTGGCGGGCGCAGGGCGCCGACCTCATGCCGAATAGACAACTTCGACGCGCATGCGGCTGAGGTTCTCGTACGTGCGGCGTTTGCGCAGTGGGCCCCACCAGTCATAGAGCAGCAACTCGATCGGCCGCCACATCGCGACCCAGCCGAGGATCAGCAGACCCTCTTCCGGAAAGCGCATCCACTCCATCGGCTCGTAGAGCCGCAACATCTCCCGGGCAAACATGCAGACCGCGAGGAACACCACGCCGACGAGCAGGCTGCGGCGGCCTTCCTGCAGCGTCCGCCGCACTTCGAGCCGCGCGAGATCTGCGCGATACTTGAAGTAGTTCGCGATCGCTTGCTTCACGGTGCGTTCCGGTTCCAGACGCCGCTGGTCTTCGGGCAGATGCAGCCGGAACACGAGCGGCATCGCCGGCGCAAACTCGCGCGCCCAGCTCACGATGTACTCCTCGGCATCGCGGTCGAGGTCCTTCTCGTGGAACGGTGCTGGATCGAACGAATCAAACAGCTGGTTGAGCTCGCGCAGGCGCAGTTCGATGTGTCCTGCGACGGGTGCCTTGGCTGCCGGAGCGGCCATCGGCCTCAGCCTCCGGCCTGGTGCCCCTGCACGATCTGCTCGACCACCTGAGGCTCGGCCAGCGTCTGGAGGTCGCCGAGGTCGGTGTAGTTGCCTTCTGCGATCTTGCGCAGGATGCGGCGCATGATCTTGCCGCTGCGCGTCTTGGGCAGGCCCACGACCACCTGGATCCGATCCGGCGTCGCGATCGGACCGATTGCCTTGCGCACCTGCTGCTTCAACACGGCTTCGATTTCCTCGGCGGGAACACCATCCGCGGGTTTGCCGGCCAGCACGTAGGCGTAGATGCCCGTGCCCTTCACGTCGTGCGGGAAGCCCACCACTGCCGCTTCGGCGCAGAACTCGTGCGCGACGAGCGCGCTCTCGATCTCGGCCGTGCCGAGCCGGTGGCCCGCGACGTTGAGCACGTCGTCGACGCGCCCCGTGATCCAGTAGTAGCCGTCTTCGTCGCGGCGGCAGCCATCGCCCGTGAAGTACTTGCCCGGATACATCGTGAAGTACGTCTGCCGGAAACGTTCGTGGTCGTTGAGGATCGTACGCGCCTGGCCGGGCCAGCTGCCTTGCAGGCAGAGGTTGCCTGAGACGCCGTTGCCGTGCAGTTCGTTGCCTTGCTCGTCGACGAGCACGGGCCGCACGCCGGGCAGCGGGAACGTCGCCGAGCCGGGTTTGCACGGCGTAGCGCCCGGCAACGCCGAGATCAGGATGCCACCCGTCTCGGTCTGCCACCAGGTGTCGACGACCGCGCAGCGCCCTTCGCCAACGACGTCGTGGTACCACTGCCACACTTCGGGATTGATCGGCTCGCCGACCGAACCGAGCACGCGCAGGCTGTCGCGTTTGTACTTCTTCACCGGCTCGTCGCCAAAACGCAGCAGCGCGCGCAGCGCCGTCGGCGCCGTGTAGAAGATCGATGCCTGGATGTCGTCGATGACTTGCCAGTAGCGACTCGCGTCGGGGTAGACCGGCGTCGATTCAAACAGCACGGTCGTCGCACCGTTCGCGAGCGGTCCGTAGACGATGTAGCTGTGGCCCGTGACCCAGCCGATATCGGCGGCGCAGAAGTGTACGTCGCCGGGGTGCCAGTCAAACACGAGCTGGTGCGTGTAGGACGCGTAGACCAGATACCCGCCCGTCGTGTGCAACTGGCCCTTGGGCTTGCCCGTCGAACCCGACGTGGAGAGCACGAACAGCGGATCCTCACTGTCGAGCCATTCGACCGGGCTGTAGGCGCGCTGCTTCTGCATCTCGTCCTGCATCCAGAGGTCGCGCCCCTTCATCATCGTGACGGGCGTCTCGGTGCGTTTGGCGACGAGCACGCTGCGGATCGGCAGGTCTTCGATCGCCTGATCGACGGTTTTCTTGAGTGGGATCACCTTGCCGCCGCGCAGACCTTCGTGGGCCGTGAGCACCACGCGGCAATCCGCATCGACGATGCGATCGCGCAGCGACTCAGCCGAGAAACCCGCGAACACCACACTGTGCACGGCGCCGATGCGCGCACAGGCAAGCATCGCGTAGACCGCTTCGGGGATCATCGGCAGGTAGATGCAGACGCGATCGCCCTTCTGCACGCCGTGGCGGCGCAGCACGTTCGCGAGTTTGCCGACCTGCTCGTGCAGCTGCCGGTAGGTGATGTGCTGGTATTGGCCGGGCTCGTCGGCGACCCAGAGGATCGCGGTCTGCTCACCGCGCTCGACGAGATGGCGGTCGATGCAGTTGAAGCTCGCATTGAGCTTGCCACCGAGAAACCACGCGACCTCGGCCTTGTGGAAGTCCTGTTCGCAAGCGCGCTCGAACGGGTGGAACCAGCTGATGCGCTGCGCCTGACGCCGCCAGAAACCGGACGGATCCGCCATCGACTCGGCGTAGAGGCGTTCGTAGTGCTCAAACGACGCGACGTGGGCGCGCCGCGAGATCTGGGGCTTCGTGGGGACGATGTGATGAGCCATGGTCGGAGTCGGGAGGAGCTTGGAGGACGTGGCGAATCGGCGGGCGCTCAGAGCGAACGCGCCCAGTGCAGCAGCGTGCGCACCGCCGTGCCGGCCGCACCACCCTTGTAGTAGTCCTTGGCGATGCCACCGTAGGCAGCGCCTGCGATATCGAGGTGCGCCCACGGCGTATCGCCGACGAAGTAGGACAGGAACGCACCACCCGCAGTCGAGCCGTTGCCGTACTGGCCGCCGTTGATATTGCCGAGGTCGGCAAACTTGCTCTTCATCTGCTCCTTGTGGCAATCCCACAGCGGCAGTTGCCAGAGCGGCTCGTCGGCCTGCTTGCCGGCGGCGATCAGCGCGTCGAGGACCTTCTGGTCGTTGCCCATGATGCCCGCCATTTCGTGGCCGAGAGCTGTGACGACGGCGCCGGTCAGCGTCGCGAGATCGACGATCTGCTTTGGCGCGTAGAACTTCTTGCCGTAGCAGATCGCGTCGGCGAGCACGAGGCGGCCTTCGGCGTCGGTGTTGAGCACTTCGATCGTGTGGCCGTCCATCGCGGTGACCACGTCGCCGGGCTTCTGCGCGCTCGGGCCGATCGCGTTCTCGGTCGCCGCGATGAGGCCGATGAGATTGTGTTTGGGCGCATGCTTGCCGAGGCCCCCGTGCTTCAGCGCATGGAAGAAGCCGAGCACGGCGCCAGCGCCACACATGTCGTAGCGCATCTCGTCCATCTTGGCGGCTGGTTTGATGCTGATGCCGCCGGTGTCAAACGTGAGCCCCTTGCCGACCACGCAGACGTTGGTCTTCGCCTTCGGCACGCGGTATTCGAGCACGATGAACTTTGGCGGCTGCGAACTGCCGGCCGCAACCCCGAGCAACGCGCCCATGCCGAGTTTCTGCATGGCGGCGCTATCCAGCACCTTGCAGCGAATGCGGCCCCCAGCGAGCCGTTGCGCGGCCTTGGCGAGGGCGGTCGGCGTGCAGAGGTTGGACGGTTGGTTCTCGAGATCGCGCGCAAACACCGTCGCTGCAGCGGCGATCTGGCCCAGGTGGAGTCCGTTCGCAAACGCCGCTTCGGCGGCTTTGTTGCCTCCGTGCAACGCCACCTGACACGCCGTGGCCTTGCCCTCCTTGCTGCGCTCCTTGCTCGGTGGCTGGTAACGATAGGCGCCGAGCGCGAGGCCTTCGGCGATCGCCATGCCGGCCGCTTCCGGCGTCACTTCGCCAAGGCTCGCGGCGCCGATCTGCAGCGCAAACGCTGCCACGCCGACTTCGGCGGCTTTGGCCTGCGCCACGGCCGCCGCGCGCCGCAGCCGTTCGGTGTCGACCTTCGCCACTGGACCGAGCCCGACGAACCCCAGCCGCTTGCAGGCCTGTTTCGCAGGCTGGTGGAACACACTCGCGCTGCGGAACGTGAGCTTCTGGTCCCCCGTCGCGTGCGCCGCTTCGACCGCGGCGGCCAGCGCCGGTGCACACTCGAGCGACTGCTCCTCGGTGGCGAGAACAAACACGAGATCACCGCGGCTCGCGGCCGCGACCGGTACATGGCGGATCATCATCGAACCGCGGTTGTAGCGTTACACCACGATCGACACCACCGCACATCCGGCCGTTCAATCGGTGGACGGCCGCGGCAGGTCGCCAACCCAGCGCACCTGCTCGCCGTCGCGCAGCTGTTCGCGCTTCCAGATCGGCACCTCGTTCTTGATGCGATCCATGAGGAAGCGGCAGGCATCGAAGGCCGGGCCACGATGCGGGGACGCCACGGTGACGACCACGCAGGCTTCGCCGACCGGCACTTCGCCGAGCCGATGCACCACCCGCGCGCGCGTGATCGGGAAGCGTTTGAGGGCCGCTTCGAACAGCGTGCACATGACCTTCTGGGCCATCTCCGGGTAGGCCTCGTACGCGAGCGAGACAACCGCCGCGCCGTCGTTGTGGTTGCGCGTCGTGCCGGAAAAGGTCACCACGGCGCCATCGGCATCGGTCCGGCATTCGGCTTCGAGCCGCCGCGGGTCGATCGGCCCCTGGCAGAGTTCAAAGCGGTACAACTCCGCGCTGCCCGACCCACCGCTGATCGGCGGGATGAAGGCGATCTCATCCCCCTCCGCCAGCACGGTCTCGGCCCGCGCGTAGTCGCGGTTCACCGCGAATGCCAGCGGCAGGCGCAGCAACCTCGGCTCCCGCTTGCCAAGCAGCTGGCGCAGCCCTTCAACGGTCGTGCCGGCGGCGACCTCGACGGCCAGGACCTCGGCGCCAAGGACCTCGCGCACCGAGGCGAAGCAACGCACGGAGACGCGCAGGACAGGTTCGCTCATGGCAGCATTCTGCACACCCCCCTGGCAATTTCGCCAGGATGTGGCCATATGACTGGGCGCGGCGATCCCTCTGCCCCAGGGATCACCCCCCGCCGCGCCTCCCTGCACCATGAAGATCTCCCTCGTTCTGCTCTGCGCAGCGGTCACCGGTCCGTGCGCACTCGGGCAATCCTGGACGCTCCGTCCCTATCCCAATGCCCCGACCCCGCGCCGCGCGGGTGCGATGGCCTACGACGGCACCCGCATGATCCTGCACGGCGGCCTCTACGCGAGCCCAAGCCAGCTGCTCGATGAGACGTGGAGCTACAACGGCAACCAATGGTTGTTGCTGACGCCGACGACCACGAGCCCAGGCCGCTGGGGCCATCGCCTCGTGCGCGACACCACGCGCAACCGCTTGATCACGTTCGGCGGCCGCTCGCCCACCATCGTCGGCCTCGCCCGCGACACCTATGCGTGGAGCGGCAACGGCTGGACGGCGATCCCCACGACGAACTTCCCCGCGTCCCGCTACCTGTACGGCATGTGCTACGACCAGGCGCGCGACCGCGTCGTGCTCTTTGGCGGCAGCACCAGCAACGCGAGCCCGAACGACACGTGGGAGTTTGACGGCCTCAACTGGGCGCGCGCCTTGCCGACCAACTCGCCCCCCTCCCGCGAGGAGATGGTCCTGGAATACGACGCGCAGCGCGGCCGCTCCGTGCTGTTTGGTGGCCGAGACCCGGTGAGCAACCAACCCCTCGGTGACACGTGGGAGTTTGACGGCGTCGACTGGACGGCAGCGCAACCTGCCACCAGCCCCACCGCGCGCCACCGCTGCGCAGCTGGCTATGACGCGACGCGGCAGCGCCTCGTGATCTACGGCGGTTTCGACGGCTCCAGCCTGCTCACGGAGACCTGGGAATACTACGCCGGGGGCACCTGGACGCAGGTCAGCGTCGGTCCGGGCACCACGCTGTCGACCGAAACTTACGCCGCGTTCGACACGACGCGGAACGTGTTCGTGACCTTCGGCGGCGTCGGCAGCTCGTTCAGCAACGAGACCTGGGAATACGCCGGTGCACCCACGGCGCGATTCACCACGCTGGGGCAAGGCTGCCCGACGTCGGTTGGCACGCCGACCATCGAAGCGATCACGTTGCCGCAGCTCGGTGGCAACTTCGAGGTCGCGTTCGGCAACCTGCCGGCATCCACCGGCTTCCTGCTGATCGCCCAAGGGTTCTCGTCCACCACCTGGAACGGCAACCCGCTGCCCTACGATCTCGCGACCTTCGGCATCACCGGGTGCTCCCTCGAAGTCGCCGCCGACACCCTGTTTGGCCTCGGCGCCGCAGCCGGTGGCGCCACGCTGTCGTTTGCAGTCCCGAACGATCCGTCGCTCATGAGCTTCGTCTACTACATGCAGGCATTCGCCCCGGATAGTGCCGCTGGCAATGGCTTTGGCGGCATGAGCCTTGGTGGTCGCGCCCAGCTCGGTACGTGATCGGGGAGCACGCGCGGGCCTGAGTCCGCGCACCGGCGCGGTGGCATGACCTCGCCCGCGCATACGCAGCGCAGAAAGCGAATCCGTACGATTGTGCTGCGCTATGGGCTTGTGCCAGCGGGCAAACCCGGCAATCCTTCTCGGCCCCGCGGCTGTGCCGCGCACCACCCGCTGAACTCACAGCGGGCCAGCACCCAAGGACGATTCCATGCTCGCACTGCTTCTCGCCTCCGCGTTTGCCCCCCAAGGCCCAGGTCCTTCGACCGCCCCCGTCGTCATCAACGAGTTCTGCTACGACGACACCGGCACGGACGACAAGGAGTTCCTCGAACTCTACAACCGGACCAACGCGCCGATCGACATCAGCGGATGGAGCATTGTCGGTTCCGACCCGAGCGGAGCCAATGGCCCTGGGGTCGTGATCCCGGCCAGCACGATTCTGGCTCCAGGTGGCTACTGGGTGATTGCAGGCTCGACGTCGACGACGGTGACGACCGCCAACCAGATCACCACGCTGGCACAGAACTCCCTCTGGGAGAACGACAACGAGGCTCTCGACCTGCTCGACCTGACGGCGACCGTCATCGACTCGGTCGCCTGGGAGACCGGCCGCGGCTCGTGGGGTCCACACCCGCGAGAGGGCACCGGCCTCTGGGGTGACATGGCGACGCTCGATGCGTTCCCGCAGACCTACCAGCGCCGCGTCGATGGCTTCGACAGCGACGACAACGGCATCGACTTCAGCATCATGGCCTGGACGCCCGGTGCGGCGAACGGCAGCGCGCAGAACCTGACGCCCGGTTACACCAACAGCTTCGATGCCGTTGCCGGCACCCTGCTGACGGGCGACTTCAACTACTCGTTCGTGTCGGCGCGCACGGCGGATCCAGCCGCGATCGTCAACAGCGGCACGAATACGATCGCCCTGCCGCCGTCGCCCCAAGGTGGCAACGTCGGCATCCTGCACGACACGACCGGCGGCGGTAACTCGGTCTACCTGCGCATTGGTGCGAGCCAGCAGTTCCTGGTCGAAACCTACGCGTACGTGTTGGGCGGCAACCCGGTGTTTGCTGCACCTGGCGTCGCCGGCGAAGGGGAAGCCTGGGCGATCGGCGTCACGGGCACCACGGACGGCGGCGCCAACCCGGCCGACGTCGGTGGCTACTGGTCGCAGATCCAGTGCACCGGCTTGCGTCCAGGTGGCACGGGCCTCGCGTGGATGTGCTTCGTGCAGCAGACCCAGGCCAACATCTACCTGGTCGACCTCAACAACGGTGGCGCTGGCGCCACCGTGCTGGCGGGCCCGATCGTCGCCACGCCGGGCGTCAATGACGGCTGGCAGCGCCTGCGCATCCGCATCGACAACGGCAACCTCGTCGCCAACTTCGGCGGCACGTTTGGTGCCGACGACGGCCAGCGCTTCACCGCGAGCGGCTTCACCAACTACGGCGGCACGGTCTACCTGCAGTACCGTGAGTGCGTCGCCGTGAACACCAACATGACGCCGATGGCCATCGACCAGCTCGAGGTCTACGGCATCGTTCCGTTCGGTGTCACGACCGGCGGTGTCGGCTCGCCGACCACGGTCGGCACGCCGAACCTCGGCACGAGCGGCGGCGACCCCGTGCTCGGCAACAGCGCCTTCCAGTTTGACGTCAGCGGCCACGTGCCGAGCAACGTCGGCGCGCTGTTGATCGGCATCGGCTCGCTCGGTGCTGGCACGCCGGTCGTTGGCGCCCCAGGCACGGTCAATATCTACGTGAGCCCGATCAGCACGGTGCTGCTGTTCGCCAATGTCTCCGGCAACGCGAGCTACTCGCTGCCCCTGCCGAACAACAACGCGCTGGCCGGCCTGCCGCTCACCGCGCAGTCGGTCGACATGGACTTTGCGCTGCCTTACGCGGTGCCGATCGGCTGCTCGCAAGGCCTCGTCGCGACCATCGGCAACTAAGCCCGCCCGGCTGCCGGACCTCTGGCAGCCTGGCGCCGTGCGCAGTGGTACCAGGCACTCCGCGCCGTCCTCGGCGCGCACGCACCCGACAGCCGGAGTGAGGCGACCCGCTTGCGGGATCGCACCAAACCGGCAATTCTCCCTACTCTCCCATCTCGTTTCGTGTCGCACCTGCGGACCGCAGGCGCGGCTCGGCATTCGCCGATTTCTCGCCAAGAACAACCAAACCCATGCTGAACCTGCTTCTCGCCACCGCGGCCTTCCTCCCCCAGGGGCCAGGCACGTCCCTCGCCCCCGTCTGCATCAACGAGTTCTGCTACGACGACGGCGGCACCGACAACTACGAGTTCGTCGAGCTCTTCAACCGTTCGGCCACGCCGGTCGACATCAGCGGTTGGAAGATCGTCGTCAATGACTCGGGCAGCCCCGGCTACGGCGGCAGCGGTGCGGGTGCCGTTCCCACACACACGATCCCGTCTGGCACGATCCTCGCGCCCGGCGCGTTCTTCCTGCTCGGCAACGCGGCCCTCGTGCCGACGGCCGTGCCGGGCGTCAGCATGCAGATCCCGGTCAACGCCATCGAGAACGGCGGTACCTACACGGCCTACGACTTCGAGTCGATCGAACTGCAGGATCCGAACAGCGTGATCATCGATTCGCTCGTCTTCGAAATGGGCTACGCGCCCGGCACGTTCGGCCCGCACCCGCTCGAAGGCCACGGCTTCTTTGGCGACCTCGCCTGCGGTGACGGTGCGACGTTGCCCGCGTGCTCGGTGAGCCGCTTCCTCGACGGCTGGGACGACGACAACAACACGACCGACTACCTCGTCGGCACGTTCCCGACGCCCGGTGCCACCAACGCGCGGCCGGCGGGCATCCCGTACATTGACACCTTCGACACCGGCACGCTCGGCATTCCGATACCTGGTTGGGTCGCCGGCTTCGTGCCGCCCAAGTACGTCGATCCGACGCAGGTCGATGCGCAGAACACCAACGCCAAGCCCGCTTCGCCAGTCGGTGGCCTCGCGATGTCGATGTGGGATGCTTCGGGTGGCGGCAACGCCGTCTACCTCGACATGGCCCCGACCCAGGACATCGTCGTCGAGACCTATGTCTGGCTGAACCCGGTCATGAGTCCCGTCAATCCGGCGCCCTACACCCCGACCGTGCCGCCGGTCATGCTCGATAACTACAACCTCGGCGACGGCGAGAGCTGGGCGCTTGGTGTGCGCGGCTCCTGCGGGCCAAACGGCAACCCCGCCGACGTCACGGGCAGCTACTACACCGAGATCGCGCCCGGCGTTGGCATTCGCCACCACTACATGACCGGTCTCGCCTGGGTGCACCAGCGCACGACGTTCTCGAGCAAGCTGTTCCTCGTCGACTTCGCCGATGGCTCGAGCTTCACCACGCCCAACAACTGGACGGTCCTCGCGGGCCCGATCGACATCCTGTCGGGTGTCAACGATGGCTGGCAGCGCATCCGCCTGCACGTGCAGGGCAGCACCGTGGTCGCCAACTTCGGCGGCACGTTCGGCAGCGACGACGGCCAGCGCATCGTCGCCAACACCGCCACCAGCAGCTTCGGCCAGGTCTACGTGTCCTACCGTGAAGCACTGCTCTACAACACCAACGGCCTCGCCGGCTGCCACCCGCCGCTCTTCGATCTGTTCGACGTACACGCGCCGAGCACCTCGCAGTTCTTCATCGGCTCGGCGTCGCCGACCACGGTCGGCTCGCCCGACATCAGCAGCAACGGCCTGGCCATCGTCGGCAGCACGGGCTTTGCGATTCGCGGTCTCGGCATGGTGCCCTCGGGCCAGCCGAACAGCGCGTTCTGCGGCCTCGCGATCGGCTTCTCGCCGTTCGCGCCTGGCTTCCCGATCGGCGGTGCGCCCGCCACGGCCTTCGGCTACATCCTGCCGGTGGTCGCCTCGAGCATCGGGTTCGCAAACGGCCAAGGCGAAGTCAACTTCGCGTTCCCGCTGCCGGCGAACACGGGTTTCCTCGGCGTGCCGCTCGTGACGCAGCTCATCGACTTCGACCTGGCGATGCCGTTTGGCACGCCGATCGGGCTCAGCCGCGGCATGGTGAACGTGATCGGCAACTGATCGCCGAGTGATCGCCGACCGACCGCCGAGTGCCCACCGCGACCCGCGGGTGGGCCATTCACACGACCAACCCGGGGGCTAGCATTAGCCTCCGGGTTGGTTCGTTTTGCGAGGAACCGTCGGTGGACCTTGCGCAAACGCGCCGATTGTTGGGATCATCGGGGCCATGCTGCTCCGCCCCCTGCTCACCCTGCTCTTGCTCCAGGTGAGCGCGCAGCCAGTTGCCCAGGGGCCCCAACCGGGCAGCCCCCCCAACTCGCCGGAATCGGCCCCCCAGCAGCCACCGACAAAGCACTGGGCCTACCTGCCACCCGTTCGCAAGCCCGTTCCCGATGGTTACGCGTCGCCCATCGACGCCTGGCTCGCCGGCCCGCAGCAACAGGCCGGGCTCGCCCCAGCTCCCCCCGCCGATCGGGCGACGTTGTTGCGGCGCGTGACCCAGGACCTCATCGGGCTGCCGCCGACGCTCGCCGAACTCGATGCGTTCCTCGCCGACGAGCAACCGCAGGCCTATGAACGGCTCGTCGATCGCCTGCTCGCTTCGCCCCACTACGGCGAACGCTGGGCGGTGCCGTGGCTTGATCTGGCGCGGTACGGCGACAGCGACGGCTTCAACTTCGACAAGCCGCGTTCGATGTGGCTCTACCGCGACTGGGTCATCGACGCGCTCAATCTCGACCTGCCCTTCGATCGTTTCACGCAGGAGCAGCTCGCCGGCGACCTGCTGCCGGACGCCACCGAAGCGACGCGCATCGCGACGGGCTTTCAGCGTAATACGATGCTGAATGACGAAGGTGGCGTCGATGCCGACGAAGCGCGCTGGGAGCGCCTGCTCGACCGCGCCAGCACGACGGCCACGGTCTGGCTCGGCAGCACGTTCCACTGCGCACGCTGCCACGACCACAAGTTTGATCCGATCTCGCAGGCGGACTTCTACGGGCTCGTGGCGTTCTTCGAAACACAGGACGAAACGCAGCTGCAGCGCGCCGATACGCAGAAGACGCTCGTGCTGCAGGAACGCGCGGGAGCACGCCCAGAGACCCACCTGCGCCTGCGCGGTGCGTCCGACAGCAAGGGCCCGCTCGTCGTTGCCCACACCCCCGCCGCCCTGCACGCCTGGCCCAAGGATGCCCCGCTCGATCGCCTCGGCCTCGCCCGTTGGCTCTGCGCCGAAGACAACCCGCTCGTGGCGCGTGTGCATTGCAATCGGCTCTGGGACGAACTGTTCGGCCAGCCGCTCGTCGACACGCCCGAGGACTTCGGCCAACAAGCGCCGCCGCCCCTGCACCAGGACCTGCTCGACTGGCTGGCGTTGGAGTTCGTGCGGGTCGGTTGGCACCAGAAAGCCCTGCTGCGCACGATCGTGCTCTCCGACGCCTACCGTCGCTCCGCCGCCGCCAGCCACGAACACCTGCGCATCGACCCCCACAACCGCCTGCTCGCGCGCGGGGCACGGTTTCGCCTCGATGCCGAACGCCTGCGCGACACCTGGCTCGCCCCCGCGGGCCTGCTGTCGCCGAAGGTCGGCGGCCCGAGCGTCTATCCGCTGCAGGCCGACACCAGTGGCGTCGTGCCGACCAACAAGGTCAGCATGAAGTGGCCGACGAGTGCCGGCGACGACCGCTGGCGGCGCGGTGTCTACACCTACTGGCGGCGCACGGCGCCGTTCGTCGCGTTCAGCGTGTTTGATGCGCCCTCGCGCGAACAATGCCAGGTGCGCCGTCAGCGCACCAACACCCCGCTGCAGGCGCTCGTCGGCCTCAACGACCCGACCTCGCAAGCCGCGGCGAAGGCGCTCGCCGATCGCATGCTGGCCGAGAAGGGCACCCCCGGGCAACAACTCGCGTTTGGCTTCCGCCTGTGCACCGCGCGGAAACCCGATGCGCGCGAACTGGATTTGCTGCTGGCCGCGCTGCACCGCGAACCGCCGGACGTGGCGTGGGTGCGACTGGCCTGCGCGCTGCTCAACCTGGACGAAACCCTCTGCCGCGGATGAGCATGTTCCCCACCGACCTGAACCGCCGTGATCTGCTCGCCGCCGCTGGTGCTGCGCTGGGAGCCCGCCTGTTGCCCGCGGCAGCCGCAGCCAGAGCCACCGATCCACCGACGCGCGCGCCGCACCACCCGCCGCGCGCCAAAGCGATCATCCAACTGTTCATGGCGGGCGCCCCGTCGTCGCTCGACCTGTTTGACAACAAGCCGCTGCTGCGCCGCCACGACGGCCAGCCGATGCCCGACGAACTGCTGCGCGGCGCGCGCTTCGCGTTCTTGAAGGGCCACCCGAACCTGCTCGGCTCGCCGTTCCGCTTTGCGCGCCACGGCGACAGCGGCGCCGAGATCTCCGAACTGCTGCCGCACACCGCCGCGATCGCCGACCACCTCACGTTCGTCAAATCGGTGCACACGGAGCCCTTCAACCACGGCCCGGCCCAGATCTTCGCCAACACGGGGCACATGCTGGTCGGCCGCCCGAGCCTCGGCAGCTGGCTTCTGCATGGGCTTGGTTGCACGGCGACCGACCTGCCCGGCTTCGTCGTGCTCGTCTCCGGCAAGATCGATCCGGGGGCTGGCACCGCCTGCTGGTCGAGCGGTTTTCTGCCGACCACGGTGCAAGGGGTCGAACTGCGCACGCGCGGCGAGATGGTGCCCTGCATCGCCGATCCCGCGACGTTCGATGCCGCCGCGCGCGCTCGCAATATCCAACTCCTCGGCGACCTCAACGCGCTGCGCAGCGAGGCGCTGCGCGATCCCGAGATCGCTGCCCGCACCGCCGCCTACGAACTCGCCCACCGTATGCAGCGCAGTGTGCCCGAACTCGCCGACTTCGCGAGCGAACCCGACTACGTACACCAACTCTACGGCAGCGACCCCGGCAAGAGTTCGTTCGCCAACAACTGCCTGATGGCGCGGCGCCTCATCGAACGCGGCGTGCGCTGCGTGCAGGTCGTGCACCGCGGCTGGGACCACCACGGCACCGACAACAGCGACGACCTGCTGCACGGCCTGCCCACCATGTGCCAGCAGACCGACCGCGCCTGCTCAGCCCTCGTGCTCGATCTGGCCCAGCGCGGCATGCTCGACGACACGTTGGTCGTATGGGGCGGCGAGTTTGGCCGCACGCCGATGCAGGAAGTGCGCAATGCGAGCCACCTGGGCCGCGACCACAACCCGCGCGCGTTCACGATGTGGTTTGCCGGCGGCGGCATCCGTCCCGGCCAGACGATCGGTGCTACGGATGACCTCGGTTACACCCCGATCGAAGACGCCATGCACCTGCACGACGTGCACGCGACGATCCTGCACCAACTCGGCATCGACCACGAACGGCTGCTGTTCCGCTTCCAAGGCCGCGACTATCGCCTGACGGACGTGTCGGGCCGCGTGCTGCGAAAGCTGCTGGCGTAGACCCCTGGTCACTCGGCACACTGCCCTGGTGCACGACCCGCGCGAGCAGCCCACCGTCCCTCCCCCGCCGCCCATCTCGGGGCTGCGCACGGGCGCGTGGATCCTCTACGACCTCGCGAACACCGTCTATGCGGCTGTGCTCACGTTCGTGTTCACGCCGTACGTCGCCGGCACCCTGCAAGGCCGCGAAGCCGTGGGCTACACGCAGACCGTGTCGATGGTACTCGCGGGCCTGCTCGTGCCGATCCTCGGCGCGCTCAGCGACCACACCGCGCGCACGCGGCGTTACCTCGTGATCGCGACGCTCCTCTGCATCGCCGCGATGATCGGCTGGGCGTTCGACTTCGGCTTTGCGTGGATCATCGGCTGCTTCTTCGTGGCCAACCTCGCCTTCAACACGAGCCTGCTGTTCTACAACTCGCTGCTGCCGTACGTGGCGGACGAAGCGCACGTCGGACGTGTCAGCGGACTCGGGGTCGGCGTCGGGTATGGCGGCACCATCGCCGTGCTCGGCGTGATCATGCCACTCGGCCTGCCGGTGAGCGGCACCTTCGCGGTTGCCGGCGCCCTCTTCTTCGTCACCGCGCTGCCATGCTTGTTGCTGGTGCGCGATCCACGCCCACCGCAACAAGGCAAGGCACGAGATGCCATCGCCGCCGCCCTGAAGAGCCTGCGCAGCACCTTGCGCGAACTGCCTCGCCACCGCCCGTTGTTCTTCTTCCTGCTCGGCAACTTCTGCCTCATGGACGTGCTCAATACGGCGGTGCTGTTCTTCGCCGACTTCACCACGGATTGTTTTGGTGGGATGGCCAACCGCGGCGAACTCGCCCTGCTCGGCATGAAGTTCACGGGCGACGGCGCGATGTCCAGTTTCCTGCTCGTCGTCGGCCTCACGCTCAACGCGTTGGCCCTCGTCTTCGGCATCGGCCTCGGCCGCCTCACCGACCGCGCGCCATTGCGGGTGATGCGCCTCGGCGCCGCGGGCTTCTTCCTCGCGCTGTTCGGCGGCGCCTGGTTTGGCGGCAACAGCGCGCTGGGCTACCTGCTGACGCTCGTCACGATGGGCGCGTTCGGCCTTTCGGCGATCCAGACCGCGGGGCGCAAGGTCGTGATCATGCTCGCGCCCAAGGACCGCGTCGGCGAGTTCTTTGGCCTCTACGGCATCACCACGAAACTCTCCGTGTTCGGCAGTTCGATCTATGGGTTCCTCGCCACGCGCAGCGATGTGAAGACGGCCATGCTCGCGCAGAGCGTGCAACTCTTGCTCGGGGTGCTCTTTCTTGCTTTGGTACGCCTGCCGAAGACCCGCCCCGCCTCTGCATGACCGACGCGCCGAACGATCCGCTGCCCGATCCGCCGCCCGGCGCCCAAACCTCCGGTGCGGCCCGCGAGCCTCGCCCCGCCCGAGAACCGCTCTGGCAGCGCCTCGCCGTGGGCCTGCTCGCGTTCGTTCTCTGGCTGATCGGTGCCCTGCCCGCCACCCTCGGCTACGCGCTCGCGGACCTGGTCGCGATACCGTGGTACCTCTTCTGGCGCATCAGCGACGCCACGGGCCGCCGCAGCAAAGGTTACTGGCGCAACGTGCGCATCGCGTTCCGGGCAGGTGCACCACTCGGGCCCGTTCGGCCACCGCGCCACCTCTGGCGCTGGTCGCGCCACATCGCCTGGCTGGCGATCGACTTCTGCCGCATGCACCGCATCACCGTGGCGAACGTGCGCGCCCACTGCGACTGCACGGAGTATGAACCGCTGCGCGCCGTCTACGCCGAGGGCAAGGGTCTCATCTGCGCCACGGGCCACGTCGGGGTCTGGGACGTCGCCGGGCACGCCGCCGGCCTGCTCGGCATCCAACTGACCTCGGTCTTCCGGCCAAGCCCCCTGCCGGCCCTGAACCGCCTCATCGCCAACTCGCGCACGACGACCGGCCAGACCGTCGTGGCGCGCAAGAACGTGATGTGGACGTTGAAGAAGGTGCTCGCCGAGAAGGAGGCGATCGGGCTCCTCTGTGACGGCGGCGGCAAGCACAGTTCGGTCGTGGCACCGTTCCTCGGCACCCCGGCCCGAACCGTGGCAACCCCGGCCCTGCTGCATCTGGCCACCGGGGCGCCGATCGCGGTCGTCGCGGTGCTGCGCACGGGGCGGTCCCGCTACAAGGTCCGGGTCTACGACGTGATCCGCCACACCCCGAGTGAGGACCGCGACGCCGACCTGGTCGCGATCACGACCCGGATCAACGCGGGGCTATCGAAGGCCATCGCCGAGGCGCCTGAGCAGTGGTTCTGGCAGAGCCGGCGGTTCCGTCATCGGCCACCCGGGGAGGTCGCTGGCCCCGACGGCCTGCCGCCCTTGGCCGATAGTTGGGCTGAGTAGTCAACAGGAGTGCGCTCGGTCCACCAGCTGGCAATTCTGGTAACAGCATCGTACGCTTCTTGTAGAGATCTCCCTGCCGCATTGACGGTAGTCTGCCGCGCAGCTACTCTCTGTCCATTGGATCGCTAGGGTGCGGTCCCGGAAGATCTGGGAGGAAAATGAGGCCCAAAGCCTGTCACCTGTCACCTGCCAAGCGAATTGGGTCACCCGAGCCTGGCTAGAGGGGAGATCGCGATCAGGAGCCACCTGTGCATTCGCTTGAGGGGCGGGAACGGAAAGTCCAGGGGGCATCCGCCTGGTTGGTCTTGCGATCCGACCTGGAAAGGTGGATTGGGCGACGTTTTGGGCCATCTGTAGACGCGGGAAACGTGGCGTCCGAGGCAATGCTAATCGCGATGCACAACTGCCCGTATTGTCCTGTTCTCGCTCCCAAGGTCGTCTGGGCGTGGATGCGCAGCACGGCTGTGCACCGCATCGCTGATAGCCGGAGAGGATCGAAACGACATACAGTGGAGATTCATGCGAACCTCGACGCATGGGTAAGCAAAGTCAACGGCGCCGGGAATCGTTCCTCTGCAGATCTCGTCGTTGCACTGCGGGAAACCGCTCGGGGGGCCTCCAGCTCAGTGTTGCGCCTCCTTGAGTCGGGCATGTCGAGAAACGCGGATATGGCACGTGCCCTCGGGGTAAGCGTTAGGGCTGTCGAGCGAGCGCGGCAGCGCCTGCGTGCGTTGGCGCTTGCCTTACGTCAACGGAGAAATTCTGGTTCGGTCTCCGACGACTTTAATCGTGGGGGACGAGGTTGTCGCCCTCGCCCTCTTGCCTTTTAGAAAAATGCTCCAGATGTTGCACTTTCTCCTGTTGGCGCTGGCCTTGTTGATTGCCCCTGCATCGGCCCAGGAGCCGAGCTGTTGGTGCACGCTGCTGATCCGACTCAATAATGGCGAGTGGGAGAAGCAATGCGCGCCAAATGAGTGCCTCTATGCGGAGGGCTTTTGTCGAGAGGAAATGTTCAGTGGCCGATTCTACTGCAAGTGCAGTCTCTCACCGAATCCGGAGGGGTGGCCCACTGCGTGCTTCTGCACGGGCATGGCCAGTCAAGTCGCCATACCCCCGGTAGTCTGCGTTGAGCGCAACCCGTGTGCCGACGGTGGTCTCGGGTATGCCTGCGATTACTCCCATTGGTGGGCGTTTTGGGGCGTGTGGACCGAAGTATGTCGCTGCAACTGAGGTCACCATGACCGCATCACAGAGTCGACCGCGGAATAGGACTTGGCGATCAGCGTGGGTCGCGGCCTTGCTTCTCTTGTTAGGTGGGATCCTGCTGCGGGACACATGGACTCCTTGGAACTCGCCGTCGGAGCGAGCCCTTTCGCGTCCTGACCTGCAAGCCGGGACGGCGGTGGCAGAAGTTGGAGTGCCGCACGAGGAGATTGTCACAAAACCGGCGGGCAGCGCAACGGCCAGCGCCTCCGACAGTTCCACTCCCGCGCATTCGTCATCCCGAGATCGCCTGGGCGAGGCCATCGTGAGGGTAGTTGCCCCCCAGGAGATTCCCTTGGTGGGAGCAGATGTGTGGTTGGCAGACGCATGGTATGCGCCAAGAGACCTGCGAAGATCGAATCGATTCCCCCACGCCAAGACCGACTCAGGCGGGGTTGCCGTCATCCGAGCGAGCCCGGGGAAGTACTATGTGCACGTTGCCCATCCGAAATACGTAGGGTCCCGGAATACACGCTATGGCAATGGGGACCGAGCGATCCTGCAATTGGAGGAGCACGCAGAGACTACTCTGCGCATGTTCGATGTTTATGTATTGGCCTACGACTTCGCAAACGAGGGAACCGTTGCTGTGCAAGCTGAGCAAGGAACGGGCTACGAGGTACTCCACCGGGATTGGAGCCCTCTAACGTCAGGCGCTCTCCGGGAAATTGAGGATGGGATTCGTTTGAACTGGCCTGGAGCAAAGGTCATGGCCTTTCTGCATGATGGTCGCGAAGGAGCCCTAGGCGACTGGCATGTCAACGTGTGCTGGGCAGGGCGGACCCCCACGAAGGTCAAAGTCGAACCGATTGCCCTCACCGCGTTCCAGGCTCCAGCCACCATCGGCTTTGGGGACTCGCTTCCATCGTCAGAATTCGGCACCGTCGTACTAAGTGGCTTGTCCGGCTTTAAGGTTGAGGTGCGCCGCATCGGGGCTGAACCGTGGGGCCGCTCATTCTTGTCACATCCGGGGCTTTCTATCGAACTGCGGTTGGGAGAGCCTGCAACTCTCCCGAGCGGACAATATGAACTTGGGTGTAGCGAACACCCCTTCCTGGCGAAAGATCTGCAGCGTGGAGGCCCCATCCATGTATCAGCAGGTTCCTACGAGGACCGGGAAATCACCTTGGCCCGGGTCCTACGAAGGGTATCCATTGACATGCGCCTGCCGCAGGACTACTCACCAAAGGCGTTTCTTACAGAATTGGTAAGCGTCGATGCGGGGACGCGCGCAACCGCTGTTGGCCATAATGAGGGCGATAACGCACAATGGTGGTTGCCGGTCGGGAATTACGGAGTGAGGATCATGATGGCCACGGAAAGCGAAGCTGGCTTGGCATTGCAGGCGGAGGTTTATTTCCGGGTTGAACCAGGCGATGGCCCTCAAGTTGTTGCTGCGGACCTGCTTCCAGTGGTGGTATCGCCGCCTGCGCCTCTGCAGTTCGTGGCACCAAGTGGGAGCATGGATGCTGTCAGTCCTTCGAAACGGTAAGGGGCTGCAACTTCGCCCTCACCCGGCTTGTCCCGGCCTCGACGCATTGCTTCCCCCTAGTGCGCCGCGACGGCTTAGTTCTGGGCTACGGCAACAACATCAACAACCGTTTCAACTTCCCAGCACCGCCCAGTGGATTGAAGTGGCAACGGCCCACCCGCCCTTCCACCGGGAGTCGTGTTCTGCCATGGCCTCGATCGCCCGCATGGGTGCACTCGTTCCACCGCCCAACGCCGACCAGTTGACGCCGCCCCAGCGCGCGATGTTCAAGATGCCGTTCACCCCACCCGCCATCGTGAACGAGCCGCCGACGAGCAGGTCGCCATTGGCTGCCGTGGCGAGCGCGAGCACTTCCCCCGGGCTGCCGAAGGCGCTGACGCCGAGACCAAGCGACGACCACACGCCGGTCGCCGGATCGAAGGCGACGATGGACGCGACACTCGTAGTGCCCGCCTGCGCAAACGAACCGCCCAGCACCGCCAGCGGCGGTAGCGGGCCGGTGCCGTCGCGATCCCACACGGTGACGGCGCGCACGATGCCGTCGACGCCGGCCAACTGCATGTTGGGCACATACTGGTTTGCACACTGCGCCGCGGCCGCGGTGCATGCGGCGATCATGGCCAGGGCCCTCAAGGCAAAGGTGGCAGACTCCTTCATGGGCACAAGGTGGGTAGGACATGGCTCCAGCAGCATTCCGGACCGCCCGGAGTTCGCCACCATGCCCCAGGTTCTCGTGCGACGTCAAGCCCCCAGGCGGCGTGATACCATGTTGGAATGCACTACGATGGCCGGGCCAGCACAAACGCCGTTGCCAGCGTGACCAGTTGCTGCTCTGCATGCGCTGTCGCCATTCTGTACTCACGATTGCACGGGTCGCTCAACGCGGCTGCTTCTCCCGCCCTCGTCATCACCTACTGAGCCAGGGCCAAATGCCGATCCTCCGTGAGATTTTGGGCAAGGCCATGCTCTGGGCCTTCCTCGCGTGCAGTTTGACCGCCCAGAACTACGTCGTCGGATGGGGTCCCTTCGGATTCGACACACGCAGCGCAAGCGCAGGCTTCGTGCAAGTGCGTGCCCACGGCATGGTCGCTATGCAGCGTCGAAACGACGGGGCCGTCTTTGTGAGCGGCGGTCAAGCAGAGCCGCCGCCTCCACTACCTGCGGGAATCACATTCGTTGATTGTGATGTTGGCGACAATGCGAACTGCTACGCCTTGAGGTCGGATGGGCAGATTGCCCAGTGGGGCAAGCTGCCTCCGTTCTACTCGGCCAACAAGATCCCGGTTCCTGCTCTCGCCCCCGGCACGACGTACGTGCAGGTGGCGGCCAGCAGAAGCGACGCACTCGCCCTGCGGTCTGATGGCACCCTCGTTGTCTGGGGCCAGAACTCCACCTCGTATTTCAGTCCGCCGACACCTCCGGCGGGAACGTCGTTCGCAAGAGTCGCAGCCAGTGCAGCCCTCATGCTCGCCCTCACACTCGATGGCAGGGTTGTCGCGTGAGGTGTCAACCCGCCGACAATCCCAACGCTGCCCACCGGGGTGCACTTCACAGACGTTTGCGCGGGGTATGCTCACGCCCTGCTGCTGCGCTCCGACGGCATGATCGAAGCGGTTGGGCTCAATACCGATGGGCAGACGGCCGTGCCGCCCCTGCCGCCGGGTCTCACCTACGTGTCCATTGCGACAGGGGACTCCCACAGCCTCGCCAAACGATCTGACGGAACCTGGATCGCCTGGGGCCTCAACGCGGATGGGCAGTGCAACATCCCCTCCCCACCAGCAGGGCTTGCTTTCGCGGCGGTGGACGGCGGGCAGAACACCACCGTTGCGTTGCGCTCAGACGGGCGGGTTGTCGCATGGGGCTACAGCGCAACCCAGATGGTGGCACCTTCAGCTCTCGACGGGTCTTTAGGGATCCCGGATCTTGCGATCAGCGAAGGCAACTGCATGGCCTTGAGAGAAGACGGTACCGCACACACCTGGGGGGCAGCCTTCCTGCAGACATCTCATGTTCCTCCACCGGGCATGCGGTACCTCACGTGCAGCGCAGGCTACGCCCACCAACTGCTGCTGCGCTCCGACGGTGCCTTGATCGCCTATGGCGACAACTCGGTCGGGCAAAGTAACGTGCCCCCGCTCCCGGCTTCGACGCAGTACATCGCCATGGACGCGGGCTACAGCCATTCCGTAGCACTGCGTTCCGACGGCATCGCCGTGGCGTTCGGCACTCCGGCATCCGCCGTGACCCTGCCGCCACCACCCACCGGCACACGTTACACGGCAGTGCACGCCATGAGCGTCGGAACCCTGCTCGTGCGCAGCGACGGCTTTGTTGTGGGCTACGGCAACAACATCAACAACCGCTTCAACTTCCCAGCACCGCCCAGTGGATTGAAGTTCCGCAAGGCCGTCGGTGGCCAGTTTCATGGCTGCGGCCTGCTCACGGACGGTAGCGTCGTGATGACAGGCAGTCCGCTGGGCAACGGTCCACCCGCCCTTCCACCGGGAGTCGTGTTCGTCGACGTGGTCAGTGGCTACGCGCACATCATTGCCCGCACCTCCGACGGCGGCGTCGTGCATTGGGGATGGACTCAGTGGTACCAGAACCTCATCCCGCCCATGCCCGCCGGCTACTCGTGCCTCGACATCGACGCCAGCACGGCGGATCAGAGCGGCGCCCTGTACGGCCCCGCCAGCACCTACGTGACCATCGCCAGTGGCTGCGCAGGAACCCGCCCGGCCACCCGACTCGTGCCGTTCGATACCCCGCGCATCGGTCGCACGCTGGAAGTCCACCTGCTCGACCTGCCGGCGAACCAGGCCTTCCTGACGTTCGGTTGGTCGGCTGTATCCCCGATCAACCTCGCCTCGCTGGGCATGCCTGGGTGTTCCGCCCAGAGCGCGGTCGACGCCGTGGCCCTGGTCAGCGGCACCGACCACAGCGCCTTGTTCCGCCTGCCGATCCCCTACTCGCCACAGCTCGTGGGCATCGAGTTCTTGCATCAGGCGTTCGTGCCGGATCCCACCGCCAATCCCTTGGGCGCCGTGGTATCGGACACCGCCCGCGCCCGGATCGGGGGCTGAGAGCCTCTCTTGAGCGGGGCCGCGAACACCCTGCGGTCCGAGGGGGCACAGGCCGCATTCACGGAATCTTCATATTCGCACCGACTCGTCTTCACATAACGGTGCACGATTCTTCGCATTCGAACCCCCGTCCGAGAAGCAAGGAACAAGACCCCGTGAAACTCCCCCTCGTCCTCACCCTCGCCGCCTGCGTCACCTTCACCGCCTGCGGCCCCTCCAAGCGCGAGCTCCAGAACGTCGGTTCCGACACCATGCTCGAAGTCGCGGGCGCCTGGGCCGAGGCTTACATGAAGGCCCACCCGGACGAGGTTGCGATCTCGGTTTCGGGCGGCGGGTCGGGCACCGGGATCAAGAACCTCATCGACGGCGATGTCGACATTGCCAACTGCAGCCGCGCAATGAAGGAGAAGGAGATTGCCGACGCCACGGCCCACGGCCATACGCCGGTGCAGCACAAGGTCGGTTTCGACGGCATTGCGATCTACGTGCACAAGGACAACCCGATCCAGTCGATCACGCAAGACCAACTGAAGGACCTGTTCGGCGACGGCGGCAAGGCCACCAAGTGGGCCGACCTCGGCATCGACCTCGGCCCCAACGCCGACAAGATCGTGCTCGCCAGCCGCCAGAACAACAGCGGCACCTATGAGTACTTCCGGGAGTCGGTGCTCGGCGACAAGGGGCGCTTCAAGCCGGAGTGCAACAACCTGAACGGCAGCAAGGACGTCGTCGACTTCTGCGCCAAGACCAAGAGTGCGATCGGCTACAGCGGCATCGCCTACGCCACCGAACACGTGCGCGTGGTGCCGGTGATCGGCAAGTCCGGCAAGCCTGTGATGCCCACGAATGACACCGTGCTCGATGGCTCCTACGTGATCTCGCGCCCGCTGTTCATGTACACGAGCGGCGAGCCCGAGGGTGCGGTCAAGCACTACCTCGACTGGATCAAGAGTGATGCCGGCCAGCGCGTGCTCGCGGCGAAGGGTTACCCGCCTCTGCGCAAGCTCGACTGAGCCGCTGCGCGAGCTCGACTGACCTGTCGGCGAACCAGCTGTCGGCCGAACCAGCCGGCGGCCGCGCCAACAACTTCCCAGGCGTTCCTCTCGACGAACGCCCGATGGCACGGTCAGATGCTCGGCAGACTCCTCCCCACCATCGTTTCCTCGCGCCCGACCCGCCGTGCCCTCCCACTACGAAGAACGCCTGCAGAAGGACCTCGCTTGGATCCAGGACCTCGTCGGCATTGTTGGTAATGCCATCCACGAGGGGATCGAGAACGCCGTGCGCGCCGTGCTCACGCTCGACAAGGACCTCGCCGCGGCCACCGTGCTCGGCGACTACACGGTCAACCGGCGCACGCGGGAGCTGGACCGGGCTTGCCACGCGTTCGTGGCGAGGCACCTGCCGAGTGCCGGGCACCTGCGCTACGTGAGCTCGGTGCTGCGGCTTACGATCGGGCTGGAGCGCATCGGCGACTACGCGGCGACGATTTCGCGCACCGTGGCCCAGTTGTCGACCCAGCCGCCGCCCGTGGTGGCCCGCGACGTCGAGATGATGGCCGAACACGCGCGCCGCATGCTGCACGACGGCCTGCGCAGCTTCCAGACGCGCGATGTGGGCCTCGCCCAGGCGACGTTGACCAGCGCCGCCCAGTTTGCGCAGTACTTCGACCGGGTCTTCACCGACCTCGTCACCGAGGGGGAAGCGCACAGCCGGCCGGTCAGCGACCTGTTCTCGCTCATGGCGACGTTCAACCGCCTCGAACGCGTGATCCACCAGGCGAAGAACATCTGCGAAGAGACGGTGTTCGTGGTCACGGGCAAGATCAAGGCCGAGAAGACCTTCCAGATCCTGTTCGTCGATGCCGAGAACAGCGGGCCGAGCCAGCTCGCGGAACATTTCACGCGCAAGGCGTTCCCACAGAGTGGTCGCTACCGCAGCGCTGGCTGGAAGTGCAGCGAGGAGATCGACCCCGCCTACCAGCGTTTTGCCCAGACCGTCGGCATCGACCTTGGCAAAGCGTGGCCGACGTCGTTGCCAACCCTGAAGGACCAGCTCGATGACTTCCAGGTCATCGTCGGCCTCGGCAAGGGCGCTCGGGAATCGATCGGCAAGATGCCGTTCCACACCACGGTAGTCGTGTGGGAAATCGACGTCGCGGCTACGCCCGAGGCGGTGTATCGCGAACTGACCCCGCGCGTGCGGGACCTCATGGAACGACTGCGCGGCGACCAGGCGAGCTGATTTCGTGACTTCCGACCCCAACAAGGATTCCGCCGGCCCGCCGCCAAAGCCGGCGTCCCCCCAGCCAGCGTCCCCCGGCCCACTGCCGTTGCGGCATGCGGGCCATCACGAATGGGCCACTGCGCTCGACCACCGCGATCGTACGTGGTGGTTTGACTGCATTGCCCGCCTCGCCGTGCTCGGTGGTGGCTTGTCGGCGATCCTGTTCATCGGCGCAATCTTCGTCTTCATCGCGTCCCAGGGCATCGACTTCGCGCTGCACCACCTCAACTGGCTCGACTTCCTGTTCGGCAAACGCTGGGAACCGACCGTCGAGCCTCCAGAATACGGCGCCTTGCCGCTCATCATGGGCACCTGCTGGATCACCGGCGTCGCCATGATCATCGCGGTGCCCCTGGCGTTCGGCGCGGCGATCTACATCGGCGAGTTCGCGCGCGGTAGACAACGCGAGTGGCTGAAGATCCTCATCGAACTGCTCGCCGCGATCCCGTCCGTCGTCTGGGGCGTGATCGGCCTGCAGGTCATGAAGCCGATCATCCAGCACGTGTTCGGCGTGCAGGTCGGCCTGAACGTGCTCAACGCCGGCATCATCCTCGGCCTGATGGCCGCGCCGATCATCACGACGATCGCCGAAGATGCCTTGAAGGCCGTGCCCGAGACGTATCGCGAGGCTGCCGAAGCGCTCGGCGCATCGCGGTGGCAGGTGATCTGGAAGGTCGTGTTGCCGCATGCCCGCCCCGGCCTCTCCGCCGCCGTGCTGCTCGGCATCGGCCGCGCGTTCGGCGAGACGATCGCCGTGCTCATGGCCAGCGGCCACCGGCTCATGATCCCCGAAAGCGTGTTCGATTCGGCGGCCACCATCACGGCCACGATCGCCGCCGAACTCGGCGAAGCGGCGCACGGCAGCGAACACTACCAGGTGCTGTTCGTGCTCGGCCTGCTGCTGTTTGGCATCACGTTCGGCATCAACCTCACGGCCGACTGGATCGTGCGCGGTCGAAGGAGTCGCGCATGACCACCATCGACCCGATGTTCGTGGCAACGCCGCTCGAGAAGCGCAACCACACGATCCAGCAGCTCGTCCGCACGCTGCTGCTCGCGGTGGCCCTGCTGCTCGTCGTGCCGGCCCTGCTGATTCTCGGCGTGCTCGTCGTCGAAGGCGCCCCCGGCTTGTCCTGGAGCTTCCTCGTCGACCCGCCGCGCAGCAACGGTGCCGCGGGCGGCATCGGCCTGCCGCTGCTCGGCACGCTCTGGCTCACGGCCGGCGCGCTGCTGCTCGCGCTGCCCCTCGGCGTCGCCGCGGCGATCTACCTCAGTGAATACGCGCGCGACAACTGGCTCACGCGCACGATCAACGTCGCAATCGTGAACCTCGCCGGCGTGCCGTCGATCGTACACGCGTTGTTTGGCGTCGGCGCCTTCGTGCACTTCCTGCACTTCGGCAAGTCGATCCTCGCCGCCAGCTGCACGCTCGCCGTGATGACGCTGCCGGTCGTGATCGTCGCCACGCGCGAGTCGCTGCAGGCCGTGCCGAAGGCGTTCCGCGAAGCGTGCTGGAGCATGGGGGCCACGCGCTGGCAGACGATCTGGCGCGTCGTGCTACCCAACTCCGGCAGCGGCATCCTCACGGGCCTCATCCTCTGCGTCTGCCGCGCCGTCGGAGAAACCGCTCCGATCATGTTCACGGGCGCCGTCTTCCTGCGCTCGATGGCGCCGCAGAGTGTGTTCGACAAGACGATGGCGCTGTCGCTGCACCTGTTCAACGTCTCGACCCAGCTCACCGACGTGCCGCACCACCTGCCGTTCTCGGTGGCCCTCGTGCTCATCATCGTGGTGCTAGCGCTGAACGGCACCGCGATCGCGTTCCGCATGCGCCTGCGCGGGAGGAAGAAGTGGTAACCGAACCGCCTCCCCTCGTATCGGTGCGCGGCCTGTCAATCCACTACGGCGACAAGGTGGCCCTGCAGGGCGTCGATCTCGACATCAAGACCAACGAGATCTTCGGCATCATCGGCCCGGCCAACGCCGGCAAGACCTCGTTCCTGCGCGCGTTGAACCGCATGGACGAGTTCGTGCCGGGCATGCAGGTGCTCGGCGACATCACATTCGCCGGGCGCGATGTCCGCACCGTGCGCAACCTCTACGCGCTGCGCAAACGCATCGGCGTGGTCTTCCCGCTGCCGGTCGGCCTGCCGCTGTCCATCTACGACAACGTCGCGCTGTCGCCGCGCTTGTCGGGCATCACCAAGCACGCGCAGCTCGATGAGATCGTCGAACGTTGCCTGCGTCGCGCGGCCTTGTGGGACGAAGTGAAGGACCGCCTGAAAGGCCTCGGCTCACTGCTCAGCGGTGGCCAGCAACAGCGCCTCACGATCGCGCGCGCGTTGTCGCAGGACCCCGAGCTGCTGTTGCTCGATGAGTTCTCGATCGCCGTCGATCCCGTGACGACGATGCGCATCGAAGAGGTGCTCAAGGAACTGCGGCAGGAACTCACCATCGTGCTGGTCACCAACCTCGTGCAGCAGGCCCGCCGCCTCGCCGACCGCACGTCGTTCTTCCTCGGCGGCCTCTGCGTCGAGATCGCGCCCACCGAGGCCCTGTTCTCGGGCGGCGCTCGCGAACAGAGCACCGTGGACTACCTGGAGGGTCGTTTTGGCTGAGTTCACCCACCCGCGGACCCGCATCGCGCGCCCCGCCAACGACGGCCCGCTCGCGATCGAGGTCCAGGATCTCAACCTCTGGTACGGCAAGTTCCAGGCGCTCTTCGAAGTCGACCTGCAGATCAAGTCCGGCATCGTGACGGCGCTGATCGGCCCATCGGGCTGCGGCAAGTCGACGCTGCTGCGCAGCTGCAACCGCATCAACGAGCGGCTCGGCTACGTGACGACGACGGGCATGATCCGCGTGCTGGGCCACGACATCTACGCGCCCGAGGCGTCGCGCATCCAGGTGCGGCGGCAGGTCGGCATGGTGTTCCAGCGGCCCAATCCGCTGCCGCTGCCGATCCGCGACAACGTGCTGTTTGGCTACCGGCTGCACCATGCGGGTCGCAGTTCGCGCGGCGAAGAAGATGCCCTGGTCGAAAGCGCGCTGCGCGAAGTGCTGCTGTGGGACCGCGTGAAGGACCGCCTGCACCAGAAGGCCACCACGCTCTCGCTCGAAGAGCAGCAGAAACTCTGCATCGCGCGCCTCTTGCCGACGAAGCCCACGGTGCTGCTCATGGACGAGCCGTGCTCGGCGCTCGACCCGGCCGCCACGGCCGCCGTCGAGGACCTGATCTGGGACCTGCGCGGCAACTACTCGATTCTCATCGTCACGCACAACATGGCCCAGGCGCGCCGCGCCAGCGATGAATGCGTGTTCATGCTCATGGGCCGCGTCGTCGAACATTCGGCGACCGAGGACATGTTCGTGGCTCCGCAGCGCCGCGAGACTTCGGACTACATCGAAGGTCGCTTCGGTTAGTCGCAGTATGGTGGAGGGCCTTCTTCCGCGATGCCGCCTCCCGCCCCACCACCAGCCCCACCGGTCCCATCGGCCCGTCCCCCGGCGGTCGTCTGGTCGCTCCGGCTGTTGCGCGCCCACCTCGTGCTCGCGCATCTGAGCCTGCTCGCGGCCCTTGCTTGGACAGCGCTGCGGCCCCAGGGCCTGCTGGGCTCGGTACTGCATCCCGAAGTGCTCGCCTGCGTGCACCTGATCACGTTGGGCTGCATCGCGACGACCTGCATCGGCGTGTTTCCGGTCGTGCTCCACCTCGCCATGGGCAGCAAACTGCGCGCCGATTGGCGCGATTGGTTCCTGCTCGTCGCCGTGCAGCTCACGGCCACCGGGGTCGCGTCGCACATGGCACTCGGCACCTACGGCGGCGTGCAGTGGTCGGCGCTGCTCCTGCTCGTGGCACTGCTGCTGCAACTGCCGCGCTTCGTGCTGCCCGTGCTGCGCGCCAAAGTGCCGTTCGCGAGCAAACTCGGCAACCTGCTCGCGTGGACCAACCTGCTGCTCGCCGTCTGCCTCGGCGGCGCGCTCGCGCTGCAACACAGCCGTACGATCCTGCCCACGGATCCGCTCGACGCGGTGTTTGCACACGCGCATCTGGCGCTCGGCGGTTTTGCCGGAACACTCATTGCCGCCGTCGGCCTGCGGCTGCTGCCGATGTTCCTGCCGGCGTTGCCGCCCCCCTCGTGGCTCGCCCTGTGCGCCGTGCTCGGCCTTGGCGGTGGCGGGTTCGTAGCGGGCCTCGGCGCGTTGCTGCCAGGCTGGCTCGATCTCGGCCTGTGGCTGCTCGCGGGCGGCGCGTTCGCCTGGCTCGCCACCGTGGTCGCGATGCTGCTGCAACGGCGCCCACCCGCCCCGGCAAACCTGCCGCCTTGGATGCCGGCGCACCTGCTCCTGCTCTGCGCCGTGCTCTCGTTTGCAGTCGCACTCCTGCTCGGCACCGCGCTGCACCTGCATGGGCTCGCTGCCAGTTGGTGGTCGACCTACGGCGCGATCCTGCTGCTCGGTGGGGTTGGCTCCCTGGTGCTCGGCATCGGCCAGCGACTCTGGCCACTCGCGCAGCGCCTGCACGCGGGAGAAGGTCAAGCCCACCGCATGCCGAAGCCGGGCCTTGCGTGGCAAACGGCCGCGCTGTGGACGCTCGGCCTGCTCGCCATGCCAATCGCCCTGCGTTTGGGCAGCCCGCTGCTTACGCACGGTGCCTTCGGCCTGCTCACGTTCGCGGTCGCCGCGGATACCTGGAACCTGCTGCGCAAGAGGTAGCCGGGTTCGCCGTCTGCTATCCTCTCCGCCCCGCCGATGATGCCCCTGCTCACCACGCTCAGTCTCAGCCTTGCCGCGTTCGCGCTCCCACCCCAAGAGCCAAACGACGTGCTCGCCACGTTCCAGCTCGGCGGCAAACCGGCCGCGGTGACGCGCACCGACGTCGCGGTCGAGATGGCGTTCCACCTGCGCCGCCAGGAACTCGGCCTGCAGGCCTGCGATGTGCTCGTCGACGCCGTGCTCACGCGCCGCGCGGCTACCAAGAAGAACCTGATGCCCACCGACGAGGAGGTGCGTAGGTTCTGGGCCGATCTGCAGGCCCAGCTGCGCGCGGCCGGCAAGAAGCCCGAAGAGTTCGCGGCCGTGCGCAACACCGGCGAAGCCGAATGGCTGCGCTACCTCGCGATCCAGATGGCGCAGGAACGCCTGGTGCGCGCCGAGCTCGAACTCGGCCCCAAGGATCCGGTCAGCGGCGACATGTTGCGCCTCTGGCAGCAGGAAGCGCGCAAGCAGGCCAAGATCGAGATCGACCCCGATGTGCTGCCGATCGGCAGTGCCGCCGTGATCGACGGCGAGACGATCCCGATGGTCGAACTCGGCACGCTGCTGCTGCGCACGAGTGAGGAAGACGAGCGCCGCAAGTTCATCACGCAGTTTGTCTACCTGCAGTCGATCGAGGCTTTCGCCAAGACCGAGGGCGTCGAACCTTCCCTTGCCGACATCGAAGCCGCGGTGGAAGAGCGCAAGAAGGAGAACGCTCGCGATCCGCGCTTCCACGGCCTGCCCTTCGAGCAGGTCCTGAAGACCACGACCGGCATGACGGTGACCGGCCTCAAACAGAGCCGCATCTTCCGGGCCAAGGTCATGCTCGAGCAGTTGAGTGCGAAGGTCTACCCGGACTCCGTGCTGCGCGCCGACCTCGAACGCGACCGGGAGGCGATCCTTGAGAAAGTCGGGCCACGGCGTCGCATCAGCCTGATCTTCGTGCGCGCGCTCGACGAACCGAACGCGCTCATCCCGCTCGACTTCCCGGCGGCCGAGAAGAAGATCGCCGAAGTGCGGCAGCGACTCGAGAAGGACACGTTCGACGTCATCGCGCGCATCGAGAGCCAGGAGCCCGCCAGCAAGGCGCAAGGTGGCGACCTCGGCTGGCACACGCGCAAGTCGCCGAGCATTCCCGAGAGTGTGCTCGCGGCCGCGTTTGCGCTCGCTGCGGACGAAGTGAGTCAGCCGGTCCGCGACAAGGATGGCTACCTGCTCGTGAAGTGCACCGACATCGAACCGCCGCTCGCCGACGAACAGCTGCTCGAACGCCTGCGCGAACTACGTTCGAAGGAACTGTCCGCGAAGATCCTCGCCGATGCGAAGCTCGAGGTCCTCGGCGACAAGAAGGAGCCGAAGTGAACCCGCTCTCGTGGACTGGTGGCGATGGGACTGGCAACGATCGTCTGCGCGTGGCGGCGGCGGGCGAGGCGAAGTGGTGCACCGAAGTCCAGCTGTGGCGCCCTGCGGCCCAGGACGCCATCACCACCGGGGAAGGCGAGACCTGCGTCGTGTTGCTGTCGGGCACGTTCGACCTGCACGGCGGCCCGACCGTGTGGCAAGCCCGCGGCGCGCGCACGACCCCGTTGGAAGGGCGGCCGATGGCCGTGTTCCTGCCGCCGCGCACGACCTTCCGGGCCGAGAACGGCACCGGCGAGATCCTGCTGGTGAGCGCCCGGCAACCGCAGATTGCGGCACCCGCAGAAGGTCGCGCCGCGTTCGGCCAGAAGCCGCTGTTGCCGATGGCCGGCAGCGGCAAGTCGTTTGACCCCAATTCGGGCGAATGGCGACCCGCCGAGACGTTCCCGACCGCGCCCGAGTCGCTGCCGCCGCGGCGCATGCAGCGGCTGCCTGTCGGTGCGGTCACGATCGAACGGGTGTTCGCGCCCGACTATAAAGCGGCGACGTTGAGTCTCGACGAAGTCGTGCTCGCCGCCGGCACTTCGCTGCGCGTCCAGGAGATTCCGGGCCTGCCGCCCGCCGTGGAAGTACTGCTGTTCGTGCGCAGCGAAGGTTCGTCCAGGATCACCCACGCCGGCACCACGACGCACGCCCCGTGCGGCGACCGCGCGTTCTGCGCCGACAGCCTGGACCTTACGATCGAAGCCGTCGGTGGCCGCAGCTACGTGCTGCTCGCCTACGCGGGCAAGACGCTGCACTGAGGCGGAGCCCGCGCTCTCGCTAACGCAGCACAGTCGCCCGCGCGCCGCCCGCGAGCCGCAGCACGGTGCCCGGCGCCTGGAAGTCCTTCGGCAGATAACCGAGCCCCAAGCGCATGGCGCGGTCCGGCATCGGCACCGCGTGCATGACGCGCCCGACCGCGATCTCGTCCTCGTCGTGCAGCGGGGCGGGTGCCGTGATCGCATCGCCCGCGTCGAGTTGCAGCAGGCACAACCGGCGGTTTGTGTGCCCGTAGGTGTGGATGCGCGCGATGATCTCCTGGCCGGTGTAACAGCCCTTCGTGAGCGAACAGTGGTCGTCGAGGTCCGCCTCGAGCGCCAACGTGGTGGGTTCGGTCTCGATGCCCACCCGCACGAAGCCGGCGAACATGCGCAGGCATTCGGCGGTGTCGTTCGAACTCGTGCCGGCGGGCTGCGGGACAGCCGGTTCGGAATCCGCCGGCAGCGCAGCCTCGCCGTAGCGGCGCTCAAACTGCACCCCGCGCCGCGCGATGCGAACCACCGGGCCCGCCGTGATGCCACTCTGTTCGCCCGCCACCACATGCTCCGTACACGGCACAGCGCCCAGCCGCTCAATCGTGAGCTTCTCGGTGAAGTGGTACCGCTCAAGCAGGGCCGCGAGGCGTTCTTCCTGCTCCGCCTGGACTTCGAGGTAGAACGCGTCCCCAAGCCGCCCGACGAGCGCCGTCACGAGCAGCTTGCCCTTGGCATCCAGGAACGCCGCCGGCAGCAACTGCCCGGGGAGCAGCCCGAGTACGTCCTGACTGCAGAGCCGGTGCAGGAACTCGCCAGCCTGAGGCCCCAGAACGAGGAGCAGCCGGAACGGGGCGGCTTTGCGCGCGCACGGGCCGTTGGCAAGGAGGTTGCCGAGGAGGTCGGCCAGGGGGTTCGTGGGCGGGGTGTCGGTGGTCATGCGGGCACGGGCTTTCAGGTTCACGTCGGCGGTCGCAGAATGTGCCTACATTCGGGGCTTTTTCCAGCCGATCGTTGAATGAGCCCTAATCCAGGTCTAGTTTGCTTCACCGTTCGATGCAACGGTCCTCCGCTGGCCGGATGGGCAAGGATTTTGACGATGCTGCGTATCTCCAAGAAAGCTGACTATGCCGTGTTCCTGCTGGGCGCCATTGCCCGGCAAGGGGCCTATCCCGGCGGGCCAGCGGAGAGCTCCGTAGTGAGCGCCCACGAGATCGCGCGCCAGGCCGGCCTCAACAAGTCGGTTGTTGCCAACCTGCTGAAGGAGTTTACCAAGCACGGCTTGCTCGAATCGGTGCGGGGCCTCAAGGGTGGCTACAAGCTGAACCGCGCGCCACACGAGATCTCGCTCGCCACCATCCTCGAGGTCGTCGAGGGGCGCTTCACGCTCGTCGATTGCATCGCCGAGCACGGCGGTGACCACCACGGCAATGACCACCCGCTTCACGGCGCCGCGGCCAAAGCGCCAAGTCCGCTGGCACTCGCCAAGAGCCAGCACAGCGACCCGGCCCATGGCTCAGGCTGCTCCCTGAGCGGCTTCTGCCCCAGCAAAGCGCCGATGCGGATCGTACACGAACGCATCTCGCACCTGTTCCAACAGATCACCCTCGGCGAACTCTGCAGTCTGCCTGCAGCGGTCCCGCTGACCCGGGCCACGAGCCCCCTTCCGATCGGTTCCCAACGATGAAGTCCCCTGTCTATCTCGACTACAGCGCCACGACGCCGTGCGACCCGCGCGTGGTCCAGCGCATGCTGCCGTTCTTCACCGAGACGTTTGGCAATGCCGCGAGCCGCAGCCACGCGTATGGTTGGACCGCCGAAGCCGCCGTCGAAGAAGCGCGCAATCAGGTGGCCCAACTGGTTGGTGCCCACAGCAAGGAGATCCTCTGGACGAGCGGTTCGACCGAGGCCAACAACCTGGCGATCAAGGGTGTGGCCCAGATGTACCGCTCGAAGGGCAACCACCTCATCACCGCGGTCACCGAGCACAAGGCCGTGCTCGACCCGATGAAGTACCTGGAGACCCAGGGCTTCGAAGTCACCTGGTTGCCCGTCGATGGCAAGGGCCACATCAACCTCGACCAGCTCGCGGCCGCCATCACCGACAAGACCATCCTGGTCTCGCTGATGGCCGCCAACAACGAAGTCGGCACCCTGCACCCGATCGAGAAGATCGGGGCGCTCTGCAAGCAGAAGGGCACGCTGTTCCACACCGACGCCACGCAGGCGCCCGGCAAGATCCCGCTCGACGTCGAAGCGCAGCACATCGACCTGATGTCGATCTCCGCGCACAAGATGTACGGCCCCAAGGGCGTCGGTTGCCTCTACGTGCGCCGCAAGAACCCGCGCGTTCGCCTTACCTCGCAGATGGACGGCGGCGGCCACGAACGCGGCATGCGTTCGGGCACGCTCAACGTGACCGGCATCGTCGGCATGGGCGAAGCCGCGCGCATCTGCCGCGAGGAAATGGCCACCGAAGTGCCAAAGCTGCGCGCGCTGCGCGACCGCCTCGAAGCGCGCCTGTTCGCGGCGTTGCCCGATTCGGTGCGCAACGGCGACATCGACGCGCGCCTGCCGCACCTCGCCAACGTTTCGTTCCCGTACGTCGAGGGCGAGTCGTTGATCATGGGCGTGAAGGAACTGGCCGTGTCCTCGGGTTCGGCCTGCACCTCCGCGAGCCTCGAACCCAGCTACGTGCTCAAAAGCCTCGGGCTCGGCGACGAACTCGCCCACAGCTCGATCCGTTTCTCGCTGGGCCGTTTCACGACCGAAGCCGAAGTCGACTTCGCGGCCGATCGAGTGATCGCCGAAGTGAAGCGCCTGCGCGAGATGTCCCCCTTGTGGGAAATGGTCCAAGAAGGCGTCGACCTGAGTCAGGTCCGCTGGACCACCCACTAACCAACCCGCATTCCAAGAACCAACTGACCGGAACCAACCATGGCCTACAGCGACAAGGTCCTCGACCACTACCAGAACCCCCGCAACGTGGGTTCGCTCGACAAGAACGACCCGAACGTCGGCACCGGCGTCGTCGGCGCGCCCGAGTGCGGCGACGTCATGAAGCTGCAGATCCGCGTCGACGACAGCGGCAAGATCGTCGATGCGAAGTTCAAGACCTACGGTTGCGGCTCGGCGATCGCTTCGTCGTCGCTCGCGACGGAATGGCTCAAAGGCACGTCGGTGGACACGGCGGCCCAGATCAAGAACACGCAGATCGTCGAAGAGTTGTCGCTGCCACCCGTGAAGATCCACTGCTCGGTGCTCGCCGAGGATGCGATCAAGGCGGCGATCGAAGACTGGCGCAAGAAGCGCGCGGCCAGTCAGGCGACCGGTGCGGGAGCGGGCACGGAGGTGCGGTCGTGAGCGACACCCAGAATCGCGACACGCTGGCCGCACCGGCAACCCCGGCAACCCCGGCCGCAGGGGCGGCACCCGCGGCGGGCGGCCTCCCGACCCCGACCGAGCCCAAGGCCGGCCGCGGTGTGCACCTGAGCGAACGCGCCGCGAAGGAGATCCAACGCGTCGTCGCCGAACAGAACTTCGCGCCCACCACGTGGGTGCGCATCGGCGCCAAGGGCGGCGGCTGCTCGGGCTTCACCTACGTGCTCGATTTCGACCAGAACGGGCCGACCGAGTTCGACCTCGCGTTCGTGCAACACGGCGTGCAGTTCTGCGTCGACAAGAAGAGCGAGTTCTTCATGGGCGGCACGATCCTGGACTTCAATGACGGGCTGCTCGACCGCGGCTTCGTCTTCAAGAACCCCCAGGCCACCGGCACCTGCGGCTGCGGCACCTCCTTCTCGGCGTGATCCACGTCCCCGCCCCCGATCCGTTCACGGTGTTCGGCTTGCCGCGCACCCTCGACGTCGACGAGAAGGCCCTCGAAGCCCGCTACCTGCGGCTGTCGCGCGAGTGCCATCCGGACCTGCACCGCTCGGCAGACACGGGCGACTGTGTCGCCGTGTTGCAGCGTTCGGCCGAGATCAACGACGCCTGGAAGATCCTGCGCGACCCGTGGCAACGGGCCCGCGCGCTCATGGAGCTGCTGAGCCCGGGTGTGCTCGACCGCAACAAGAAGCTCGACCCGGCGTTCCTCGGCGAGGCGCTTGAACTCGCCGAAGAAGTGGCCTTTGCCGACCAGACCGCCGCCGGGAACTTGCGCGTTCGGCTCCAGGCGGCCATCACCTTGGACTGGACCGCGGTCGGCAAGGCACTCGGCGCTGGCGATTTCGACGCGGCGGCGATGTGCTTCCACGCTTCCCACTACCACCGCAAAGCCCTGCAGGACCTGGACCGCAAGTCGTGACGACGAACTCCGCCGCTTCCCCCACAGGCCCTCGGCTTGTCATCGGCATCGACCTCGGTACGACCAACAGCCTCGCCGCGATCCGCGCCGGCAAAGGCACGCGCGTGCTGCGCGATCGCGATGGCGAGCCACTGATCCCTTCGGTGGTCTGCTTCCATCCCGATGGGCGCACACTCGTCGGGCGCGCCGCGAAAGCACTGCGGCTCGAATACCCGACGCGCACGGTCTTCTCGGTGAAGCGCCTGATCGGCCGCAGCGCCCGCGAAGTCGCCGCCGAAACCACGGTACTACCCTACCAGGTAGTCGCCGGCGAACGTGGCCTCGCGCGGGTACAGATCGGCGAGCGGCAACTGTCGCCCGAAGCGATCTCCGCGCTCGTGCTGCAGGAAGTGAAGGCCACCGCCGAGAAGGCGCTCGGCCAACCCGTGCGCCACGCCGTCGTCACCGTGCCAGCCTGGTTTGACGATGCGCAGCGACAGGCCACCAAAGACGCAGCGGCGCTCGCCGGCCTCGACTGCCTGCGCATTCTCAACGAGCCGACGGCCGCGGCGCTGGCCTACGGCATCGACGGCAGCAAGGACGGCACGGTGCTTGTCTACGACCTCGGCGGCGGCACCTTCGACGTCTCGATCCTGCGCATCGACGACGGGGTGTTCCGCGTCTTGTCCACGGCTGGCGACACCCACCTTGGCGGCGACGACTTTGATGACCTCGTCGCCCAGCGCATCTTCGCGGCCCTTCCCGCCAGCCAGGCACCCGGCCAGGCGGCCGACCAGGCGAACGATCCCTACGTGCTGCAGGCCGTGCGCAGCGCCGCCGAAGGGCTGAAGATCCGCCTCTCCGAGGCGACGTCGGCCGAACTGCAGCTCGACCTCAACGGCACCGGCGACCGTGGCACGGTCCGCCTCACGATCACGCGCGCCGAGTTCGAGGCGGCGATTTCCCCCCTCGTGCAGCGCACGCTCGATTGTGTGCAGCGCGCCATCAAGGACGCTGGCCTTCGCCTCGACGAGATCGACGAAGTCGTGCTCGTCGGCGGCAGCACGCGCGTGCCGATGGTGCGCGCCCGCATCGAAGCGTTGACCGGCAAACCGCCGCAGACGAGCGTCGACCCGGACCTCGCCGTGGCGCTCGGCGCTTCGATCCAGGCCGACGTACTCGCCGGCAACGACCGTTCGCTGTTGCTGCTCGACGTGATCCCACTGTCCCTCGGCATCGAGACGCTCGGTGGTGCGGTGCAGAAGCTCATTCTGCGCAACAGCACGATCCCGACCAGCGTCACCGAGGAGTTCTCGACCGGCGTCGACAACCAGACTGCCGTCGATCTCGCCATCTACCAGGGCGAACGCGAGCTCGCTGCCGATTGCCGCCTGCTCGGCAACTTCAAGCTGCGCGGCATTCCGCCGATGCCCGCGGGCCTGCCGCGCATCGCGGTGACCTTCCTCGTCGATGCGGACGGCGTGTTGCGGGTCACCGCGCGCGAGCAACGTACGGGCGCCGAAGCGGGCATCCAGATCGTGCCGTCGTTTGGCCTGTCGCGCGACGAAGTGAAGCGCATGATGCTCGAGTCGATCGAGTTTGCCCAGCAGGACTACCTCGCGCGCGAAGCCATCGAGGTGCGCAACAAGGCCGCCGCCATGGTGCGCGGCACCGAGAAGGCCATGCAGATGGCCGAACTGCCCCCCGACCAGACCTACCCGGTGCAGAAAGCGCTGAAGGCACTCGGCAAGCTGATGGCCGCCAATGCGGAGACCGCGGTCCTCAAAGCCGCCTGCGAAGATCTCACCAAGGTCACGTCCTCCATTGCCGACGACGTGATCAGTTCGGCCGTCACGAAAGCCCTGCGCGAAGAACAGCAGCGATGACCAAGGTAGCCCTGTGTGTGCGCGGCGAGTCCCGCGAGTTCTCCCTTGCCCTGGGCGAGTCGATCCTGCACGCCGCCATGGCACAAGGTCTGGCCCTCGACCACGCCTGCGGCGGTGTGTGCGCATGCTCCACGTGCCACGTGAAGATCACGGCGGGCCTCGAGTGCTTCACGGAGGCGAGCGAGGACGAACTTGACCAGCTCGACGAAGCCCGCGACACGAGCCTCGAGTCGCGCCTCGGCTGCCAGGCGCGACTCACGAAGGTCCCGCTGTCAGGCAAGGTCGAGATCGTGATCCCGTCCTGGAACGTGAACGCCGTGCGGGAAGGTGCTGGGGCCTGACCCGGCGTTGCTGGCGCGCCGTTCGCCGCGCGTCGCTATGAGAGTTGCTGGGCCAGACGCTTCACACGCTGCGTGGCAAGGTCGAGCAGCCGCTGCGCTTCGCGGTCGCCGGACTGACTGAAGGCCCGGTCGGCGTTGTGCAGGGCGGTGACCACCCGTTCGACTTCGGCGAGCACCTCTTCGCTGGTGTCGTCCGACAGGCTGCTCAGAAGAGCGTCCAGGATGCCAAACACCTGCACCACCCGGTCGCGCACGGAGCCCAAGGACGTCGAACGCGACTTGGCCCCCATTCCCTTCAGGATGGTCAAGGCCTGGCTCATCGCGCTCGCTGTATCTTCACGGTAGGACATCAGCTTCTCCCCACCCCCAACATCGGCAGGATCCGCTCAGGTACTCTCGCAGGATTCTCCCTTGGGTCACCACCTGTAGGGGTTTTCCCACCCGGGGCGCCATGCCATCGGGGCTTCGACTGGAGTCCAGCCGCCGCGACCTCTACGCTCCGCTGCATGACGGTTGCCTCCCCGGAAATCACCCTCGTTGCCAATACCATTCGCGGCCTCGCCATGGACGCCGTGCAGAAGGCCGAAAGCGGCCACCCGGGCATGCCAATGGGCATGGCCGAAGTCGCCACGGTGCTCTGGACGGAATTCCTGCGCTGGAGCCCCAAGGAGCCGAACTGGGCTGGGCGCGATCGGTTCGTGCTGTCGGGCGGCCATGGCTCGATGCTGCTGTATTCGCTGCTGCACCTCGCCGGTTATCCGCTGAGCCTCGACGACCTGAAGCAGTTCCGCCAGCTGCACAGCAAGACGCCTGGGCACCCCGAGTACGGCGAGACGGTCGGCGTGGAGACGACCACGGGCCCACTCGGCCAGGGCTTTGCCAATGCGGTCGGCATGGCAATCGCGGCACACATGGAAGCGGCGCGCTTCCAGAACCCGCTGCTGCTGTCGCGCGTCTTTGTGACCGTCGGCGACGGCGACCTCATGGAGGGCATCAGCTACGAAGCCGCCTCGCTCGCGGGTCACCTGCAACTCGGCAACCTCGTGTGCCTGTTTGACGACAACGGCATCACGATCGAAGGTCACACCGACCTCGCCACGAGCGAGAACATCCAGAACCGCTTCCTGAGCCAGGGTTGGGCCGTACAATCGTGCGACGGCCACGACCCCGAACAGGTCCGCAAAGCACTCGCCTGCGCCAGTGCCGCGACCGACAAGCCGCAGTTGATCTGCTGCCGCACGGTCATCGGCAAGGGCAGCCCCAACAAGGCGAACACGCACGACGTGCACGGCTCGCCGCTCGGCAAGGACGAGGTGGCGGCAACCAAGCAGGCGCTCGGCATGCCCGCCGAGGACTTCTACATTGCTCCGCGCGCCCGCGAACTGTTCGCCGCCGCAGGGCAGAAGAATGAGCAGGCTCGCCTCGCCTGGCACGAAGCCATGAAGGGCTGGGCCGCAAAGGCCCCCGAACAGGACAAGGCGTGGCAGGCGTTCCGCACCCGCAGCGTGCCGCAGGACCTGTTCGAGCAGCTGATCCCGGCCGCCGGCGCCGAGCCCGCCGCCACGCGCGCGCTGTCGGGCAATGTGATCCAGAAGGCGGCGGAACTCGTGCCGGGTTTCGTGAGTGGCAGCGCCGACCTCGATCCGTCGACGAAGACGAAGATCAAGAAGGGCGGCGCGTTCACCGCGAAGGACCGCGCCGGCCGCACGCTGCATTACGGCATCCGCGAGCACGCGATGGGCGCCATCCTGAACGGCATCTCGCTGCACAGTGGGTTCTTGCCGGCCGGCAGCACGTTCCTCGTCTTTGCCGACTACATGCGCACGCCGATGCGGCTCGCTTCGCTCATGAAGATCCCGGCGGCGTTCGTGTTCACGCACGACAGCCTCATGGTCGGCGAAGATGGCCCGACCCACCAACCCGTCGAGCACCTCGCCACCCTGCGCGTCGTGCCCAACCTGCACGTCTTCCGCCCCGCGGACGGCATCGAGACGGCGGCGGCCTGGACGCACGCGCTGTCGCGCCGCGATGGGCCTGTGGCGCTTGCGCTCACGCGTCAGAACCTCGCGGTGTTGCCGCACGCGGCCGGCTGGGCAAAGCGCGAAGCGCTGCGCGGTGGCTACGTGCTGCAGGAGGCCACGGCGGCGAAGGTCACGCTGATCGCGACGGGCGCCGAAGTTTCGCTCGCCGTGGATACGGCGGCGCTGCTCGGGAAGGAAGGGATTGCCGTGCGCGTGGTCTCGATGCCGTGCGTCGAACTGTTCCTGCAGCAGGACGCCGCCTGGCAGAAGAGTGTGCTTGGCACGGGCGCCGTGTTCGCGCTCGAAATGGGCCGGCCCGAGCTCTGGTGCCAATTCACGGGGCGGCTCGATCGTTGCATCGGGCAGACCACGTTTGGCGCCAGCGCGCCTGCCAAAGCGGTCGCCGAGCACTTCGGCTTCAGCGCCCCGAAGGTCGCCGCGCGCATCAAGGCCGCGCTGTAGGCCTTCCCGCGGCATCCGCCGGCTCGGCAGATACCGTAGAAGCGGCCAGCCGGCTTACAGCATGCCGATGACGTTGCCCTGCGCGTCGATATCCATGCGCGCCCCACCTGGCACCTTGCCAAGTCCAGGCATCGTCATGATCGCACCCGCGAGCGGGTAGACAAAACCCGCGCCAACCGAGACGCGCGCATCGCGCACCTTGAAGCGGAAGCCCGTCGGGCGGCCCTTGAGATTCGGGTCGTGGCTCAGCGAGTATTGGGTCTTCGCCATGCAGATCGGGAAGTGGCCGTAACCACGTTCTTCGAACAGCGCCAACTGCTTCTCGGCCTCGGGCTCGTAATCGACGCCGTCCGCGCCATAGATCTTGGTCGCGATCGTCTCGATCTTCTCCTTGAGGCTCGCTTCGCTCGGGTAGAGCAGGCGGAACGAACTCGGCTCGTCGCAGGCCTTCACGAGCGCATGCGCGAGGTCCTCACCACCCTTGCCGCCGTCGGCAAACAAGGTCGAGACGTGGGCCGCCGAAGCGCCCGCGGCGAGCGCGGCCTGCTTCACGAACTCGATCTCGGCTTCGGTATCGGTCGGGAACACGTTCACCGCGACGACCACCGGGATGCCGAACGTGCGCACGTTCTCGATCTGCTTCTCGAGGTTGCCGATGCCTTCCTTGAGCGCGTCGAGGTCTTCCTTCTGCAGGCCGTCCGGCAGCGGCTTGCCCGCGGTGATCGTAAAGCGCCCGCTGTGCATCTTGAGCGCGCGCACGGTAGCGACCAGCAACGCTGCATCTGGGCGCAGACCCGACGCGCGGCACTTGATGTCGAAGAACTTCTCCGCGCCCATGTCGGCGCCAAAACCCGCTTCGGTGACAACGAAGTCGAGGCTGCGGATCGCAATGTAGTCCGCGACGATCGAGCTGTTGCCGTGCGCGATGTTCGCGAACGGCCCCGTGTGCACGAGGGCTGGCGTGCCTTCGAGCGTCTGCATGAGCGTCGGCTTCAGCGCGTCCTTCAAGATCGCGGTCATCGCGCCGGCGGCCTTGAGGTCTTCGGCCGTGACCGCTTTGCCGTCCAGGCTGTAGCCGACCACGATCGCGCCGAGGCGTTTGCGCAGGTCGTGGATGTCCTTGGCGAGGCCGAGGATCGCCATCACCTCGCTGGCCGACGTGATGTCAAATCCGGTGCGCCGCGGCGTGCCGTTCTTTTCGCCGTGGCCAACTTCGATGTCGCGCAGGGCGCGGTCGTTCATGTCCATCACGCGCCGCCACGTGATCTGCTCGGGGTCGAGCTTCGGCTCGTTGCCGTGGAAGATGTGCGCGTCGAGGAACGCCGAGCACAGGTTGTGCGCCGCCGTGACGGCGTGGAAGTCGCCGGTCAGGTGCAGGTTGAGCTCTTCGGGCGGAACAACCTGCGAGTAACCACCACCGGCGGCACCACCCTTGATGCCAAAGACGGGGCCCATCGAAGGCTGGCGGATCACGCAGCAGGTGCGCTGGCCGATGCGGTTCAGGGCCTGCGAGATGCCGACCGTATGCACCGTCTTGCCCTCGCCGAGCGGCGTGGGCGTGATCGCGGTCACGACCACGTACTTGGCCGGCTTGCGTGTCGACGGCTGCTGGAGCATGTCGAGCTTCACCTTGGCCTTGGTGTTGCCATACATCTCCAGGTCGTCGGCGGTGAGTCCCATGACTCGAGCGACTTCCAACAGGGGACGCAGCGGGATGGAACGAGCGATAGCGAGATCGTTGAGCGACATCGGAGGCGAACACGATAACGAAGAGGGCTCGCGACAGCCACGAAAGGCCAGCACAACCGTGCGCTTCCCGCCCAAGGCACGGCCGGTTGCCACGACAGGCCAGGAATGGGCCCCGGCGCGCGTCTCAGCGAGGGACGCCGCAGACCAGTGCAAAGGCCCGGAAGTCGATACCGGAACCAGGAACTCACATGGTTCGGCATCCTCATTCTGTTCGCGTGTTCTTTCTCGCGAGTCTTGGCATCGTCGCCGGCTGCGGCGGCGGCGGTGGTGGCATCGACAGCGGCGCCGGTCTCGACACGACCGCGCCAGTCGCCGGCACCGTCGCCGATGGCCTCGCTGCGGACATCGACTCGCAAACCAGCACGACCTCCGTGTCCGCCAACTGGACCGGCTTCACGGACGATTCCGGTTCGATCGCGAGCTACCGGTGGGCAATCGGCACGACGCCGGGCGGCACCGAGATCCAAACCTGGCAAAGCGTCGGAGTGGCTACCGAAGCGACCGCCAACGTCGCCGTCAGCGTCGGCACGACCTGCTTCGTCGCCGTGCGCGCGCTGGACGCTGCGGAGAACCAGAGCGCCATGGCCGTGAGCGACGGCCTCTCGATCGTCGCTGGCGGCAACGGTGGCGGCGGCAGCTCGGCCACCTACGCTTCGTCGGTGTCGCAGTGGGGCATCACCTGGCGCTTCGCACAGCAGCGTCAAGTCGGCCAGTTCGCGAACGGCGACTGGTGGGTCATCGGGCCGGTCTCCATCGCCGAGATCTCCCCTCCTTACCAGCAGGTAAGTGGGCGCGACATCAACGGCTCGATGATCAACCCGGTGCCAGACGGCACCCATGGTTATGACAGCACGCTGTTCCATCCGTACGAAGACAACCGCTACCAGACGAGCCTCAATGTCGCGATCGGCGTCAGCGACTCAACGCCACTCGTGCTGCCAGCCAGCACGAGCCTCATTTCCTGCATCAGCCAGATGACGCCGGCCGCGAACGGCTCGTTCTCGCAACTGGCCACCGCCGCCGTGCTGACCGTGCTCGAGGAAGAACCGGCCGCGGACGCCTTCCGCCCCGCCTACGCGGGCACCGACAAGACGATCCGTCATCGCGAAGCGGACCTCGACTACACGCTGCTCGGCAACCTCGCCCCGACCAGCAGCACGCCGCCGATCGACGACACCGCCAACCAGTTCCAACGCATGTGGCTCGACCACACGCCGGGCTGGGTCAGCCGCTTCATGCACCCGGTCGAGAACATGCCCGACTACGGCCGCGACTTCACGTCGCTGTTCGGCACCGGCGCCCTGCAGTTGCAACTCAACTACACGAACGCGCAGAAGCGCGACCTGCTGGTGCGCCTCGTGCAGATCGGCCTCGACTTCTGGGGTAACGTCGAGAACGGCTGCTACTGGGAAGGTGTCGGCGGTCAGGGCAGCGGCCGCAAGTTCCCGATCCTGCTCGCAGGCGCGGTCCTGCACGACGCGACGATGAGCGCGATCGGCACCACCCATCCGTCGGATTACTACGGCCCGAGCCATCCGAACAACAGCAGCCACTTCGGCGAGGACTGCCAGACGTTCTACGTCCAGCAAACGAGCCCTGGCGTGTTCAACTGGGGTTTTGGCGGCTACACGATTGCCGACGTCGGCACTCCGGAATGGAGCAACGGCCATACGACCTACCCGTCGAACGACCATCAGAGCTGGACCCAGGATCCGTACCGCCGCTGCTGCACGGGCAATGCCTGGGTCGGGCAGACGTTGGCCGCGCGCATCATGGGCCTCACGACCGCCTGGAATCATCCTTCCTACTTCGCCTACATGGACCGCTTCATGCAGATCGAACTGCCCGGCGAGTGGACGCGCTCGTGGGAGCCGTGGCAGGAACAGATGTGGGACACCTACCGCAGCAGCCTCTGAGTCGAGGCTGCTGAGTAGCAGACCCTCCGCAGAGGCTCTGCGGGCTCAGAGAATGCGCTTGCCGAACGCGCTGAGGATCACGTCGACGGCGACCTCGCCGGACTGGTTCTTCACGTCGAGCACCGGATTCAGCTCGGTGACTTCGAGACTCGTCATGCGCCCCGTGTCGCTGACCATCTCCATGAGCAGGTTCGCTTCGCGCCAGCTGATACCGCCCTTCACGGGCGTACCGGTGCCCGGCACATCGCGCGGATCCATGCCATCGAGATCAAACGACACGTGGAAGCCCGCGGTGCCGTCGTTCGCAAAGCCGATCGACTCCTGCATGATCGCGCGCATGCCACGTTCGTCGACGTCGCGCATCGTGTAGGCGTGGATGCCCGACTTCTTCACGATCTCCCGCTCGTGGTTGTCGATATCGCGAATGCCGATCAGGCAGACGTTCTTCGGCGCCACCTTGGGCCAGAACCCACCCATCTCGACGAGCCGCGCGTGCCC
>JADZDL010000019.1 GCA_020851075.1 Planctomycetota bacterium | reverse complement strand
GTTCTAATGCTGAATTGCAACTGGGGGGTGTACGACGGCTCCGCGACGACGATTCCACCTAGACCATCGCTGGCAATTTGCGACCAATTGCCAGGGGCTCCCAAACCCTGGATACTGGCACCTACTGGTATCAAGAAACTGGTGTAGTGCGCTACGCTCCGTTGCAACGGGGACCACTGAGCCGGCACGCTTTGCAGGGACAGCGCCAGCACAATGCCACCGACTACGCTTCGCATGATTGCCATGGCACGATTCCAAAGACGCGGAAGCTGCGGTCGGACCTGAGCGAGGCCGCCGCGAACACAGCTCAGCCGCCGTTCGTGCCGCCCGCCGGTGCTGCACCGCGGCCCGAACCGGTTCCACCGCCGGCTCCTGCTCCGCCGCCGGCGCCCGGAGCACCACCACCCGGTGCACCCCCACGCCCACCCCAACGCGGAGCCCCAACACGCTGCGCCTTCGCATCACGCTCAGGCAGCCGCACCTTGCTGAGCAGGTCCTTCTCCTTCGTCAGGATCTTCTGCTCTTCGGCCTCGAGCGCCTTCACGTCCTTGTCCGCTTCCGCGCGTTTGCCCTGGTCGCCGCCGGCCTTGGCCTGCTTCTGCAGCGCCTGCTTCTTCTTGCTGAGCACCTGCTCGAGGTCCTGAATGATGCCGCCGTACGTCTTCGCGAAGCCCGCGAGCGAAGGCTTGACCGTGCCCGCCGCCTGCTTCTCGAGCAGTTTCGAAAGGGCACTCGTCTGCGGCTTGTAGCCGCTCATCGACAGCTCGACGGGTTTGCCGCTGGCGTCGAAGACCACGAAGAGCGGCGCCTGCTTGGTGTACTTCGTCTTTAGGGCGGGCTCTTTGGCGAGATCGATTCTTGCACAGTGGAAGAACTTCAGCTCGATGCCGAGTTCGTCGTTGGCAAATAGCGTGCTCTCAAACTGCTCGCGCGTGTCCTGGTCGTCGCCGCCGTCGACGAGGTAGAGCACCACCATCTGGTTGGCGCTCTTCGCGGTGCGGGCCAGTTCGAGCGTGGCGAGGTCGGCTACCTTGTCGCCGTCCGCGGTTGGGCCGGCGATGTCGGTGAAGAACGCGCCCGTGCGGTTGGTGATCTCCTCGGGGCGGCGCCAACGGCCGCCGCCGCCTTGGGCGAGCATTTCGGGAGCGAGGCACAGGCAAAGGGCGACCGCGGACGCAAACGAAACGGACCGCATACTGGACTCCTGATATGGCGCACCGTTTGGGGGATCGGATTGCACCAGGGGTCGAGTATCGACGCTGGCGGGTTTGATCGGTGCAGGCGGCATGCACCAGTTTGGTACCAGTGGGGGCGGGGAATCTGGGCTTGGGCCGCGCGGACGATTCCGTTGCGGCCGGGTGGGCGCTAGAACAGGGCCCTTCGTCGTTCCTGCACCCGGTCCGGAGTTCCCATGCGCAAGTTTGCCTTCGTCTCGCTGCTGAGTAGTTCGCTTGTTGCCCAACAGCCGGGATCGACCCCGCCGGCACCTGCGGCGGAGGCGCCTGCGGAGGCGGTCGCCGACAGTGAGCCCGTCGTGTTGGGCAGTGGCGCCTATCGTTACCAATGGGTTTCGGGCTGGGGCCAGACGGCCGATGGCAAGGACCTCGGCAATACCCACGGTTGCCTCGTCGTCGACAAGGCCGGCAACGTGCTGGCGAACACCGATACCGAGCAGGCCGTCGTCACGTTCTCGCCCGCGGGCAAGGTCGTGAAGGGTTGGGGCAAGGAGTATCGCGGTGGCATGCACGGCATGTGCCTGCGCATGGAGGACGGGGCCGAAGTGTTGTACCTGGCACACACCGGGCGGCACGAAGTCGTGAAGACGACGATCGATGGCAAGGTGCTGTGGACGATCGGTTGGCCGCAGGCGTCGGGTTTGTATGAGCGCGAAGACCAGTTCCACCCGACGGCCGTGGCGGTGGGGCCCGAAGGCCAGATCTTCGTCGCGGACGGGTATGGCCTGTCGTGGGTGCACCTCTACGACAAGGACCGCAACTACGTGAAGTCGTTTGGTGGGCCCGGCAGCGAGCCCGGCAAGATGAAGACCCCGCACGGCATCTGGCTCGATACGCGCGGCAAGGAACCGCTGCTGCTCGTCTGCGATCGGGAGAACCACCGCCTGCAGTGGTTTTCGATGGACGGCACGTTCGTGCGGCTCATGGACAAGGACCTGCGCCGTCCGTGCAACGTGTGGCCACTCGGTGATGGCAACCTCGTCGTGGCGGACCTGGTTGGTCGCGTCTCGATCCTGGGCAAGGACGACGTGCCGGTGATTCACCTCGGCGACAACCCGGACCCGAAGAAGCGCGCGCAGAACGGGGTGCCGCGCGCGCAGTGGGAGGAGGGCCATTTCCTGTCGCCACACTCGGTGTGCGTCGACAAGGAGGGCAACCTCTACGTGATGGATTGGAACTTCCTCGGGCGTGTGACGAAGCTCGCGAAGTTGCCAGCCGAGAAACCCGCCGAGAAACCCGCGGAGCAGCGCAAGGGCTGATTCCGCCCCGTGGACGGCGCCCGATCAGGGCCGCCGCAGCAGGGGCCGCGGTCCCAACGACGTGCGCACCGCCGGCCGATCTCCGGCGAGCAGTTCGAGGTCGCCGTGTTGCCCCGTGATCCAAGGATCACAGCCAAACCCGCGTGCGAGGCGCCCGAGAGCCGTTTCGCCGTCGCCCGTGTCCGCAGAGGCAAAGCAGACCGTTGGGCGAACGGCGCGCAGCAGCGCCGGGCCTTGCGCGTTGGGCCGGCCGTGATGCGGCAGCACGAGCAGGTCGCAGGGCCCGGCGAGGCCTTGGGCGATCGCGGCGGCCGTGCCGACTTCTTCGGCGTCGCCGGTGAGCAGCGCGTGCAGAGGGCCGAGGCGGGCCCGGACCCAGAGGCTCTGGTCGTTGTCCGCGGCGTGCGCCGGCAGGTCGGGAGCGCCGACCGCGAGGTTCGCGAACGGTTCGCAGCGTTGGCCCGGAGCCAACCATTCGAGGTGGGTACCATGTTCGAGCAGGGCGTTCTCGACGTCGGAGCCGCGCAGTGCGAGGGGCAGGATCGCGCGGTCGATGGGCAGCAGTTGCAGCAGCGCCCGCACACCGTTGTGGTGGTCCTGGTCCGCGTGCGTGATGACGAGCAGGTCGAGGCGGCGGCGCACGAGCGTCTGCGCAAACTTGCGGGCCGTACGAAGTGGTTGCTGCAGGCTGCCGCAGTCGATGGCGATCTGGTGGCCTTCGTGGTCCTGGGCGAGCGCTGCCTGGCCGTGGCCGATCGCAAACAGCAGGAGCCGCGGGGGCTGTGGGGGCGAGAGGGGAACGAAGTGCGGCAGGCTCGCGAGGACGAGGGCGATCCCGATGCTGCGGCGGTTGCGCAGGCGTTCGATGACCCCGAGGGCCATGGCGCCGGTGAGCACGAGGGCCCAGGTCGGGGGCACGAACGGTGCCTGGATCGGCGTGCCCGGCAGCAGGTCCGCGGTGCGCACGAAGCCCGTGTAGAGACTGGCCAGATGGTCGAGTACGGGGCCGAAGGGGGCGTTTGCGCCGGGAATCAGGCAACCGAGTGCGGCGGCGAGCAGGCTGCCGAGCAGCAGGACCCCGACGAGTGGGGCGAGCAGTGGCGTGAGCAGCACCGTCCATGGCGCGAGCTGGCCAAACCAGAAGAGCGTGATCGGGGCGGTGGCGAGCGTGGCCCAGAACGACGCGCGCAGCGGCGACCACAAGTACCGTTCGGCCCGGCTCGTGCCGCGGGTGCTAGCGAGCGAGAGGCCGATCACGGCGGCGTAACTGAGCAGGAAACTCGGCCCGACCAGCGCTTCGGGGCTCATCATCGCGGTGAGCAGGGCCGGCGGCAGCAGGCCCGAAGCGAGGGAGAGCGGCCGGCCCAACGTGGTCGCGAGCGCGCCGAGACCAAACGCGAGGATCGCGCGCAGCACGGGTGGTTCGGAGCCCGTGATGAGGGCGTAGGCAAACAGCACCGCGAGTGCCAGTCCGGTGCGAAGTCGACCGGCGGCGAGCTGGCTGCGGCGACGGCCGCCGAGGCCAAGCAGCCAGCCGAGCATCACGGCGTGGGCACCGCTGACGGCGAGCAGGTGGCTCAAGCCGGTGGCGCGATGGGCCTGGGTCAGGTCGGCGGACGTCCGGGTGCCGCGACCGAGGGCCAACGTGGCCAGCAGGGCGCCGTTCTCACCGGGCACGAGGCGCAGCAACTGCCGTTCGAGGGCCGAACGGGCCGCCATGGCGAGGCGCGGCGCGGAGGCGGGGCCTTCCACCTTGTGTATTGCGGCGGCGGGCGCGCGCAGGGTCGGCAGCAGTCCCGGGGCGACCGTGGGCGACAGGTGGGCGGTGACGCGGATGCGATCCCCAAACAGGAGGTCGAGTGGGCCGGTGCAGTGCAGGCGCAGGCCGTTTGGGCCCGAACCGAGCAGGACCAGGGTTTCGCCCGTGGCCGGCATCCGGCTCTGGTCGGTGACCGTGCCCTGTATGACCACGGGGCCAGGGCGCGGCCAGACCCGCGGCGGCACCGGGGGGTGCAGGGCCGCGAGCAGGACGGGCAGCGCGCAGAGCCCCGACCATCGCCAGCGGGCGCGACCAAAGATCGCCAACAGGCAGCCGGCGGCGGCCAGGGCGGCCGCGGTGGGCAGGTGGTATTGGGTGAGTACGGCGGTTGGCAAGGCGAAGAGACTGCCCCAGAGCAGGGCACGCGGGATTGCAGGATCCATCACCTGCTCCGTGCTCCGAAACGCTCCGCGGTTACATTCCCGCGCATGGTTTCTGCCCTGTACCCCGGCAGCTTCGATCCGGTGACCTGCGGCCACCTCGATCTCGTCGAGCGTGCCTTGCCCTTGTTTGATCACCTGACGGTCGCGGTGGCCGTGAACAGCAGCAAGGCGCCGACGTTCTCGCCGGACGAACGCGTCGAGATGCTGCGCGAAGTGCTGCCGAAGGACAAGCGGGTGTCGGTGACCACGTTCCGTGGGCTCGTCGTCGACTTCTGCCGCGCGCAGAAGATCGGCGCGGTGCTGCGCGGTGTGCGCACGGTCTCGGACTTTGAGTACGAGTACCAGATGGCATTGACCAATCGGCACCTGGCGCCCGGCATCGAGACGGTGTTCGTGATGCCGAGCGTGCAGTTCAGTTATGTGTCGTCGTCGCTGATCCGCGAGATCGTGCGCAACGGCGGCGATGTCACCAGTTTCCTGCCTGCTCCCGTGGAGCGCCGCCTGCGCGAGCGCCTGCGGCCAACGTCTTCCCCATCATGAAGCTCGAACCCATCCATTCCTCCTCGGCTCCGGCCGCCATCGGTCCCTACAGCCAGGCCATCAAGGTCGGCAACCTGCTGTTCTGCTCGGGCCAGATCCCGCTCGATCCCAAGACCATGCAGATGGTTGGCAGCAACGCCGCCGAACAGGCCGAACAGGTGCTGAAGAACCTCGCCGCCGTGCTCGCTGCGGCGGGTGGCAGCATGGCGCAGGTTGCGCGCACGACGATCTTCCTCGTCAGCATGAGTGACTTCGCCGCCGTGAACGAGGTCTACGGCCGCCACTTCGGCGACCACAAGCCGGCCCGCGCGACGGTGGCCGTGAAGGAACTGCCGAAGGGCAGCCTCGTCGAGATCGACTGCATCGCCAGCCTGTCGTGATCCGCTCCGCGCCCCGCTCGCTCCGCGCGTCGGGGCCGTTTCGCCGGCTCGCCATCGCGGGCCTGCTGCTGGCGATCCTGGCGTTGCCCGCCTTGTTGGCCGGGGCGCACCTCGACGTGCCCGCCGGGCCCGAGGAAGTGCAGCGCGTGGCCACGGCCCTGCGCGGCAGCGGCGGGCCGTCGGCGAGTGATATCGACCGCCACTTCTTCCTCGCCACGGTGTCGCCGTTGCCTCCGGAGCTGCCGACCGAGCCGCAAGCACTCGCGTTGTTGATGACGCGCGCGCGGCTCATCCAGGTGCTCTTCCTGCTGGCGATCAGCGGCGGGGTCTACTTCGCCGTGATGCTCGCGCGCGGCCGGGTTCAGGCCCTGCTCGCGTGTTTGTGCCTCGCCTGGTTGCCGCCGGTGGCGAGCGAAGGGCAGGTGCTGCGACCGGAGACCGTGAGCACGTTGTTTGGCGTCCTGGCGCTCGTGTTGTTGCAGAGTCTTGCGCAGACGATCCATCGCCGCGCGAACGGGCCCGCCATCGTGCGCAACGCAGTGCTCCTCGGGTACTGCGCGGCCGCCGCGATGGCGTTGGCGATGGCGCTGGCGGCGCTGCCGGCGCGCGGTGCGGGACTGTTCGTGCCGGGGGCGGTCATGAGTGTGGCCGCTCTGCAGGTGGGAACCCGCATGCTGCCGATCGTGCGGCGGAAGGGCCTCTGGTCGCTGCCGATGCGTTCGATCAACGCGCGCCTGTGGCCGTGGACCGTCGTGTCACTTCTGGCCCCAGCGCTGGGACTGCTGCTGCTGGTGTACACCCTGCACGCCCCCGTGGACCACTTGCCGGCGAGCCAGAGCGCGGTGTCGCTGCTGCCCGCGGTGTGGTGGGGGCGGGCCCCGTTGGTGGGCCTGCTCGCGGTCGGCGCCATCGCCGCCGTGTTGCGCATCGGGCTGCGATTTGGCCGGCGCGGCCGCGTTGGCGCCGATTTCGTGCTCTTCACCTACTGCGCGATCCACCTGGCCGGCAATCTCGCCGGCGAACCCTGCGATGCGCTGCCGGCCGTGCCGGCGATGGCGATCGGGCTCGGCGAAGGCGTGCTCGCCGCCATCCACGCCGTCGGTTGGTGGCGGCTGCGGCGGAGGCTGGTCGCGGCTACTTCGCCGAACCGCTGAGCGCTTCGCTGAGTTCGGCGCGCGCGTCGGCGGTGCCGGCATGCTGGCCGAGGGCCACCACCTTGCCGTTCTCGTCGATCACGTGCACGACGGGGCTCGCGACAAACCAGCGCAGCGCCGCGTCGGTCTGGAAACCCTTGCCCTCCCCGATCACGGGGAACGTGATGCCGAGCGCGCGGATGGCTTTGTCGATCTCGCCCGAATCGCGGTTGAGGCAGATGCCGACGATGGCGAGTTTGTCGCCAAGTTGGGTCTTGCTGGCCTTCAGCAGGTCGAGCAGACGCGGCAGGTCGCGGTCCGAGGCCTCGAAGAAGACGAGCGCTACGGTCTTGCCGCGCAGCGATGCCAAGGTCAGGTCTTCGCCGGTCCGGGTCTTGGCCTTGAAGTCGATCGCGTCATCGCCGCGCTGCAGTTTGGTCGCGCGCAGCACGTCCTTCGCGATGCCGCCCCAGTAGGTGTTTGGCAGTTCGTTGGTGAGCTTCTCGAGTTCTTCGAACATCGCGTCTTCGCTGAGGTCTTCGCGGTCGCGCAGTCCGTCGGCGCGATGCCAGCGCACGGCGGCCCGCTGTTCGTCGTCCTTGGCCTCGGCCAGGGCCTTGTCGAACAGGGCTTCGCCCTTCTTCACCTCGTGCAGCACGGTCATGAGCAGCCGGGCCATCGCGAGCTGGTCCTCGACCGGGGCGCTCTTGCCAAGCGCCGCGGTGATCATCGCGTCGCGCAGCGGGCGCAGGCCCAGGTGCTGGGCCATCGCCGCGCTGCTCACGAGCAGCAGGGCCGGCGCTTCGTTCTGGTCGATGCCTTCCAGGGTCTTGCTGGCGGCCTTTTGTTCCCCGACCGCGAGCTGCAGGTCGGCGAGCATGAGGCGGCCGTTCCAACGGTCCGCATCCTTGGCTTCGCTGGCCAGGAAACGTTCCAGTTCAGGAATCTGCTTCTTGAGCACGGCCAGCTGTTGTTCGTGGGTGGTCTCTGCCCCCAATTGCTGGACGGCGGCCGCAAACTCCTGTTGCAGTTTGGCGAGGGAACGCTGCGCCGTCGCCGGAGCGAGCAACCACAGCAGGAACGACACGGAGAGGAGACGCCGCATGCGGGAACTATACGGCCGAGGCGGGCTTTGGTGAGTGCGAACCGGGCGGGACCGGGCAGACTGCCCTTGCACAAGCCGCGGCGATATCGTGCGATGGGGGGGCTTGCAGGCGATCCTCGAAGTCGAACAGTTCTCGGTGCGGCGGGCCCAGGGGTTTGCCGTCGAATTGCCGCATCTCTCACTGCTGAGTGGCAAGGTGGCGGCGTTGTACGGCCCTTCGGGCTGCGGCAAGACGACCTTGCTGCACGGGTTGTTTGGCCTGCTGCGCGGTGCGGACGTGCACACGCAGGGCGCCGTGCGGGTGCTCGGGCGCGACTTCGGCACGGCGTTGTTGACTGAACGGTCGCACGTGATGCGCCACGACCTCGCGTTCCTGGCCCAGGATGCGCACGCGGCCCTCGATCCACTGCAGCCGATCGGGCAGCAGATTGCGCAGGCGACGCTGCGCAGTGCGGCGGATGCCGCGGCCCAGCTGGCCAATCTCGGCGTGCAGGACGCCGCGGCTGTGTGTCGGCGGTTGCCGCACCAGATCTCGGGCGGCCAGGCGCAGCGCGTGTTGCTGGCGATTGCGTTCCTGCGCGCGCCGTCGCTCGTCATCGCCGACGAGCCTTCGGCGAGCCTGGATGGTGGCAGCTACGGCGAACTGCTCGTGCATCTGCGGCGGCTGTTCGACCAGGGTTCCGCGATGCTGCTCGCGACGCACGATGTGCGCCTGCTGCGCGACCTCGATGCCGCGGTCTATACGGCGACCGAAGGGCGGTTTCTGCCCGGCAAGGCCGATACCCTGGCCTGGCCGCAGCGGGCGGAAGGGGCGGCGATCGGGTCGGTTCCGGTGCTGGCGGCGCGCGATCTCGGCGTGGCCTACGGCGAGCGGCGGGTGCTCGATGGCGCGGACTTCCGACTGCACCGCGGTGAGATCGTCGCCGTCATCGGCGAGAGTGGGGCGGGCAAGACGACGCTCGCGCGGGTCCTGGCGGGCCATCGCGCGCCCGATCGCGGCACCGTCGACCGGCCCCCGCGCGCGACGGCGGTGCAGTTGTGCTGTCAGGATGCGTTCGCTTCGTTGACCCCGGGCCGCAGCCTCGCGAGCCTCGTTGCCGAAGCGAAGGCGCCGTTCTTCGACCTCGAGCGCGCGGCGGCCACCCTGCGGCTCGCGCGCGGGGCCGAGCATCGCAGCGCCGGCCACCTCTCCGGCGGCGAACGGCGCCGGGCGGCGCTGCTGCGTGCCCTTGCGGTGCAGCCCGATGTGCTGTTGCTCGACGAGCCGACGGCCTCGCTCGATCGCCGCGCGGCGATCGCGGTGCTCGAGTCCCTGCTCGAACTGCAGCAGAGTCGCGGGCTCGCGATGGTGCTCGTCACGCACGATCACGAACTCGCGAAGGCCATCGCCCATCGCACGGTCGCCGTCGAAGACGGCAAGGTCATTCCATGCTGAAACCCACGCTCGCGGCGCTGCTCGCACCGTTCTGCTACTGCGTCCCGCTGGCGGCCCAGGAGGTTCCTGGTTGGACGCTCCACGAGTTGCCGGGAGCGGCGGTGACGGTGCTGGCGGTGGCTTACGAGGCTGGTTACGACCTCGACGCTCCCGGCGAATGTGGCGCGTGCCGCGTCGTAGTGGAGTGCCGACTCGAACGTGCGCGCGCCGCGGTGCCGGGGACCAAAGCGAGTGGTGTGCACGTCGACGGCGGCGCGGTGGTGGCGTTTGTGATGGTGGAAGGAGACCGTTGGCAGCAGGCGCTGCAGTTTGTCCTGGCGCTGCAGGACCAGCAGGTGCCGTTGTCCGACGACGTGATTGCGCGGGTTGCCGCGCGCACAGCGTTGGTCGCCGATGACGCCGAATGGCTCTATCCGGGCGAGGTGCTGGCCAGCTCCAGTCGGCGAGCCCTGTGGGCGGGAACCCCGCTGGCACACTCGCTCGTCGGCGCACCGTTGGCCCTGCAGGCGTTGTCGGTGGCGCGCGTGCGCGAACTGCTGAAACTGCCCACGGCGAGGCGGGGGCTTGGCCTGGGTGCACTGCCGCCGGCTTTGGGCGCGGAACTGGCGAAGGTCGAACTCGCCACCGGCCCTTGGCGCCTGGCTGGCCCCGCGGCGAATCCCGTTGCCGCCCCGGCCAAGGGCCTCGAGACGATTGGCAATCCGCGCACCGATGCAGTGTTCCTGACGGCTGCTTTTGCGGTGCCCCCAGAAGTCGATCGCGCGGCCCTGGCGCTGCTGCTCGAAGTCGCCCGCGTGCGGGCCTTGCGCACGCTGCCGCCGCGCCGCGAAGAGGCTCTCGCGCGCGCGCCGCGCATCGCGTGGTCGTGGCTGCACGGCGACCCGGTGGTCTTGTGTACGCGGCGCGGTTCGTATGGGCCGTCGATGGATCGCCCGCAAAAGGAACTCGAGCGGTTGCTCGCCGATCTGCGAGAGCGTCCGGTGTCAGCCGAGGAACTCGCGAAGGCGGCCCAGGCGGTGGATTTCGAGCTTTCCCTGCCACCTTGGTCGGACGAGCGGAAGGCCGCCATGGCGGCGGCACCTGGGGCGTTGCCAGGCCGCGCCATCACGATCCTGCTGGCCGAACGGCGCGGCATCGCAGCTGGCGCAACAGCCGCTGTCACCGTGGATTCCGTCGCGCAGACCTTGGCCATGACCCTGGCCCCGGGCCGCGCCAGCTGGTTTGCCGTCGTGCCCACCACGACGCTCACCTCGCCGCTTCCCGGCGGGGGCCGGTGAGTTCGCGGTGAAGCCCGGTTGACCCATCTGCCGATGAATCAGGACTTCCCCGGGGTGGGGATGTTCCCCTGCTAAGACGATGGGTTTCATCAACGTCGCCGAACGTACGATCAACGCGAAGCTCGTCTACTACGGCGTCGGCGTCGGCGGCAAGACCACGAGCCTGCAGCAGGTGCACGGCATCTTCTGTCCGCGCAACGAAGTCCAGCTCGTGTCGATCAACACCGAGGAGGACTCGACGCTGTTGTTCGACTTCCTGCCGATCAACCTCGGCAACGTCGGCGGCTTCAAGATCCGCATCCAGGGCTTCACGGTGCCCGGGCAGCCGAAGTACCGGCAGATGCGCAAGTATGTGCTGCAGGGCGCGGACGCGGTTGTCTTCGTCGTCGACAGCCAGCGCAGCCGGCTGCAGGAGAATGTCGAATCGCTGCAGAGCATGCGCGAGAACCTGCGCACGAGCAGCGGCACGTCGGCGGATATCCCGATCGTGATGCAGTACAACAAGCGCGACCTCGACGACATCCTGTCCGAGGAGGAGCTTGGCCAGACCTTCTGCTTCCGCCCCGACATCGAGGCCTTTCCTTCGGTGGCGACCGAAGGGCAGGGCGTGTTTGAGACGTTCGTGCACGCGGCGGCGCTGCTGGTCGAAAGCAAGGTCCAGCAGTACGGCCTGAGTCGCGGACAGGATGAACCGCGCGAAGTCGCCGACGGCGTGCGCAAGAAACTCTGGGAGATCTGCGACGAAGCGCGCCGTTCGCGCACCGTGGTGGCCATCGCCGATCTGCCGCAGACGCGCCTCGCCGTGGCGGACAGCCCACAGAAGCCGCAGCCGGTCGCGAGTGCCCCGATGGTGAAGGCTCCGCCGGCCACGCCGGCCACCGCCGCGCCGGACGAGGCGTTGCTCGCCAAGGCGCGGGACGGCGTCGCGCCAGCCGCTGGTGCCCCGTCGGCGAGTGCTGCCGACGAGGACTTCGACCTCACCTACGAGTTGCGGGAGGTGTCCGGGGCGACGCGCGCGCCGATCCTCGCCAACGAAGTGCTCTCGGATGCCGACCTGGATCTGGATCTGGCCGCCGGCCTCGTCGACTTCCACGCGCCGGCCACGGCCGAACAAGACGACTCGCTGCTCGACAAGACGGTGCAGTCCAACCTCGAACTCGCCAAACGTTTTGGTGAAGTCGACGAGCATCGGCTGCTGCTCGAACGCAAGGTCCAGGAACTCGTCGAGACGGCGCAACAGACCGTTCACGACCTCAATCGCCCGCTGAGCGCCGTTCGCCTCATGCTGGCGACCCTCGACAAGGGTTACCTCGGGGAGCTGAGCCAGCCGGTGCAGAAGGCCGTCCAGAACGGTCTGCAGGCAGTGCACCAGATGGAGCGGCTCGTGCGCGACCTGCTCGACAGTTCGCGGCTCGACCACGACGGTATCCAACTCGACTTCCGCGATTGCGAACTGACCCTCGTGCTCGCCGACGTGATGCGCACCTTGCGCTACGAGATCGAAGAACGCGGTGTGCACCTCCGGATCGAGCCCCTGCCGGCCGTGGTTGCCGACAGCTGGGCGCTCACCAAGGTGTTCATGAACCTGCTCGGCAACGCGATCACCTACGGGCCCAGCGACCAGCAGGCCGTGATCCGGGTCTGGGCCGAAGATCAGGGCACCGAATGGAACATCTGCGTACGCGACAACGGCATCGGCATCCCCGAGAAGGACCACACGCGCCTGTTCCGCCGGTTTGAGCGCGGCAGCAACACGGGCGGGATCAGCGGCACGGGGCTGGGCCTGCACATCGTGAAGGAGATCGTGCAGGGGCACGGCGGCTGGGTTTCGTTCCAGTCGACGGTGGGGCAGGGCACCACGTTTGTGCTCCACATGCCGAAGCAGCCCACGCAGCCAAGGCACTCTTCGGTCAGCGAGACGGCGGAACGCGCGGATCTCTGAGCCGCTCCCGGTCCCCGAGGCGGGGTCCGTTCGGAGAAAGCACAGCGGCCATCGTGCCCCGGTTGGGAGGCACGATGGCCGTCGGCGTTTGGTACCTCCGGAAGGGATCGAACCTTCGACCCGCGGATTAAGAATCCGCTGCTCTACCAGCTGAGCTACGGAGGCGCGCTGTGAGGGCGAGCAGGTTAACGAAGAGGGTGCCTTCATGCAAGCTTCTGCGAACTGCTTTCAGCGATTGCTTGACCCCGGGACGTCGGGCCGGCAAACTGTTCGGCCCGCATCTGCACCGGGTCTCCGGTCGCAGTGCATGGTGGCTGTAGCTCAGTTGGTTAGAGCACCAGGTTGTGGTCCTGGGGGTCGCGGGTTCAAATCCCGTCAGCCACCCCATTCTCCACCTCGCGAGGGAACGCGGCGTGCGCCGCTGGGTCTGCCCCTCGGGTTCTGCGCGCTCGGCCCACCGCCGCCGGGCCTACCGCCACGCCCCCGCGTGGAGCGCCGCGATGTTCCGCGCAGGATTTCGGCCATTCTCCGAACGGTTCCCCACTCGCAATCGCTGTCCAGCGGTCCGCCTTCGGACACATCCGCCTCCGGACACAATGGTGCGAACACTCCCTTGACCGACGACTTCGAATCCAAGGTGCAGCGGGCGGCGGCCGGTGATCCCGGGGCCTACGACCAGCTGTTTGAGCAGAACATCCCGGCCCTCGTCGCCTTCCTGCGGGCCAAGGTCGGCGGCGAACTGGCGGGGCGTGAGTCGGTACGCGATCTTGCCCAATCCGTCTGCCGCGAAGTGCTGCGCGACATCGACCACCTCGACTTTCGCGCCGAAGAACAGTTCCGTGCCTACCTGTTCCTCCAGGCGGCGCGCAAGGTCGTCGACCGCTATCGCTACCACAAGCAGGAGATGCGGGACGCGGCGCGCCTCGAACCTCTGCCAGGGGAGACCGAAGAAGTGGACGTGCTGGGGGGCTACGGCAGTCTGACGCCGTCGCGCACGGTCGGAGCCAAGGAGGAGCTGACCCGCGTCGAGCAGGCTCTCCAGCTGCTGCCCGAGGCCCAGCGCGATGCCGTGCTGCTGTCGCGAATCGCGGGGCTCGGTTACGCGGAGATCGCGGCCCAGAAGGGCATCACCGAAGCGGCTGTGCGTGGCCTCGTGGCGCGTGGTCTGGCGAGGCTGGCCGGCTTGCTCGGGCCCCGCTCGGATTCGGAACCGTCGGGGGCGTAGTCGCCCGCGCTAGCTGCCTGGGGTATCCGGCGGCTGTTCCCGCGCTCGCGTCGGATGCTGGTGACCTCAGCGTCGCCGCAGGCCGCGCAGGAAGCGCAGCAGAGCCCCGGCTCCCGCGCGCGAACTCGGGTGGAAGCCGGCCAGCATGGCCGTTCGCGTGGGGGCATCGGGTTGTCGCACGTCCGGGCCGAACGTGGCCGAGGGCAGTTCCGGATCGACCATGCGCAGCGAATGCAGGACCTGGTGGGCGAGGCCCGGCCGCACGTCGGGGCCGAGCAGCACGCAGTCGTGGCCCCCGGCGCCAAAGAACATCTGCCGCGCGTCGGCGAGGCTGCGGGCCACATCGACGCGGATGCCCTCGTCGTGGAGTTGCTGCAGCAGAGCCTGCATGGGCGTAGGGTCGCCGAGCAGGGTCAGCACGTCGATCGAACGCGGGGAAGGCTTCTCCAAGGCAGTCCCTTTTCGGCAGCCTGACCGGGTGGAGTCAAGACGGCGTTCCCCGTCGGTCGATGGAGCGTTGCCATGGTCCATCGCGCAAGTCTGCTGTCGTTGCTGTTCACCGGGGCGCTGCTTGCACAGTCGCCGTTTGTGTTGCCGGCTTCGCACGCCGCTCGCGAAGGATCGAGTACGACCAACGTGCCCTTTGGTCGCAGTACGCCGACGCGCGTGCAGAGTTGTTATGACCCGATGCTGTTTGCCGGGCCGGTGACGATCCTGAGCCTCGCGATTCGCGTGGACGGTGGCGCGGTAGCGGCGGCCAAGGTCGTCGACGTCGAGATCCGCATGTCGACGATGCCGGGCACCGTGCTCGCCTTGAATGCCGATTTTGCGCAGAACCGCGGGGTCGACGAGACCCTAGTGCTGCCGCAGCAGTTGCTGACGCTGCCAGCACACACGAACGTCGCGAGCCCGACGACGTTTGATTCCCCGATTTCGCTGGCGGTGCCTTTCCACTACGACCCCGCCCTTGGCAGTCTGCTCGTCGAGATCGTCGTGCACGGCCAACCGCCCGGCGCCTACCCGCAGGATGTGACCTACGTCTGTGACAGCCCCGAAGTGACGATCGGCCCGGTGGCGTGCACGCCCGCCGGCGGCATTCCGTTGCGCGTCGAGAGTTCGACGACGCAGGTCATGTGGGGCAGGCCGTGGGTCGCGCGCGTACTCGACGCCCCGCCAGGGGCGATGGTCACGCTCGGTCTTGGCACGATCGAGTCCGGCCCGTGGAGTGGTTTCGTACTGCCGCAGGAGCTTGGTTTCCTGGGGGCGCCCGGTTGTTACCTGTCGATTGACGTCGCGGGTTCCTTGTTCTCGGTGGCCGCTGGTGATGGCAGTGCGGCGTTCCCATTCGTGATTCCTAATGCGCCCTCGGCCCTCGGCTATTGGATCCGCTTCCAGGGTGGGGCGATCTACCCGGGTGCCAATGCGCTCGGCCTCGTCACGAGCCAGGCGCGCAAGGTGCAGGTCTGCGGGTGGGAGCCCGTTGGTCGCGTCTGGGCGTCGGGGCTCGCCACGACGGTGGGGACGCGGGAAATCGGCGTAGCCCCCGTGATGCAGTTCCTGGTGCAGTGAGCCGGACGCGCCGGGCTCCGCGCCGCGTGCCTGCTGGGATGTAGCCCGGTGCTCGCACCAACCGCTACGATGCCGCGGTGACGTTCCCCAGGGAACGCCGCGCGCTGTCCTGGTTTGGTGGTTTCTAGCCCGAGGTCCGATCCCTATGCGCCGACTCCCCGCTACGCGTCTGTTCGTTCGTTGTTTCGTCGGTGTAGCGCTCTTATTGCTCGCGGCGATCGGGTTTGCCGAGTTGAAGGGCGGCGAAGACCTGTTGATCCAGCGTAAGTACGCGGAGGCCGCGACGGCGATTGCTGGCGTATTGCCGCAGCTGCCGGTCGAGGATCAGGCCCGCGGCGCGTTCTTGCTCGGGCACGCGAGATTGCTCGCGGGGGATGCGAAGGGCGCGATCGAGGCCTTCTTGCAGCTTCAACAACAGCACGGGCAGTCCACCTACGCGGCCGCCGGTGGGTTCCTGCGGGCCAAGGCCCTGGAACGCAGCGGGGACCTGCGGGCGGCGGCGCAGTTGTATCGGTCGGAGGTCGAACGGCTCGTCGGGCTGCAGCGCAAGGAGGATGTTGCGGCGACCTACCTCGGCCTCGCCACGAAGGCCCTCGCCGTCGAACCTCCGCAGTTTGCCACGGCGGTGACCTTCTTCGACCAGGCCCTCGATCTTGGCCTGTCGCCGGCGAAGGCTCGCGCCGTTCGTCTGCAGGCCGCGGAAGCGCTCGCCATGGCGACGATGTGGAAGGATGCCGCCCAACGGTTGAAGCCACTGCTCGCCGAGCTCGACGCCGCGAACGGCCGATTGCGTGCCATGCTGGCGCTCGGCAGGGCGTTGCGCAATTCCGGGGACCGTTCGGGTGCGCGGGCGGTCCTGCGCGACCTTCGTGCGGAGGCTCCCGACAGCGCGGAGGCCGCGGATGCAGCCTACGAGGTGGCGCTTGCGTATGGGGTCCCAGAGCCCGCTGCCAACGAGATCGAACGCGCCGTCGGCGCGTTGCGCGAACTGGTCGCCAGCTACCCGGCGCACCCAAAGGCGCGCATCGCCGACTACCTGCTGGCGCGGTGTTACCTGCACGCGGGGCGCAGTGAGGACGCGCTCACTTCGCTCGCGGCGTTCCTGCAGGCGCATGGGGACCAGCCTTTGGCCGAAGTTGCCGAGGCCCGCGCGCTGCAAGGCGACGTGCTGCGCGAACAGGGGCGGTTTCCCGCGGCGATCGCCGCCTATCGTGAGTACCTGAGCCGCCATCCCGCGCATGGTCTGTGGGAACGGGTGCAGCAGGCAATCGTCGATACGGAGTTTGCGTTGGCCAACGCGGCCTACGCGGGCCCAAAACCTGATTTTGCATTGGCCCGCGAGCGTTTTGCGCAGTTCGCCGCGGCCTACCCGCTGGACTCGCGCAATCCGCAACTGCTCTACGAGCTTGGCGAGATGCTGTTGCAGGAGAAGAAGTTTGATGAGGCGCGCGAGGCCTTCGCACGCTGTGTGGCCAAGTATCCGGGCAAAGAAGCGAGTTCGCGGGCGCAGTTGGAGATCGGCAGGATCTTCGAGACGCGCACCTTCAACTACGAGGCGGCTCTGACCGCATACCGCGCGGTGGAAGGTCCCTACACGCGGCAGGCCATGGCCGCGCTGCAACGGCTGGTGGCGAAGTCGCTGGCTCTGCGCACGGACCATGTCTTCCGCACGGACGAGAAGGCGGTGTTCCAGGTCACCTCGCGCAACCTCGAGAAGGTGCGCGTGCGCGTCTATCGACTCGAACTCGAAGACTACTTCCGCGCGGTGCATACAACCGGCGACATCGAACGACTCGACATCGAAGTGATTGCCGCGGATCGGCAGTTTGACAGCCCCGTGCCCGACTACAAGAAGTACCGCGAGACGTCGCGCGACGTCGAGATCGGCTTCGATCGCCCGGGCGCCTACGTCGTGAAGGTCGACGACCAGGAGCTCGAAGCGACCACGATGGTGCTCGTCTCGGATCTCGCGCTCATCAGCAAGTCGAGCCGGCACGAGTTCCTCGTGTTTGCGCAGAACGTGCGCGAGCAGCGCGCCGAGGGCGGCGTCAAGGTGGTGCTCAGCGATGGCAAGAAGGTGCTCGGCGAAGGTGTGACTGGCGCGGATGGTGTCTATCGCTGGAAGGGCGCCGAACTGCAGCAGACGAGCGGGCTGTCGGTGTTTGCGGTGAATGCCGTCGGTTCGGGAGCCAGTTCGCTCGATCTCAGTGAGCTCAGTTACTCGGCGGGGCTCACCGCGAAGGGCTACTTGTACACGGATCGACCGCTCTACCAGCCCGGCCAGCGCATGTTCTGCAAGGGGCTCGTGCGCGAAGTGAAGAACGGCGTCTACGAGGTGCCGACGGCGTCGGACTATCGGCTGCGGGTCTACAATCCGAGTGGCCGGGTGGCCTTGGCGCGCGAGATCACGTTCTCGGCATTTGGCGGTTTCGCGAGCGAACTCGACCTTCCCGCGGATGCCGAGCTTGGCAACTGGCGGTTGCAGGTGGACCGCACGGGCAGCCCCGAAGTCGTGTTCCACGGCCAGTTCCTGGTCGCGAAGTACGAACGCCCACGCCTGTTTGTCGACTTCGTCTTTGACGAACAGGTCGTGTTCCGCGGCGAACCCGTGCGCGGGCGTGCGGTCCTGCGCCATTTCTATGGTGAGCCCGCGGTGGGCAAGTCGATCCAGGTGACGATGGCGCTGCCCGACGGCAAGCAGGCGGTGCAGGAAGGCACGACGAACGCCGCTGGCGAGGTGCCGTTCACGTTCGCGACCACCGAGTTCGCCGAGGAGGCCTATCCGCGGCTCGTGGTCACCGTGCCCGGCGAAGACGTCACGCAGGCGGCGTTCGTGTCGGTCGTGACGACGGAGCTCGCCGTCGCTGTGCGCACCGTGCGGCCGGTGTACCTGGCGGGGGAGACCTTTGCGGTGCAGGCGGACGTGCGCGATCGCAGCGGCAAACCGCTCGCGCGGCAGGCCACGGCGGTGCTCCTGCGTCTGGAGCCCTCGGGCACGGCACCGAATGGCCAATCCGAGGTCGAGCAGGCGCGTGTGCCCCTGCGCACGGATGCTTCGGGAAAGGGCAGCGCTGTGTTGTCGGCGGCGAAGGGTGGCCGCTATCGGGTTCGCGTCGAACTCGTGGACCGTTTTGGCACCAGCATCGCGGGCACGACCGATCTGCAGATTTCCGGCGAGGACGACGACGTCAAGTTGCGCCTGCTCGGCGAACGCGACACCTACCACGTCGGGGAGACGGCGCAGGTCAAGGTCATGAATCGCGCCGGCGAACGGCTGGCGCTGCTCACGTGGCAAGGGGACGGCATTCTCGCCTATGAGTCGCGGCGACTGCCGGCGGGTGAGTCGATGCTGAGCCTGCCGCTGCAGACCATGCATGCGCCGAACTTCGCGTTCGCGCTCGCGATGATCGACGGCAGCCATCTGCACGAAGCGCAGCGCGACTTCCGCGTCGAGCGCGATCTGCAGATCACGCTCTCGATGCCGTCGTCGGCGCGGCCTGGTAGCGAGGTCGAAGTCGCCGTGCTGGCCAAGGACGCCGAAGGGCGCCCCGTGGCGGCCGAAGTGTCGCTGGCGCTCGTCGATGAAGCGCTGTGGCGGCTCACGTCTGCCAATACGCCGCCGATTGGCGCGTTCTTCCATGGGCAATTGCGCGATACGGCCTTCGCGACGACTTCGAGTTGTACGTGGAGCTATCGCGGCACCGCGCGGCGAGTCAGTGAAGCCCTGCTGGCGGAGGAGCGCCGTGCGGAATCGGAGCAGGTGCTGCTTCGTGAGCAGGAGGGGCGCGAATCGGCGTTCGATTCCATGCAGCAGTCAGGGTTTGACTCCAACCAGCGGAATTCGGCGGTGCGGCTCATGGCGCAGATGCCGGCCCAGGTTCAGGCGGCGGGTTTGGCCCAGACCGGCTCGGATGACTTCTATCTCGGCGGCACCCGGCGAGTTCTCGTCGAACAGGGCCAGGCTGGCACACTGCTCTATGACGAGTTCGACGTGTTCAGTGTCGGGGGGGGACAGAATGGGATCGCGTTGCCGCGCGTGCCAGCGCCCATGCCGAACGCCGCCAACGAACCGCGCACGGACTTCCGCGAGACGGGGGCTTGGATCAGCGCGCTGGTCACCGGCGCCGATGGCCGCGCCACCACGAAGGTCAAGCTGCCCCAGTCCCTCACGGCCTGGCGCCTGCAAGGTTACGGGGCCACGGTGGACACGCAGGTTGGCGAAGCGGTGGCGAGCCTGAAGACCGAGCAGGAACTGCAGATCGAACTGATCGGCCCGCCAATCCTCACGGAGGGGGACAGCACCACGCTGCGGGTTGGGGCCCACAACCTCACCGCTGCGGCGTTGGACGTCGAGTTGCTTTGGGAAGCCGCGGGCGTGATGGCCGGCAGTGGTCGCTCGACACCGAACCTCGCGCCGCATGGCGAGCAGGAGATCGAGGTGCCGGTGACGGCAGGTGCCTCCGGCGAGCTCGCGATGACCCTTTCTGCCAAGGCGGGGGCCTTGGGGGACGCGCTGCAGCGCAGCATTCCGGTGGTGCCGTTCGGCGTGGAAATGCGCGCTGGTCGCAGTGGCAGCACGAACGACCGCAACAGCTTCGAGTTGTCGTTGCCCGAAGGCCGCGAGTACACGGCGTTGCAGTTGTTGGTTGAGATCGGCCCGGATCCTGGTCGCGACTTGATCGCGGCCGCGTTGGGCGCTGGGTTCCAGCTGCAGAACCAGCGGTTTCTGTGGGCGACCAATCTCGCGCGCAGTAGCCAGGCGCTCGGGGCGCTCGTCGTGTTGCGGTATCTCGAACAGGCTGGCACCGGCTCGAAGGTCGACCGCGACCAGCTGCTGGGCCTCGCCACATCGGTGGTCGCCGGCCTGGCGGCGCAGCAGCTCGGCAGCGGCGGTTTCGCGTGGGTTGGCAAGGAGCGGCTCGACCTGCGCAGCACGTGCCAGATCGTTCGGCTGCTGGCCGCCGCGCAGGCGCGCGGTATTGCTGGTGCAGCCGAGCTCCTGGACGGGGCGTCAGAAGTCCTGCAGGATGCGCTGCGAACGGCACCCACCGAGGGCCGTGCGGACCTCGTGCTAGCGTTGGCCGCGGCGGGCAAGGTGCGCTTCGAGTCGATCAACGCGCTGCATCGCGCGCGGACCAGCCTGTCGGTGGATGGCCTCGCGCGGCTCGCCATAGCCTGGCAGCTCATGGGGCGCCCGGAGACGGCGCTCGAAGTGCTCGAGCCACTGCGCCAGAAACTGCCAGCGGCGAGCCTCGGCAAGCAGTCGTTCGAGACGGTTGCGCTGGCGGCGCGCGCGCTGCTCGCGGCCGATCGCCGCGACGCGCTGGGCACGGCCGCGCTGTCGTTCCTGCAGGCCGAACGCCAAGGCGCCGGCTGGGGCACGGCGGAGGCCACGGCGGCCGCCCTGGAGGCCATCGTGAGAGCCCAGAATGCCGGTGCCGGCACACCGAAGGCCACGCGCGTCACGGTGCGCGGCAACGGCAAGGCGCTGCTGCCCGATGCCGCGGCGGACTACGGGCAGGTGTTCCGTGTGGCCGCGGCGGACTGCCTCTCGCGCGGCAATCGCGTCGAGATCCAGGTCGAAGGTGGCGGTGAAGTGCACTACCGGGCCAACCTCGTAGGTTTCGGCCGTGGTTTCCTGCCTGGCGACCAGAACGACGACCGCCTGCGCGTGTCCCGTTCCTACCATGCGGCCCCGCTGCGGCATGACGGCAAGGCCGTGCCAGCCGGGTTCGCGGTGGTCGAAGGCCGTAATGTCGCGCGTTTCGACAACAAGGTGACGCAGTTGCGCGTGGGCGATCGTTGCTCGGTGCACGTGTCGTTCGAAGTGCGCAAGGAAGAAGGCTTGCGGACCATGACCCCGCTCATCGTCGAAGAACCGATTCCGGCCGGTTGTTCGGTGCTGCGCTCGTCGATCCAAGGGCCGTTTGACCATGTCGAGGTGCAGCCCGATCGCCTGGTCTTCTACTGCCGCGAAGGGGTGGGCTCAGGCACGATCCGCTACGAACTGCAAGCGCGGTTCGCGGGCAGTTTCCGGGTGTTGCCGCTGTTTGCGCACGCCGCCTTGCGCCCGGAGCTGTTTGCGTACGGGCAACCGGGGGCGCTGCGCATCCATGCGCGAGGCCAAGGGGACCTCGATGAATACCGGTTGACGCCCGACGAGTTGTTCCATCTCGGCAGCGCCTGGTTTGCGACCGGGGAAGCCGCGACTGGCGAGGTTCGGCAAGCCGCCTTCGGCAAAGCCTACGAACATCTGCAGTCGCTGCTCGATGGCTGGCAGAAGAAGGACTGTTCGCTGCGGGATCAGCCGTATCGCGAGGTCGTGCGCATGATGCTCATGCTCGGTATCGAGCGCGGCGATGCGCGCGCGGTGGTGCGCTTCTTCGAAGAACTCAAGGATCGATATCCCGAGCTCGTGATCCCGTTCGACAAGATCACGGCCGTTGGCAGCAGCTACCTCGATCTCGGCGAGTTCGAAGCGGCGTTGCTCGTGTTCCGCGCCACGGCCGAAGCGAGTTTCCTCAAGGACGCGGCGGTGGCGACGGTGCTCGAGCAACACGGCGAAGTGCGCGCGGCTGCGGAGTTCCTCACGAGGTTGCTCGGCGACTATCCAGACCTGCCGACGATGCGCGTCGTGCGCTACAGCATCAGCCAGAAACTGGCGGCGAAGGCGGCGGCGTTGCCCATCGGGCAGGCCGTCGATGAGAAGGTCGGAACTGCGGTTTCGCTGCGGCGCCGCGCGCTGCAGGGGCTGCGCGAGTTCCTTGTGCTCCATCCCGAGGACCCGATGGCCGAGGAGGTCTCGTTTGCGTGGGCGACCACGCACGTCGAGGATGGTGACCTCAAGTCCGCGCTGGCCGTCAGTGAAGCCGCGCTGCTGCGTTACCCAGGCAGCACGTTCACCGACGAACTGCTCTACACGCAAGGGTATGCGCAGTTCGCGCTCGGCCAGCACGACCAGGCGTTTGCGGTGCTGCGCCGCGTCGCGGACGAGCAGTTCCCGTTGCCCGGGGGCGGCATGGGCGCAAGCGAGAGCCAGTGGCATGCGGTCTACCTGCAGGGGCAGATCCACCACGCGCGCGGCGAGTCGGCCCTGGCCCTGCAGGCCTACGAGAAGGTCGCCGAGCGCTTCGCCGATGCCGGTGAGGCCCGGGACTACTTCCAGCAGAAGGTGCTGTCGTTGCCGGAGGTGGCGACGTTTGCCTTGAAGGAAGCGCCAGAGCTGCAGGTGTCGTTCCGCAACGTCGACAAGGTGTCGGTGCAGGTGTTCCGCGTCGACCTCATGCGGCTCTACCTCATGGAACGGTCGCTGCAGGATATCCGCGGCATCCAGTTGCACGGCATCAAGCCGCAGTTGTCGTTTGAAGTGGAACTCGGCACTGGGCGCGACTACCGCACCGTCGAGAAGAAGGTGCCGTTGTCGCTGCCGGCGCCCGGTGCCTACCTCGTCGTGCTGCGCGGTGGCGATCGGCTGGCGAGTGGCATGGTGTTGCGCACCGATCTGCGCATCGAGGCGCAAGAACAGTTCGACGTCGGCCGCATTCGCGTCAACTGCAAGCAAGGCGAAGCGTGTCTCGCGGATGCGCTCGTCAAGGTGAGTGCCCAGGGGGATTCCGAGGTGCGCAGTGGTCGCACCGATCTGCGCGGGTTGTTCGTGGCGGACAACCTGATCGGGCCTTCGACCGTGATCGTGCAGAAGGGGGACGAATACGCGTTCTACCGCGGCACCGGGGTGCACCAGGCAGGCCGCTACCAACCGGCGCCCGTGCCGGTGCCGGAAAACGCTGCACCGAAGCCTGGCAAGCCGGCGCCTGGCTTCGATGCGTTTGACAACAACCTCAACCAGAACAGCGGCAATCGGGCGCGCCAGGTCGAGTGGCTCGAGCAGAACGTGCAGAACAAGCAGCAGCGTGGTGTCGAAGTGCGGCGCACGAAGTGATGGCAACCGGCAGCAGGTCCGTAGTAGCGCACCATGACACCGGCGTTTGGTGCGCTGCTTCAAGAACTTGCGCGAAGTGGTCGATGCCCGGTCTACGCATCGTGTGGCCGTCATGGGGAGACGGGCGCGGTGTTGCACAGACCGTGCGGGATCAGGGGGTCTGGGCACTGACGTTCGTGGGGTGGGGGCCTTGCGAACGGCAGGTGAGCACTGCCTGGCAGCCATGGGGGTGGCAGCCGGTGGTCGGGCGCCCGCGGTGCCACGCAACACCGCGGGACTGCCTTTCTCTCCGCCGGGAGACCACGGTCGGTCCAGCGGAGTCTCGACGTGGCGCGCATGCTCCCGTATCAAGGCGGCATGGGTCGTAGTCGTTGTGCGTTGGCGATCGTCCTTGGGATCGTCGTGTCCTGCCGGTCGTTGCCGCGCGGTGGGCCACCGTCGAGTTTTGAGTCGTTGCCGTGGACCGAGGCGCCGGCCGATGTGGCCGTGTTGCAGGCGCGGCGCGAGATGGAACGTGGCCGCGGCAAAGTGGCACTCGATCAGGTTGAGGCCGTGCTGCGCGACGAGCCGCGTCATACCGATGCACGGCGCCTGCGTCAGGACATCCTCGGCGAACGGGGGCGGCGCGGCCTGTTGCGGGTGGAAGCGGAGCAGGCGATCGCGTCCGGCGACGATGCGCTGGGGTTCTACCTGCACGGCCGACTCACCGATGGCACGGCGGCAAAACTGCGCAGTTTCACGCGCGCCGCGGAGATGCAGCCGAACTCGCTGTGGCCCTGGATTGGCCTTGCCCACACGTTGCGCAAGGACGATCCCAAACGTGCGCTGGCGATCTACGCCGATCTCTACGCCGCCACCGATGCGCACCCGTTGGTGGCGGTTGCCTACGCGGCCTTGCTGCGCGACCAGGAAGACTGGGATCCGGCGCGCAAAGTCTATACGCGCCTTGTGAAGGATCCCCGCGTGCCTGGCGTCGGCCACCTGGGGCTGGCGCAGGTGGGACTCGGGTCGGGCCAGGATGGCGAAGCGTGGCAGAACCTGCTGCTCGCCGAACGGCAACGCCCGTTTGACCCGGCCGTGCAGAGCCTTGTCCTGCGTTGGTTGCAGGCTGGCACGAGCAGCGAGCGTCAGGCCGAAGTGCTCGACGTGTTGCGCGAGGATCCCGCGGTCTGGGGCGCGTTTGGCGCTGGCGAAGGAACTCGGGCGCTCGTCGAGATGCTGCAGCGCGCGATGCAGCCGCTGGCCGCGCACGCCGCGCTGGCGGCGCGCAGCGAGCAGGCACCGACGCCGCTGCTGCGGCGACTGCTGCGTCGCAGTGCCGCGGCGGTCGGCGACATCGATGGGTTTCTGGCGATCGTGCGGCAGGACGTGCCGCGCGAAGTCGTCGCTGCCGAGCCGAACGAACTGCGGTCGCGCTGGCTGCATCTGCTCGATGGCCCGTGGCACGGCGGGAATGCGTTTGCAACCGCAGCCCAGAGCGTCGAACTGCTCGATGCGCTGTTGCGCACCGGCTTCGTGGCCGAGGTCGAACAGCTGTCCACGGCCGCACTGTTGCGTTGGCCGGGTGAGGCGGGGCTCGTGCAGCGTCGCGATGAGGCGCGAGCCGAGCTGGCCTTCGAATCGGGTTTGCGCCGCCTGCTCTACCAGGGTTATCGCGACACCCGCCGGCAGGGCGTGGGCCAGGTGATGTCGCAGTTGGCTAGCCTGTCGCAGCAGATCTTCGGCCGCGATGTCGTTGGCGCACCAGAGTTGTTCCAGGTGCCGATGGTGGGCGAGATGCAGGACCCGTTCACGGGCGATCTCGCGGCCCACTTCGATCGCTACAACCGGCACTTCGTGCTCGGCCGGCGCGCCGGTGGGGTGGTCGAGGGCATGCTGCTGTCGCGGTTCTCCGTGCAGGAACTGCCGCCGGTGCCCGAACTGCCGCTCGCCGGGCGTTGTCTCGAGGTCGTGGCGATGGACCGCGATGTGCGCGCGATGACGGGCGTGGTCGGCGGCGACCTCGCTGGCGTGGCGCTGCTCAATCACTTCCTCATCGATTTCGATGCCGTGCGCGATTGGTCGCGCACGATCGCGGATCGCCGTCGGATCGCCGCCGAAGATGGTGGCGCGCTGCTGCGGGATCCGCTGCCGGCCGATGCCGGCATGGACCCGCTCGACGTGTCCTGGCGGTTGGCGGTGTTGTCCCCTGTGCAGGACAGTGACCTGGACCTCGCGGTGCTCGACATGATCCGCACGCACGAGCGGCAGCACCTCGTCGACTCCTTTCGCTACTTGCCGATCGAACAGAATCTCGGCCGCGGGCTCGTGCTGCTGTTCCAGAATGCCATGTCACCGATGGCGATCGAAGCGGAGATGGAGCGCCGCGCCGAACTGGCGGCCTTGTCGCTGTCGCCGCACACGGGCCTCGTGCTGGCCCACATTGCCGACTTCCTGCGCGAGTCCGAAGAGGAAGGGCCGCATACGCGGGGGTTTGGGACGCTGGCGCGGCAACTTGTCACGGCACTCCAGGGCCTCGGTGTGACGGCGCAGGCGGCCCAACCCTGTCGCTGGCACGAACTCGATCCGGCGCTGGTCCGCACGGCGGCACGGAGTCTGCTGGAGGAATTGCGCTGAGAAGTCACGGTTCTTGCGGGCCCCGGCGGACGCGAAGCGGACCGTAGTTCCTCGGTGGCAGCGAACTTTCCCGCCCATCCCAGAGCCGGGAACGCTATTTGTTACGTGGTCCGAGGCCCGTGGCTGCGGAGTGGTTCCATCCGTCGCACGTCGCTGGCCGAAAACGACCCCGGAGGTGCTGTGATGATCCGTGTTGCCTTGAATGCCCTGTTTGCCCTCGCCCTGTTGGGTGGCGCTCCCTTGTCGTCGCAGACTCCGGCTCCCGCCAAGGGCCCGGACAAGGAGGTTGCCGAGAAGATCGTCCTGCTCAAGGAATGCGTGATGGACAAGAAGATGGCGCGCGATGCCGAAGGCGTCGCCGCGATCGATGTCCTCGTGCAGAAGCTCCAGGCTGGCGTCGAAGACAAGGATCGCCTGGCCATCGCCAAGGCGCTCGACGGGGCGCTCACGCAGGGCAAGTTGCGGCCTCACGACAACATCAGCCTCTATTCGGCGGCGGCCGTGGCGCTCGGCTACTGCGGTCTCGACGGTGCCAAGGTCCTGAAGGCTGCGTACGAAAACAAGCGCTACCCGAAGCGCAAGGAATGGGCGCCGCTGCGCGAGTTCTTCCTGCGCAGCCTCGGCAAGACCAAAGAGGAGTCGATGGCGAAGTTCCTCACCGAGGAGGCCGTGAACAACACCGAAGCCGCGCTCATGGCGGCGGCGGGTGAAGCGCTTGGCAACTACGAAGAAGCCAAGGAAGCCGTGCGCAAGGAGATCGTCAGCGACCTCATCAAGAAGTGGGGCGAAGAAGAGGAACTCGCTTCGCAGTTGGGTTCTGGCAACATGCAGGCGCTGAATGCCAAGGACCGGCTATCCGCGTTCCTCGACAAGTGGAATGCGACGCTGGCCAAGCTCACGCGCCAGAACTTCAAGAAGCACCTTGAGTGGCAGAACTGGCACAACAAGAACCGGAATGCGTCCTGGCAGTGAGCCTCTGGCCAGGTGAGGGGAGGAAACGGCGGGGTTGGACGTCACAATCGCCCCCATGCGCCTGCGCCTAGTACCCGTTCTCGCCGCGGTCCTCGCCGTGTCGACCGTCTGGCTGGTGTTCGAGACCAAGCGCCTGGCGGAGGTTGCCGGCCGGTTTGAGGTCGAAGCGCGGCAAGCCCACGCCATCGCGGCCCACGAGGCGCAGCAAGCGCAGGCCGCCCGCGATTCCCTGGCTGGCATGTCCGCGGAGGTCCGGCGGCTCGAGACCGAGGTGGGCCGCAGCACCGAGCAGCTCGCGGGCATGGCGGAGGTCGTGAAGAAGCGCACCGAAGCGGAAACCGCGCGGGCCGAAGCCGAGGCCGCCGCCTCGGCGCGAAGCCTGGCCCCGATCCCGGAGGGGGTTCGCGTGTGCCTCGCGGCCCTGCACGAGTGCCTGCACGCCGAGGGGTTTCTGCACCAGCGGTTCCTGTCCGCCAGCGCGCTCGATGGCTTTGGCCTGCACGAGGTCGAACTGCTCGTGACCGACGCCGATGGGCTCGGCGTCGAGTACCTGCGCGCGAAGAAGATGATCGCCGAACTCGACCGCGGCAAGGGCAAGCTCGTGCTGCGCTTCTTCGAGGGCACCCGGACGAAGGATGGGGTTCGGGCCGAATTGGCGGCGGATGGCTGGCCACTGGTCTTCCAGCCCATCGACGCGCGCATGTTCGAAGAACGCCTGCCGTACCTGGTGCGGCCCGAAGGCATCTATCCGGAGCCGGCGGTGGGGGAGCGGAAGCGCCCCGCGAGCGACCTCGATCCGATCACGCGCCTGCAGTGGCTCGACCGCTTCGATCGTCTGCTGGCGGATGCGGGCACCGCCGAGGAACTGCGCATCAACCGCTGCCGGGGACTGCACGAGGGGCACTTCCTGTCGGTCCAACTGCTCGGTACGGACAACCAGCACCGCCTGCTGTCGAGCGCCGATTGCGAACGAATGGCCATCGAGGTCGACGAAGCCGCCGGAGTCGTTTCGCTGCTGCTCAAGAACGGCGTCTTGCGTCGCGGCGGCGTGGAGTCCACGATCACGGCCGAAGGCTTTCGCATGCTACTCCCCAAAGTGACGCCCAAGCAGGCGCTCGATATCATGCTCGGCATGGTGGTGACGAAGTGACGCGTCCCGCCGCCGCGGTGTTCCTCCCGTTCGTGCAAACGTGGTTGCCACACGTCGACCAGGCGTTGTTGGAACTGCTGCCCAAGCCCGCGGTGGCGCCCGCGCGCCTGCATGAGGCGATGCACTACGCGCTGTTCCCGGGCGGCAAACGACTGCGTCCGATGCTCGTGCTGCTCGGTGCAAAGGCCGTCGGCGCCGACCCCGCCACGGCGTTGCGCGCGGCCGCGGCGTTGGAGTGCCTGCACACTTACAGCCTCGTCCACGACGACCTGCCGTGCATGGACGATGACGACCTGCGCCGCGGCCGGCCGACGTGCCACAAGGTCTACGGCGAAGCGATGGCGCTGCTCGCTGGCGACGCCCTGTTGACCGTGGCCTTCGAAGGGGCGGCGAGCGCGGGGGCTGCGGCGGTGGTCGAACTCGCGCGCGCGGCCGGCAGCCTCGGCATGGTCGGCGGGCAGGTCGAAGACCTTGCCGCCGAGGGGGATGCGGGGCATCACAGCCTGGAGCGCGTGCAGTGGATCCACGACCACAAGACGGGGGCCCTCATCACGGCCTCCCTGCTGGTGGGGGCCCTGGCCGGGGCGCAGGCCGGGGGCGCCGGTCGCGGCGATGGGGTTCCCGCCGCCGTGCTGGACCTGCTGCGGCAGTTTGGGGATCGGCTCGGCCGGGCCTTCCAGATCGCCGATGACTGCCTCGATCTGACCGGCAGCGCGGCCGAACTTGGCAAGAACCCGCTGGCCGACGTGGCCCTGGGCAAACTCACCTGGCCGGCCATGGTGGGTCTCGAAACGAGCCTTGCCACGGCTGCCAGGCTGGCAGCCGAGGCCCGCGAACTTGCCCCGCGCCTGGTGGCGGCGGCGGCAGCCTTCCGCGGAGTTCCGGTTGCCACGCTGGACGCGGCGGTGCTGCTGCTGCAAGATGTTGCGTCCTACGCCGTGGAACGTCGCAACTGAGCCTGGCCAACCGAGGTCAGGCTCCGGGCGTCCACGGTTTACTGACCTCCTGGAACGCCGCCGCGGAGCAGGCCTTGGATCAACCTTCGCCGACCCCTCTCTTCGATCAGGTCGACAACCCTGTCGACCTCAAGAAGATCCCACGTGACCAACTCCCGGCGCTCTGCGCCGAGATGCGCAAGGTAATCCTGGACACCGTTTCGGTAACCGGGGGCCACCTCGGTTCCGGTATGGGCGTGGTGGAGCTCACCGTCGCCCTGCACTACGCGTTCGACTTCAAGAACGATCGCCTCGTCTGGGACGTCGGCCACCAGTGCTACCCGCACAAGCTGCTGACCGAGCGCAAGGAGCGTTTCCACACGCTGCGCCAGAAGGGTGGCCTGTCCGGCTTCAGCAACAAGTGGGAGTCCGAATACGACGCCTACCTGATGGGGCACGCCGGCACCGCGGCCTCGGCGGCGCTCGGCATCTCGATGGGCGATCGTATGCTCGGCAACCACCGCTACTCGGTGGCGGTCGTCGGCGATGCGGCGATGGGCTGCGGCGTCGCATTCGAAGCGCTCAACCACGCCGGTTCGCTCGAGAAGGAACGCCTGTTGGTGATCCTCAACGACAACCGCTGGTCGATCGCGAAGACGGTTGGCGCACTGTCGCGTCACCTCAACAAACTGCGTTCGGGCAGTTTCTACAATCGCGCCAAGGAGGCCGTTCACGGCCTCATCCAGGCGATTCCGGTCGTAGGCAAGGACCTTGACCAGAAGCTCGGCGACACGGTCGACATGTTGAAGAACATGGTCGTGCCGGGCCACATCTTCGAAGAGCTGGGCTTCCGCTACTTCGGCCCGATCGATGGCCACAACGTGCAGGAAGTGCTGGCCGCGCTCGAGAACATCAAGAAGCTCGATGGCGTCGTGCTGCTGCACGTGCTGACCGAGAAGGGCAAGGGTGTGCCCGGCAGCGAGGATCGTTACGATCGCGCCCACGCGGCCAAACCGCAGCCGAAGAAGAAGCCCGAGAAGGTGCCCGTCGAGCCGTGCGTGCTGCAGCCCGTGGTGCCCCTGACGAAGCCCGGTCGTTCGTGGACCGAGTGGTTTGGGGAAGGCATGCATCACCTCGCCGAGACGGATCCGCGCGTGCTCGCGATCACGGCGGCGATGCCGGACGGCACCGGGCTCATGGAGTTCCGCGACAAGTTCCCGGAGCGGTTCGTCGATGCCGGCATTGCCGAACAGCACGCCGTCGCGATGGCGTCGGGCATGGCGACCGCCGGCATGCGTCCCGTCTGTGCCATCTACTCGACGTTCCTGCAGCGCGGTTACGACCAGGTGTTCCAGGAAGTGATCCTGCAGAAGTTGCCGGTCGTGTTTGCCATGGACCGCGGTGGGCTCGTCGGCGAAGACGGCATGACCCACAACGGGCTCTATGACATCGCGTTCCTGCGTTGTCTGCCCGGCATCGTGCTGATGTCGCCCAAGGATGGGCCCGAACTGCACGAGATGATGCAGTTCGCGATCTCGCTCGACGCGCCGAGCGGCATTCGTTACGCGCGCGGCAATGCGCCGAATCAGGGGGACCTGCTCGGCTGGCACGGCCGCCGGCAGCCGCTCGAACTCGGCAAGATGGAGATCCTGCGCGAAGGTGCCGACGGTGCCGTGCTCGCCTACGGGCACATGGTCCAGACCGCGCTCGAAGCGGCGGCCCTGCTCGACAAGAAGGGTGTGCACATCGAGGTCGTGAATGCGCGCTTCTGCAAGCCGCTCGACGACCAGGGTGTGCTCGCGCTCTGCGATCGGCACGACCGCGTCGTCACCCTCGAAGACCACACGCAGGTCGGTGGTTTTGGCAGCGCCGTTCTCGAATGTGTGGCCGCGCACGGCCCGGTGCGCGCGCAGGTCCAGATCATGGGTGTGCCCGACGAGTTGTTGGAGCACATGAGCCGCAACCAGGTGCTCGAACACTGCGGCCTCACGGCATCGCACGTTGCCGCGCGCTTTCTCGCCGAAAAGCAAGCTCCCGCAGCGCGGTGAGAGTGCATGACTGATCCAGCCCCATTGCGCCGCGACCCAGTGCGCCGCGGCCCCTTGCGGATCCTCGTCGTCGGCGATGAGCGCAAGGGTGGCACGCGCGCCATCGTGCAGCAGCACGCCGCGTGGCTCCTGGCCCGCGGTTGCGAGGTCGAGATCGTCATCGACCGCGAGTCCTCGTTGGCGGGCAAGCAGGCTGACTACGTCGTGGTGTTTGGCGGCGACGGCTCGCTGCTAGGCGCGGCGCGGCGGATGGGGGAGCAGCAGTTGCCGACGCTGGGCATCAACCGCGGCCGGCTCGGCTTTCTCACCGCGTTTGAGCATGAGCAGGCGGAACAGGCGCTGACGTTGCTGTTGGCGGGCGAACTGCACGAAGAGCAGCGCCTCATGTTCTGGTGCGTCGCCGTGGATGCCGAAGGTCGGCACGGCGAACCCGTGCTCGGGCTCAACGATATCGTCGTCAGTCGCGCGGCGGTCGGCGGCATGATCACGCTGCGCGCGATGCGCGGCACGGCGGAGCTGGCCACCTACCGCGGCGACGGCCTCATTGCGGCGACGGCGGCGGGTTCGACAGCCTATTCGATGGCCGCGGGAGGTCCGGTGCTCACGCCCGATCTTGATGCGTTGGTGCTGACGCCGCTCGCCTCCCACACGCTCAGCGCGCGGCCGTTGGTGCTGCCGGTCGGGGCCGGCATCGAGATCGAGGTCGTGGAGACGGGGGGCAAGAAGTATGCCTACTGCCAGATCGATGGGCAGGTGCAGTGCCAGGTGCCCGTCGGCGGCCGGGCGCTGCTGTATCCCGCGAAGATGCGTTTCCGGCATCTGTCGAGCGGCCCTGCCCAGTTCTTCCGCGTGTTGCACGGCAAGTTCGGCTTTGCCGACCTGCCAAGGCACCGCGAGAACTCCTGATCCCGCAGAATCCGGGTTCCTCCGGTAACGGATTCGTGGGGTTCCGGATTGTCTGGGCATGAGCCAATTCCTCGTCGAGCCTCCCGCGAACACCACTTCGCAGACCTACCAGCAGCTGGGCTATGTGGCCGCCTACGATGCGGTGCTCAACTGCGACTATGCCTTCGTCGCCTACCGCGAGACCGATAGTGACGGCACCTGGCGCGTGCGCATTCGTTCGAGCCAGACGGCCGGGGCCGTGTTCGAACCGGCGGCGATGACCTCCCAGGCGCGAGCCACGGGGGCGCAGGGCAAACCATGGTTTCCGTGGGGCTACTCGTTTGATCCTTCGGCAGAGGACCCGCGCTGCATCCAGTTCCGGGTGCACGTGAAGGACGGCAAGCCGGCGGAGATCGAGATGTTCGTGCAGCTGCGCAAGTTCGATGGCAGCGCGGACACGGCGCAGACGACGCGTTTTGCGTGGCCGGCCTGATCGACGCCACGGGGCCGATTGCCACCCCGCTAGTGGCTAGCCGAGCTCGAACTGCCGCTTGGCGTCGACGACGTCGCGGTTGATCGCGACGATCGCTTCTTCGAGGCGGGCGCCCAGCGCTTCGCCTTTGCCGACGGTCATGCGGACCTGACGCATCATCTGGATCGCCATGCGCAGCGTGCGCACGACGTCGCCGGCGTCGGTGTGGGCAAGCCGCTCGAGGTCGTCGACGGTGCCGCCGCGGCTCCAGCAGTCCACGGCGGCGGCGATGCCCCAATCGGGTTGTTTCACCGGCGTCTCGACGCCCTGCAGCAGTTCGATGGCGACGAACCTGCGCACGGCGGCCTCGGCTTCGGCCATGAGCTTGCCTGGTTCGCGGCGATGGCCGCGCAGCTCGGCGCGGCGGCGCTCTTCGTGGATCAGCGCCGTGAAGGTTGCGGCGAGCTGGTGCATGTCCATCTTGTCGAGCACGCCGCTGAACAGCAGTTCGGTGGCTTGGATCTCGTAGCCGTTGATGCGCTGCGCGACCTTGCCGCGCGGCAACAGACCCTCTTCGCCGAGGTAGCCCGCGTCGCGCAGGATCTGCACGCGGGCCAGCAGCGCAGCGCGCGCGGCATTCCGCTTCTTCTTGCGCGTCGCTTCGCTGCCGGTCTGGGCTTGGAATGCGGCAAAACTCTTGTCGTAGGCGGCGAGCAGCCCGGAGCCGCCGAGGCGGTCGTAGAGGTTGAGCACCGTCGAATACGACAGGTTGAAGCGCGACGTGATCGGCTCCACCTTGCCACTGTGGTAGCGCGACAAGGGCGCCTCGCGAAGGTCTTCGTCCTCGAGGATCGAGATCACGAGCCCACTCTTGTCGAGTCCCTGCCGCCCCGCGCGCCCCGCCATCTGCAGGTAGTCGCGGCTCTTCATGTAGTTCATCTGCACGCCGTCGTACTTGCGCAGCAGATCGAAGATGACCGTGCGCGCGGGCATGTTGATGCCGAGCGCAAACGTCTCCGTCGTGAACAGCAGCTTCAGAAGGCCGGACGTGAACAGGCGCTCGACGACTTCCTTGTGGATCGGCAACACGCCGGCGTGGTGGAACCCAACGCCTTGCAGCGCGCGACCGAGGATGCCGCGTAGGCCCGGATCCTGCTCGGGATCGAGCTCGAAGCGCGCGCAGATCTCGTCGAACATGTCCTGCATACGCTCGCGTTCGGCGCGGTCGAGCAGGCGGCGATGCATGCTGCGTTCGGCTTTGATCTCGCATTCCTTGCGCGAGAAGCAGAAGTAGAGCGCGGGCAGCAGGACGCGGTTCTGGATCTCGTCGAGCAGCAGCTGGTAGGGGCGCGGCCCGGTGTGGATCCGTCGACCCTGGCCGCGTTCGCGCTTGTCGCCCCAGCGCGAACGTTCGCGCTCGCGGCGGCCTTCGCGGGTGCCGTGCCGTTGGTCGCGCGCGGCGGCGCGTTCGTGCAGGGCCAGTGCGCGCGAACGCTGCGCGAGTTGGAACACGCCGGCGTCGTGATGGTAGAGGCGGTGCGACAGTGGCACCGGGCGCTTCGTATGTTCGATGACCGCCAGTTCGTGCGGGCGCACGAAGCGGATCCAATTGCCAAACTCCTGCAGGTTGGCGATGGTGGCCGAGAGACCGACGAAGCGCACGTGCGGCGGCGCGAAGATCAGGCTCTCTTCCCAGACCGTGCCGCGATCGATGTCATCGACGAAGTGCACTTCGTCGAAGATCGCAAAGTCGGTGTCGTCGAAGCGGCGCGGATCCTCGAACACCGCGTTGCGGAAGATCTCCGTCGTCATGATGACGATCGGCGCATCGGGATCGAGCGTGAGGTCGCCCGTCATGAGGCCGACGCGCAGCCCTTCGTTCTTGAAGTCGCGGAACTTCTGGTTGCTGAGCGCCTTGATCGGGCTCGTATAGATCGCGCGGCGGCCGGCGCGCACCGCGCGGTCGATCGCATACTCGGCGACGAGCGTCTTACCCGAGCCGGTGGGGGCCGCCAGCAGCACGTTTTTCCCAGCTTCGATCGCCTGGGCGGCGCTCACCTGGAAGTCGTTGAGCGTGTAGCCCTTGAAGAGCATCGAGGGCGCGGTTGGCGGTCCAGACTGGGGCACCTGCCCAGCATCGCACATGGCGCGCGGCTTGGGAACGGTTCGTTCGGCGGTGGCGTGGGTTCTCGTTGACGAAGTTGTGGATGTTTGTCCACAGCGTTCCCGCGGACAACCTCCGGTGCGATCGTGCTCTGGGTTGGAATCGTGCGATCGCTAGCTATGCTGCGGCACGCTTCGCAGGCCTGCGGGGCGTTTCGCAACCGGTCCAGTCGCGGCCATGCCTGGTCGTGACGCCTGGTGTCGCAGTGGTCAACTGCCCGCCAGTTACTTTGGAGACAGCCATGGAAAACAAGCCTGAAACCAACGTCGGCAAGTTCGTCGGTCGCCACCTTTCGCAGATCAAGATCCTCTCGCGCCTGCTTGAGCACGAACTGGACGGCGCGAAGGGCGCGCGCGAAGTGACGATCGATCGCCACCTCGTCGAGAACGTGCTCGATACGCTGGAGATCTTCGTCGATGACTGCGAGTCGGCGAGCGGCAGCTCGCGCGATCGCGGCGCCAAGGTCGAGAACAAGCCCGTCGTCACGCGCCTCAACTGAGTCGTTCCTGATGGCCCTCTTCGGGGCCCGGTTGGCCGCCCGGCACGAGGTTCGTGCCTTCGCCGTGGCGGCTTGATCCTCGGTTCGTCGCTGCGCAGGCGCCCGTTGGTGCCATGCAGCCCAACTCCAGTCGAGTCGCGGTCCGTTGGCAGCTACCGAACTCGTTGCGTCGAGTGATGAAGGTTCGTCCGCCTCGCGCTGGACGATCCGCATCTTCGTGCTCGGCGCATTTGCGCTGACCGTCTGGCTCTGTGGCCCGCGGGCTGCGGCGGTGTTGGCCGCGCGCCTGCAGCACACGGCGCAGAACAGTCCTTCCGTAGTGCTCGACCACGTCGGGTTTGCGAGCCGTCCGGAGTGGCTGGACAAGCCGCTGCTGCTGGCGGTCGCTGGGGACCTGGCGCCCTGGTTGCAGGACCAGATTCCGATCCTCGACGAAGTGGCCGGTACCCGGCTGCGCGATGGTCTGCAGAGCGTGCCATGGGTGCGTGAAGCCGGCATCGAACGGGTGTTTCCCGACCAGTTCCGCCTGCGCCTCGAGTTGCGGCGGCCGATCCTGGCGGTGCACGCGGGAGATGGTTCCAAGCTGTGCCTCGTCGACAAGGACTGCACGGCGTTGCCATGGGTGGATACACCCCTGCCAGCCGTCTGGCTCTACAAGGAAGGTGGCCCCACGACCTTGCGCTTCGAACCAGGCCAGCCCATCGTCGAGCCGCGCATTCGCGCTGCTGCGGCCATCGCACTGGAGTGGCGCGACGAGCTGGCGCCGCTCGTGGTCCACTGCCCGCAGTTGCTCGAAGTTGATGCCACCAATCTCGGCGAACGTTGGATGCGGGGGCGCAATTACCCCGAGATCCGCGTCAAGCTGCGCCGCGACGATGGGGAGGGCGTGATCTTCCAGTACGATCGACCCGTGGACTCGGTGCTGCCGCGCATTCCGTTGCGCACCAAGGCGACCGTGCTCGGCAAGATCCTCGGCAAGCATCCGGGCCTGCATGGACTCGTCGCCGGGGACCTGCGCCTCATCAACCGCTGGGCCGACTATCTGCAGCCGCGCGCGGAAGGGGTGCCCGACCCCGACGGGCCGTGGACGGACATCGAGCCTAGTCAACCGACGCCACGACCACGCTGATCTCGTAGCCTCGCTACTTCGGTTGGGTGCAGGCGTCGCGAACGCGCCGCAACAACCCGTGCAGGTCGAAGCCGCCGCGTTTTGCGCAGCCGAGACGGACCACGACGATCTGCTCGGTCGGCATCACGCACACGTATTGGCCTTCGTGGCCGTCCATGTGCACGAGGTTGGCGGGCAGGTCGCGCCACGCGCGTTCGCGCGGGCCTTCCCCGTCGGGGTCGGCATTGAGCCACAGGTGGCGGCCAAAGTCGCCGTCGCTCGTGGGGGTAAGTGCGGCCGAGGCCGTCACCCAACCTTCGGGCAGGATGCGTTCGCCAGCGAACACCCCATCCTGCGCGTAGAGCATGCCGAAACGAGCCCAATCGCGCGCCGTGGCAAAACCGTAGGAGCTGCCGACGAAGGTGCCGCTTGGGTCCGTCTCGATCACCGCGCTGCGCATGCCGAGGCGTTGGAAGAGCGCCGTTCGCGGGAATGCCCAATATTCGGCATCGCTGGCGAACGTGCGGCGCAGCTCGCGGCAGATCAGGTTGGTGGTGCCGCTCGCATAGCGGTAGGTGGTGCCTGGGGCATGTTCGGCGGGCTGTTGTGCCTGCACCGCGGCGTGGTCACTGGACCCGAACAGCATCTGCAGCACCGAGCTCGACGGATCGTCGTAGTTCTCGGTCCAGTGCAGGCCCGACGCCATGCGGTGCAGGTCGGCGAGGCAGAGTTTGCTGCGCTCATCGTCGGTCGGCCATTCGGGCACGGCGCGAAGTGGCGCCAGAAGGTCGAGTCTGCCCTGCATCACGCGCACGCCAAGCAAGGCGTCGACCATCGTCTTCGTCATCGACCAGCCGGGCAGTGGCATGTCGGCGCGGTAACCCTCGGCGTACCGTTCGGCGACGAGTCGTCCCCGGTGCACGACCACGACGGCGCGCGTGCGGACCTTGTTGCCCTTCGCTGGCTCCGCGAACGCAAGGTCGAGAGCCTTCGCAACGGCCGACAGATCGACTGCATCGGGCACCTTGCTGAGGAGTACCCGTTCCCCAAGCGGCCAGTCGGTGGTGCTGGGATCGGCCTGCAGGTCGGCGACGCCGGGTGCCGCCCGGTTCGTCAGCGTTGCCGCGGGAACGTCCGGCCGCACGAGCGTGCAACCGAGGTTCGTGGTGGCCACTGCCTGGGCCTGGCTCTTGCCGAGGCGGCACGTGACGGTGCGGTGTTCGGTGTCGACGTCGAACTTGAGCAGGGGCCGGATCATGGCCTCCAGTGGTCGATCCGGTGCGAACTCCTCGTCCAGGACCGACTGCAGCGTGCGCCCACTCACAAACAGCGCGGAGGCGGCGACCTTGGCAGCGTAGGCCGCTGCAATGTCGAGCATCGCCGGGCTGGTGGTGGCGCTGGGTTCTTGCGCCGGGGCCAGGGTGGCCAGCGCGCACACCGCGAGCGCGGCAGGGTGCAGGGGCAGATTCGGCATGCGCCCATGCTACGCGACGAATGGTCGTGTGGGGCAGTTGCTGCGGGGTGCCGTGCGCGCTCTGCTGTGTTCATGCGCTTTTTCTCCCGCTGCGTCTGGTGTGCCCTTTGGGCCGTGGCCGGGCTGGCGCAGGATGGTGGCGTGGTGAGGGTGCTGGCCGCCGGCAGCGGCGGGGACACCCAAGAACGCTTTCGCGTCGCGCGGGACGCGGAGCAGTGGCAGACGATCGTTCGCGAGGAAGGGTTGCCCGAAGCTTCGATCGCCGTCGATCACGAGAAGGACCTCGTCGTGGTCCTTTGGTACGGCAAGGGCCGCGGTGGCAAACCAGGCGTCTCTGTGCTTGAGTCGTTGACAGGCAATCCCAACCGCTTGCTGCGCTTTGTGGGCGAGCCCGGCGGCAAGCTCGTGGACGGGCGCTGGGTGGTCTTGGCGATCCCAGTGAGTTGGGAGCCCTGGCGAGCGAGCACGTGGTTTGAGACCGAAGCAGAACCGATTGCGGGGGCCACGGTCTGGCGCACGGTGCTGCCGGCGCGTTCGCCACTCGCGCTCGCGGCGATGGGGGAGGGCAAGGCCGATCCCGGCGCGGAAGTGCAGATGTTTGGCGACGCCGTGTCGATGCGTGCATTCTGGCGCGAACGTGCACTGGGTGTGCCCATTCCGGGCGTGGACTTCTCGCAGGTGCTGGTCGTGGTCGTGCGCGGGGCGTCCCCGTCGCTCTATACGATGCACGGCACGGAGCGGCGCGGGGACACTGTTCGGCCGTGGACGATCCTGCGTCGTTGGCAGCAGGACTCGAAAGCCGAACTCGCAGCCGGGCCGCAGTTCCGTTGGTTCGCGGTGCCGCGACACGATGGCGTCTTCGACTTCGAATTGCCCGTCCCGGGCGCGGTTGGCAGCCATCGTGCAGTCGAGCGGTTTCAGGCGACGAAGTTGCTCGGCCCGACGATCCTGCCCGTGCTGCGCGCGTTCGAGTGCGAAGTCAGCAAGCGGGAAGAGCCCTTGTGCGAACGCGCCACGACGCTCGCCGAATGGCGGGCGTTGCGTGCAGGACTCGATGGCCGCGCGCTGCAGTTGCCCGACGACTGGGCCAACTTCGAACACGAGTGCATCGTCGTGCTCGCTACGGACGAAGCGCGCGTCTGGCCGGGTTTTGGCCTGTCGGTGAGCGAGGAGGAAGGGGTCGACGTGGTGACCATCACCGAGACTGGCCCGAGTGGCCGCGATCCGGGGCAACGTTCGCAGGCGCTCGTGCTCAAGGTGCCGCGGCGCAAAGGGCAGATGTCGATCGTCTTCCGGCGCGATATCGGCCCCGCTCCAGGGCACGAACGCACGCTGCGGGTGTTTCCGGGCTTTTGAGCGGTCCGGCGTGAAGCTGGCAGGCCGCGGTTGTCGATGAACCCGGCATGCGAAGGGCAGAACGGGCCGTGCTGGTCGGGATCGTGGTCGCGGTGGCGATCGCGTTGCGCTGGGGGTTTGTGGCGATGGCGCATGTGCCCAATCCACTGCGCGTGGATGCCGGCGAGTATGCGCAGTGTGCCTACAACCTCGTCGAGCACGGCGTGTACTCGACCTCGACGCAACTGCCGCCGTTGCCGGATTCGTTCCGCTCGCCGGGTTACCCGCTGCTGCTCGCGCTGTGCCGCGTCGTTGGCGGGACGTCGCACTGGATGTCCCTGGCACTTTGGCTGCAGGTGGCGTTGGGTGGGCTCACCGTGCTCTTGTGCTATCGGCTTGCGCGCGCGTGCCTTGGCTTTCTGCCCGCGCTCAGTGCCGCGCTGCTCTGCGCGCTGAGTCCGCATCTCGTGGTCTCCAGCGGCTACTTCCTCACTGAGTGCTGGACGACGTTCGTGCTCACCACGGGTTTGTGGTTGGTGTCGGTGGCGACCGCGCGCGGGGTCCTGCATGCAGCGCTTGCGGGGCTGGTGCTCGGTTTTGCCGTGCTCTGCAACGAGACGCTCGTGTTTGTGCCGTTCGTGGTCGTGTTCGCGCTGTGGCGAACACTCGGCCGCGCGCGTGCGATCACGCTCTTGCTGTGCGCGATGTTGCCGTTCGCGTTGTGGACGGTGCGCAACCAGTCGCAGACTCTGGCGCGAACCGGCAGCGAACGCATGACGGCGTCGATCAGCCACGGCAGTTATCCGGGCATGGTGTTCCAGGATCCACGGCTGGTCGGGTTCCCGTACCGGGAAGATCCCGAACAGCCCGCGTTCGGCTCCTCGTGGGAGAATCTCCGAACCGTGCTCGCCGGGCGCATTGCCGCCGATCCGTGGCGTTACGCGTCCTGGTATCTGCTCGAGAAGCCGCTGTGGCTGTGGCGGTGGAACCTCGTGCAGGGCAACGGCGTGCTCGTCTACGACGTCTCGAACAATCCCTACGACAGCCAGGCCGTCGTCGCCGCGACCGGGGCCCTCATGCGCTGGTTGCATGTGCCGTGCATGGGGCTCGCGGCCTTGGGTGCCACCTGGTTTCTATTCCGCCGGCGCACTCCCGCATTGCTGCGCGCGATTGCCGGGCTCGCGATCTTTGGCACGCTTGCCTATCTGCCCGTGATCCCCGATCCGCGGTATCTGCAACCGTTCCGGCCGCTGTTGTTCGTGCTTGGCCCGGCGGTGCTCGCGGCGCTGGTGGCCGGTGTGCTTCAGCGGACCCGCGGCAACAAGCGCGAAGACAACTCCTCGGCGGAAAACGGCGGGCAGATCTTCCAGTTGGGGCTGCCGGTCAGTTCGCGAACGGCGCCGCCGAGCTCGTAGTCGCAGGTGCTCGGCAGCGTGCGGATGAGTTCGGGGAGATCACGCCAACGGCGCAGCCCCGGGCACAAGGGCAGGCGATTGCCGTTCTCTTCGTACGCGGGGCCGAGGTCGTTGGTGACGATCCGCACGATGCGTGGGCACAGGTGCGCGGCGAGCAGAGCCACGACGCCAGCTTCGCCGAGGCCGACGAGGTGCACGGGCGCATCGCCCGGCAGGTTGCTGCAGACGGACGCAACGTCGAGGGCGGCCTGGTAGCCTTCGCCGCGACCTAGCAAGAGCCCGTTGCGTTGCCAGGCGGCGCGGAACGGTGCCCACGCGCCATAGGGCCTTGGTTCGACGAGCACGGCACGCTGCGGCGAACGCAACCACGGATCCGCTGCGGCCCGCGCGACGGCCGCACCGCGAGGGTCGACGAACACCGTAAACGGCGCGCTTTCGTCGGCCTTCGAAGGCGCCATGTACACCGGGATCGGCACATCGTCATTGCCGCGCAATTCACCCAGACGCCACGCCTGGTCGGCGCCGTCGTGCCACTCGAGTTCGCGTCTTGACAGCGTGAACGACAGCCCGGGCGCGAGCTCGGCGAGCGTTGCGACCGCGGGGCGGCGCTGCAGGAGCTCTTTGCTCATCGCCACCGGGTCGAGTTTGGCTGCTGGGCGCGCGGCGAGCAGCGGTTGCAGTTCCGCAGGGGAGAACACGGCGAACTCCGGCTCGGCCAACCGCAGGCGCGGCTGTCCGTCGGCACTGGGGCCCAACAACACATCGTGCAGGAACGCGTAGACCTCTTCGCGCATCGGACGATCGTAGTTGTGCCCCTCGTTGGCGTGCCGCGATCGCGGTTGCGGGCCTTGCAGCCGCGCCCACAGCGCGCGCAGTTCGGGCAGACCTTCGCGCGGGAAGTTGTGCGTCCAATCGCCCGTGACGCTGCCGAACATGACTGGTTTCGGCGCGAACACCGCACACATCTCGGGCACGTCGGTGCCGGCGGCGATGCCCGGTACGTGGTTGCAGCCGCAGTGGGCGCTCGTGTCGCTGACGATTTCCGTGAAGTAACACGCCATCACCATCGGGGCTGCGGCGGCGAGGCGGTCTTCGAGCGCCATCAGGTAGTAGGTCTGTTGCGCACCACCACTGGCGCCGGTGCAGGCGATGCGGGTGGTGTCGACGTCGTCGCGCGCGCCCAGCAGGTCGAGCGCGCGCTGGTTGTGCCACGTCATGGCGCCGACCGAATTGACGCCGGTGGCAACGTCTTCTGTGTGCACGGAATCGATCGCCAGCGCGATCCAGCCAAACTTCGCAAACGACGCGCAACGCGCTTGTACGACTGGATGGCGCGCACCGTTCTCCCAGTGGCCGTGCGGGCAGAGGATCGTGGGCAGGCGCCCGGTTGGCATCGGATCGGGCAACCAGAGCCATCCGGTCGCGCGCTGACCCGGGAAACCGATCCAGCTGATGCGCTGCAAGCGAACGCCATCGCGGCGCACTTCGGCGTGGACCTGCATGTCGAGGGGCACGTTCTCGGGCCGTGGCGTGAGCCCGAGGCTGTCCTGCACGTGACGGCGAACGGCAAGGCGATGGGCTGGCCAGTCGGTCGCAACTTCGGGCGCCAACGACGCGGTGTGGCGCGGCAGCGTGACTTCGCGCAGGTGCCGCAAGGAGCTCGCCAGCGCGACGCGCGACACGGCGGGGGCCAACGCGGCGAAGCGCTCGGCGTGGCTCGTGGTGCGGAGCAGTTCCACTTCGTCGAGGTCGCCCGCGAACGGTTGGTGCGCACCGATATTGTCGCCGAGCCGCAGCATGGCGTCGGGCGAGGCGCCTTCGCCGAGTTCTGCCGAACCTTGCAGCGCGTTGTCGACAAACAGCAGCGCGAGGTTGGTTTTGGGCTCGTAGGCGACTTCGATCGAGTGCCAGGCGCCATCGTCAAGGCGCTGCTGCGAGCCGATGCGCACGCTGGTCCACGACCACGCTTCGAACGACACGTGCCCAGGTTCTCGGCCCATCACCAACGACAGGCCGACCGCCTCGCCAGCGCGCGCCATCAGAGGCGTGCAGAAGTTCGCCGCGGTGGTGCGGATCCGGCAGCGCAGGGTCCATGCCTCGCGGCTGGTGACCGGGCACGGCCCCACATCGATGTGGGCGGTCTGCCCGTCGAAGCGGGCGGCTTTGCCGACGGCTCCATGCTCGATCGACACCGCACCGTGCCAGCGGGCATCGGGTGCCTCCAGAGGTTCCTTGACGGCTGGGTGCGCAGAATCCTGCTGGGCCAGCAGCACCGGAGCAAAGGCACAGGAGACCGCGAGGGCGAGGGCCTTGAGCATAGTCGGGGAGGATACCCGAGTACGCACTTCGCCTGGGGGGCTAAGGGCCGGCCGAAGTGCTTCACTCTGCGCATGACCATCCACGCCTCGGCTCCCGCCGCCGCGCGCAGCGTCGCCGCCGTTCGCCAGCTCGTCGGCAACACGCCCCTGCTCGAAGTCCTCTACCGCTTCGATGGCCACGAACGGCGCCTGTTTGCGAAGTACGAGTCGATGAACATGACGGGGTCGGTGAAGGACCGCATGGCGTGCCACATCCTGGCCGAAGCCTACGCGCAGGAGCAGCTGCGTCCCGGCGACACGATCGTCGAAGCGAGCAGTGGCAACACCGGCATCGCGTTCGCGGCACTTGGGGCCGCGCTCGGGCACCCCGTGCGCATCTTCATGCCGGACTGGATGAGCCGCGAGCGCGTGGATCTCATCAAGAGTTTTGGCGCCGAGATCGTGCCGGTGTCCGCGGCGCAGGGTGGGTTCGTAGGCTCGGTCCAACTCGCCGAGAACTTCGCGCGCGATCACGAAGGGGTCTTCCTGCCGCGCCAGTTCGAGAATCAGGCGAACGTGCGCGCGCACGCGAGTGGCACCGGGCCCGAGATCCTGCTGCAGCTCGAAGCGTTTGGACGCCGGCCCGGCGCGTTTGTCGCCGGCGTCGGCACTGGCGGCACGGTGATGGGCGTTGGGCGTTCCCTGCGCGCGGCGTTCCCGAAAGTGAAGGTGCATCCACTCGAGCCGGCGAACTCGCCGACGCTGCGCATGGGGCACAAGGTCGGCAAACACCGCATCCAGGGCATCTCCGATGAGTTCGTGCCCGCCGTCGTCGATCTCGGCTGGCTCGATGGCATCGTCGACGTCTGGGACGGCGACGCGATCCTCATGGCGCAGGCGCTGGCGCGCGGCCTCGGGCTTGCCGTCGGCATCAGTTCGGGCGCGAACTTCCTCGGCGCTGCGCAGCTCGTCGAAGAACTCGGCGAAGCCGCCGCGGTCGTGACGGTGTTCTGCGACTCCAACAAGAAGTACCTGTCGACCGACCTGTGCCGCGAGGAGCCCGTGCGCGACGACTACATGGCGCCGCGCATCGAGCTGGTCGGGTTCCGCGCCGTGCGCTGACCCGCTGGTCGGCGCGCACGGCAGCGAAGGCGACTACTTGCCGCCTTCTTCCTTGCCCTCTTCCTTCTTCTCGCCGCCCTTCTCTTCCGCCATCTTCTTGATGCGCGGGATGATCTGCTCGATTTGCTTGCCGATCGCCGACTCCTTGTTGAGCTTCAGCGCGGCTTCGAGCTCGGCGATGGCGCCCTTGGCGTCCTGCTTGCCCTGCATGATCACGATGCCCTTGTAGAACAGCGCGAGCTGGTGCTGCGACACGTTCTTTGGCGCCTTGATCATCTCGTCCAGGCGCGCGATCGCCTTGTCGAACTCCTGAGCTTCCATCATCGGGCTCAGTTCTTCTTCGATCTTGCCGCGCACTTCGTCGAGTTCCTTGGCTTCGGCGATTTCCTTCACCTTGGCCTCGTGCTTGCTCTTCAGGCCGGCCTTGCCGTCCGCGTCGAGCGTGCAGATTTCCTGCATCACGGCGAGGTGGTGGTTGGCAACGGTTTCTTCGCTGATGGCCGACAGTGCTTCATCGAGCGCCTTGGCGCGGTCGACACCCTTGGCCGCATCGGCGCGCACCATGGCCGCGACGAACGCATCGCCCTGCTTCTTCATGTCGCCGAGGTGGGTGTTGTACTTTTCCGGGCCGCCTTCCTGGTACCCCGTGGCGCCGTAGACGCGACCTTCGCAGTCGCAGAGCAGGATCGTCGGATATCCCTGGATCTGGTACTTCTTGCCGAGTTCCGCGTTCTGCTTTTGGATCTCCTCGGTGACGAGGTCCTTGTTGCGCGGGTAGTCGAGCTTCACGAGCACGAAGTGCTTCGGCGCTTCGGTCTTGAAGGCTTCCTTCGAGAACACTTCTTCGTCGAGCTTGATGCACCAGCCGCACCAGTCCGAGCCCGTGAAGTCGATCAGGAGGTGCTTCTTCTCCGCCTTGGCCTTGGCCTTGGCATCGGTGAAGTTCTGGATCCACTCAGCTTCCTGAGCGACTTCCTGAGCAGCGGCGAACGTGGAGAGTGCAAGAGCGGCAAACAGCGAAAGGGAACGGTGCATCAATGTCCTCGGAGTTGGTCCTCGAATGGGAACCGGCTTTTGGGCCGGCCATGCTACGAGCGCGGCGTGGTCGCGGTGCGGACAAAAGGTGCAATGTGTCGCAGCGGGCGAGGTTCCGCGCTATCCAGCGTCGCAGAAACGACTACGGGCCTACGGTGCCGATGGCTGCACGCAGCAGCGCATCGACGATGGCGGGGTCGGCGCGCCCGCGCGTGGCGCGCATGACGTGGCCTTTCAGGGCATCGAACGGCTTCTCGATGCCGGCGCGCACGTCGGCGACCGCTTTGGGCAGGGCTTCGATAGCCTGCAGGACCAGTGGTTGGAGCACCAACGGGTCGGTGAGTCGTTCCAGGCCGAGTTCGCGCACGCCTTGCGATGGTTCGCCGTCGTGTTCGAGCATCCACGCGAAGACCTGTTGGGCCGCGCCGTGGGTGAGCGTGCCCGCATCGACGAGCCGCAGCAGGCTGGCGAGGCGCTGCGGGGTGATGCGCAGTGCCTCGAGCGGCAGCGCGCGTTCGCGCATCGTCTGCAGCACCCCGGTCATGACCCAGTTGGCGGCCGTCTTGGCTTCGATGCCCGCCGCGGTCACCGCTTCAAACCAGTCGCCGAGGGCTCGATCCTGCGTCAGCACCCCGATGTCGTAGTCGGGCAGGCCGAAGGTCTGCCGGTACCGCGCGCGGCGCGCTTCGGGTAGTTCGGGCAGCTCGGCGCGCACCCGGGCCACGAACTCGTCCGTGAGCACGAGGGGCGGCAGGTCCGGGTCCTGGAAGTAGCGGTAGTCGGGCGCGTTCTCCTTGCTGCGCAGCGGCCTCGTTTCGCCCTTGGTGTCATTCCAGCCGCGGGTCTCCGCCGCGATCGTGCCGCCTGCCGCGAGCACCGCCGTCTGCCGCCGCACTTCGTACTCGAGCGCGCGCTGCACCATCTTCATCGAGTTGAGGTTCTTGATCTCGACCTTGGTGCCATACTGCTGTGCGCCTTTCGGCATCAGCGAGATGTTGGCGTCGCAGCGCATCGAGCCGAGTTCCATGTCACAATCGGAAACACCCGCGAAACGCAGGATCTCGCGCAATTGCACGAGGAACGTGTGGGCGTCCGCGGGGTCGCGCAGGTCGGGCTCGGAGACGATCTCGACGAGCGGCACGCCAGCGCGGTTGAGGTCGACGAGGGTGCCGAGGTCGGTGTGGGTGAGCTTGCCGGCGTCCTCTTCGAGGTGGATGCGGTGCAGACGGCAGGTGCGGCCAGCCCCGATTGGCACCGTCCCGCCGCGGCAGAACGGTTCTTCAAACTGGCTGATCTGGTAGCCCTTCGGCAGGTCGGGGTAGAAGTAGTTCTTGCGCGCAAAGCGCGAGACCTCCTGCACGGCGCCGTCGAGGGCCAGGGCGGCGCGCACGGCGAGCACCATCGCCGCGGCGTTGGGCCGCGGCAGCACACCTGGCAGGCCGAGGTCGATGAGCTGCACGCGCGTGTTTGGTTCGCCGAGCGAGGCAACCGGTGCTGGCGAGAACAGTTTCGACGCCGTCGCGAGCTGGACGTGCACCTCGAGCCCGATCACGGTCGTGTAGTCGATCACGGCCGGGCCCTCCGCAAGTGGTGGCTGGTGTGGCGTTCGAAGGCATGGGCGGCTTGCAGCACGAGGTCGTCGCGTTGCGCGGGAGCCATCCACTGCATGCCGATCGGGCGGCCGTCGGCGGTGGCGCCACACGGCTGCGAGAGCGCCGGCAGGCCGGCGAGGCTCGCGGGCACGGTCAGCGCGTCGCAGAGATACATCGCGAGCGGATCGTCGCGATGGCTGCCCAGCGGGAACGCTGGCGCGGGGGAGGTCGGGCAGAGCAAGAGGTCGAACTGCTCGAACGCCTGCGCGAACTCCGCGCGCAGCAGTTCGCGCGCGCGCAGCGCCTGCCCGTAGTACTGGTCCTGGTAGCCGTGGCTCAGCGCGAACGTGCCCAGCAGCACGCGCAACTTCACTTCGGCGCCGAAACCAGCGCTGCGGCTCGCGGCGATCATCGCTTCGATGCGACCGCCGCCAGGGCGTTGCAGCCCGTAGCGAACGCCGTCGTAGCGGGCCAGGTTGGACGACGCTTCGGCCATCGCGAGGAGGTAGTAGGTTGGCACCGCGTAGCTGACCGCGGGCAGCGAGCATTCGTGGACCTGCGCGCCGAGTCCGCGCAGCACCTCCACGGCGGATTGCATGCTGGCGGCCACTTCGTCCTCGAGGCCGGGGCCGTTCAGTTGCCACGGCATGCCGATGCGCAGGGTGCGGAGGTCGCGGCGTTGTTGCAGCGCGGCGAGCGTGGGAGCGTCACCGGCCGGGGTATCCGAACGGCTCGTCGCGTCGTTGGGGTCGTTGCCGCCGCAGACGTCGAGCCAGAGGGCCAGATCCTCGACGTAGCGCGCGCACGCGCCGACACAATCGAGGGAACTCGCGTACGCGATGAGGCCGTAACGGCTCGTGCGGCCGTAGGTGGGCTTCAGCCCGGCGATGCCGCAGAGGGCGGCCGGCTGCCGGATCGAGCCGCCGGTGTCGCTGCCGACCGCGAGGCTGCAGAGGTCCGCCGCGACCGCCGCCGCGCTGCCGCCACTGCTGCCGCCGGGCACGAGACTCTCGCCCCACGGGTTGTGCGTGGGCCCGAACGCCGAGTTCTCCGTCGTGCTGCCCATGCCAAACTCATCGAGGTTGGTGCGGCCGAGCAGCGTCGCGCCGGCCTGTTCGAGGCGTGCCAGCGTGGTCGCGGTGTACGGGGCCACGAAGTTCTCGAGCATGCGGCTGCCCGCGGTCGCGCGTTCGCCACAGCGCACGAGGTTGTCCTTCCACGCGATGGGCACACCGGCGAACGGGCCGAGAGTGCTCCGGTCGGCGCGCTGGTCCAGCGCGGATGCCTCCGCGAGCACGCGTTCGGCATCGACGCCAAGGAACGCATGCAGGGTGCCGTCGAGCGCCGCGATGCGCGCCAGAAACGCAGTCGCGACTTCCGCCGCGCGGAGTTCACCGTTCCGCACGGCGCGCGCGAGCGAGACTGCGGACTGCTGCCACAGGGGCGTCATGCGTCGACCACGCGGGGGACCAGGAAGCAGTCGGCCGCTTGCTTCGGGGCGTTGGCCAGCACGGTTGCGAGTGGCAGGGGGGCCACGGCTTCGTCCGGTCGCAGCGGCACGCCGTCGGGGCGGGCGGTGGGGGCGAGATCCGGCCCGGAGGACAGTTCGCCGAGCGCCTGGAAGGCGGAAACGACGCGCTGCAGCCGCCCCAGGACCTCGACTTCAAGCTCCGCGGGGACGTTGAGCCGGCTGAGTTCGCAGAGTTGCCGCAGCATCGCGCGGTCGAAGGTCGGTTCGGGAGAAGCCCCCATGCCCGCGCATGCTAGTGTCCGCTACCCCCGGTGCCAGCGGCATCTGCGGCACCCGTGCGCCCGGGCGGTGGGCGCTTTTCACTGGGTTGTTGGCGGCAGCGGGTGGCGGTGGCTACCATCTGGCTCGTTGTTCGTCTGCAGCCGGCCCACGGCTCCCGGTCCCATGGACGGTTGGCAAGGGCGGTCGGCCAAGCTGGCGGTGCGCTTCCTGATCATGGAAAACCCTGAACTTGCCGTCATTGGCCTCACCTGCAACGTGGTGGGTGTCTTCTTCCTGGCGAACTCGATTCGCTTCCGCGAGCCGCGCAAGGCTCTGGAGGACGCGCTTGGCGTGGGGGTGCGCAGCTTGCTGCGCGTGCGCGACACCGCGCTCAACAACATGCAGGTCATCATCGGTTTCCTGTTCTTGACGACGGGGTTCCTGCTGCAAGTCGTGGCGAAGTGGGACGAACAATGGACCACGTTGGCGTTCTGCGCCGGCATCCTCGTGTTTGCCGGGGCGGTGTATGCGATTGGTGCCTACAGCTCGCGGCGGGCCTTCAAGAAGTTGCTGCGCGAGTTCTTCCAGTCCGAAGAATGGTCGTTCACCGATGACATGGAGCTCACCAAGGAAATTGGTGAAGCGCTCGGTGTGCCGCACGCAAAGGACATGACCGTGGAGGGATACGTCCATCGTGTGCGCCAGGCCCTCGGCGTGCCTCAGCAGCAGAAGCCGACCACTTCGGCGGACCGCGCGCGGCGCATCGCGCTGCCGGGTCGCTGATTTCGCGCGGATTTCGGTCCGCGCCCCATGGTTTTGCACGGGGGTCATGCCACCAAGGGGTGAACTCGATCCTCCGCACCCTGCGCCGTCCGTGCCGCGAGTTGTTGCGCACGTTCGTCGATTTCGTCCTGCCTCCGGTCTGTCCTGCTTGCGGCGATGCTGCGAACGGACTCTGCACACCCTGTGATCAGGCGTTGCAGCGGCGCCCGGCTCGTGGCTGTCCGCGGTGCGGCGAACCCGTGCTCGTTCGCGGCCAATCCTGCGGGGATGACCACCGCGCCCTGCGCCACCTGGCCCGGCACGCGGCCCCGTTCTACTTTGCAGGCACGGGCGGTGCGCTCGTGCGCCGCTTCAAGCTCGATGGGGATGCCGGCGCCGGCCGACGGCTGGCGGTGGCGATGGCGCGAGCGCTCGCGCCATCGCTGGGTGGGCCCTGGCGCCATGCGTTGCTGATTCCGGTGCCTCTGCACGCTTCGCGCCGTCGCGAGCGCGGCTTTGACCAGGCCGAATGGCTCGCGCGTGAGGTTGGTCGGCGGGTCTCGCTTGAGGTTGCCAGTGGAGTCCTGAGGCGCAGCCGGGCGACGTTGCCCCAGGGGGATCCCCGGGTGACCTCGCGCGCCGAGAACGTCGCGGGCGCCTTCGTTGTCGCGCGGGCCCAGCGCGTGGCCGGGCGTCGTTGCATCCTCGTCGACGACGTGTTCACGTCGGGGGCGACGGCGAGGAGCTGTGCCGACCTCCTGCTCGCTGCGCAGGCACTCGAAGTGGCGGTGCTGACCGCCTGTCGGAGCTGACAAGATCCCCCGGGAGCGCTCGCTCAGCGGGCGAGTTCCACGGCAAAGAACTCAAAAACCTCGGGAAGCGCGAACTGCACGATCGTCAGGTGTTCGACGTCGGGGAACTCATGCCAGGTGCTCTTGGCACCGAGGCGAACGAGCCGTTCGTGCAGCTGCTGGGCGCCGCCTCGACCAAAATCGCGCGCCCCGGCGCCGACGTAGAATGGCAGGGCTTCGAGGCCAGCGCTCTTCCTGGCCGAACCGCCGCCCCCGAGCGCGGCTACAGCTCGGTAGAGCTGGGGGGCTTGCGTGGTGCTCGCGATCGCGAGTTGTGCACCCATCGAAGGTCCAACGACCGCGATGCGTTCGGTGTCGATTGGCCAGCGCGCAGCCAGTGCCTTGACGAGGCTCGGCAGGTCCGGCCCACTAAACCCGCTGCAGCGCGGGGCGATGAGGAACCAGCCTCGCTGCGCGGCGAGGCGGGCGGCGAGGCCGTCGCCGTAACCGTCGAAGAACAGGTTCTCCGAGCCGCCCGCGCCATGCAGCGCGATTACGACTGGGCGGCGGGCGTCGTGGGGGACTTCGGGTGCGTAGAGGCGCAGTGCGGCTGTCTCCTTCGCCAGGGGGACGCGCAACCAGAACTGTCCCACGCGACCGGCGGAGTAGTGGGTAGCACCGTCGGCCAGCGCGGCTAGAGCCTCCGCCTCCTCCAGCAGGCGCGTGCCGGGCAGGGTCGTCTCTTCGGGCCGTTTGCGCGTCATGCCCACCAAGGTTCGCACGTGGGCGACGAGCGTCGCCGATTCGATCGTGCGCAGCGTTCCTTCGACGGCGGCCGCCCGTTCGGCTGGCTCTCGCAGCTGCTCGAGCCGTTTGGCCAACTCGCTGGCTACCGAGAGGGGTTGGCGCCGCGTGAGCAGGGTCTGGTCCCCGCGGTTGACCGACCACACGAGTTCGTGTTCCCCCGGCGGGATCTGGTCGACTGCAAGCGAGCCAGCGGCCGGCAGATCGTCGAGGCTCACCGTCGTCCGGCAGCCTTTCACCGCCGGCAATTGCACCTCGAGGCGCAGTCCGCGGGGCCATTCCGCATCCTCCTGCCACGCGCGCGTGACCGCGAACGAGAGCGAGCCCTGTTTGGGATCCACAAGTCGTCCTGCGAAGGCCAGTTGGAGGCTGCTGGCGGCGCGTTCCTCGGCCCCCCAGGAGCGCCTCGTAAGGGCCTCGTTGGCGCGTTGGATGGCGGCCGCGACTTCGCGCGTGTCGAGCCGGAAGAAGGCCTGTACGGCCGATTCCATCTCGGCCATGGCGGCGCGCCTGGGCTCGGGCTCATTGCAGCTGGCCAGCTGGCGCTCGAAGGCGCGCAGCCGCAGGCCGAGTTCGTAGCGATCGACCTGGGCCCGGCCCTGCGCCAACAAACCACCAAAAGCCAGGGCTCCCGCGGTCCACCGTATCCGATTCGAGTGCATCGCCATGGTTGTCTGGTCGGCGCCGCCAAGGGACCGAAACCCGGCTTGCACCGGGTGGTGGGACGAGGGGCGAGGCCTCCTCAACGAGGGCTGGAAGTCACCCGGCGGGACGGCCGTTTCAGGTTGTTCGAGGGGGGTGGGAAGGCGTCGCCAAAACAAGCCGTGAAGGGCCCAAGAAAGTCACGCCGCTAGCGAAGGAAATCCGCGCCGACTCGAGAGCACATGCCCGCCCCATGAATCGACGTAAATAGCTACCAAAAAGTCGTTTATGGATCCGACAAAAAAGACACGCAGCCCTTCGTGAAGTTGCCGGAAAAGAAAAGTGCAGGCCAGTCTTGACCGCAGCCGATCGGTCGCTACCTTGGTCCCCCCTCGCACGTGACGCGAACGCGCCGGTGCGAGACGATCTTTGACAGTCTGGGTGGCCTCGAAAGAAGACGCGTGAGCGAGGCTGCACCGTCTGGACCTGGCAACGGGTTTGGGTGGTAGCAGAAAGCCACC